>NZ_CP039247.1:0-309632 GCF_004795735.1 Corynebacterium endometrii
GTGACAGAGACTCCAGGATCACTAGCCACGCAATGGCGTGCCGCCGTGAGCGATCTGCTGGGACGAGCCGGCAAGCCGCAGTCCGGCATTCCAGCTTTGTCAGCCCCGGCACGCCTGTACCTTCAGCTCCTCAATCCGGTCATGGAAGCAGATGGCTGGGCATTGCTTTCCGCTCCCGACGACCATGCCAAGCACATCGTCGAATCCGAGCTAATAGGCCACATCGGCCCAGTTCTATCCACGCACTTAGGCCATGATGTGCGCGTAGCCATCATTCTTGACACCCCGGCGCCGGAACCCGCCCCGGAGCCGTCGGTGGAAGCAGCGCCCGCGCCGGAGCCAAGCCCCGCACCCGCGCCACGGCCTGCGCCGAGCCCGGGGACCAGCCCGGTGGCCAGGACCGAAGATAATTGGGATTCCACCCACGCGCCGGCCAGCCTGGACGAGCTGGCCGAGCAGTTCAACCGGCAGCAGGCCGAGGCTGAGGCGCCGCAGGATTATTCCCAAGGCTCCCGCTTGCCACGCGAGACCCCGGCGCATGACCCCAACCGCGATCAGTCGCTGAACCCGAAGCACACGTTCGATTCCTTCGTCATCGGCTCATCCAACCGCTTCGCCAACGGCGCCGCCGTGGCCGTGGCGGAAAACCCCGCCAAGGCGTACAACCCCCTATTTATTTGGGGCGGATCCGGCCTGGGCAAGACCCACCTGCTCCACGCCGCGGGCAACTACGCGCAGCTGCTGCACCCAGGCCTGCGGGTTAAATACGTCTCCTCCGAGGAATTCACCAATGATTACATCAATTCATTGCGTGACGACCGGCAGGAATCCTTCAAGCGCCGCTACCGCAACCTAGACATCCTCATGGTGGATGACATCCAGTTCCTAGAGGGTAAGGAGTCCACCCAGGAGGAGTTCTTCCACACCTTCAACGCGCTGCACCAGGCCAACAAGCAAATCATCCTGTCCTCTGATCGCCCGCCGCGCCAGCTCACCACGCTGGAAGACCGCCTGCGCACCCGTTTCGAGGGCGGGCTCATCACGGACGTGCAACCACCGGACTTGGAAACCCGCATCGCCATCTTGATGAAGAAGGCCCAGGCGGACGGCACCGTCATTCACCGGGACGTGCTGGAACTCATCGCGTCGCGCTTCGAATCCTCGATCCGCGAGCTCGAAGGCGCGCTCATTCGCGTCTCTGCCTACGCCTCCCTCAACCATGCCCCGATCACCGTGGACATGGCGCGCGAGGCGCTTCACGACCTAGCGCCGGAAGGCGGACACGCGCAGATCACGCCGACGACCATCATCGAGGTCACCGCGGCCTACTTCGATATTGATCCGGAGATGCTTACCGGCGCCATCAAGAAGCGCAACGTGGCGCACGCCCGCCAGCTGGCCATGTACCTATGCCGTGAGCTCACCGAACTATCCCTGCCAAAGATTGGCGCCCACTTCGGCGGCAAGGACCACACCACCGTCATCTACGCGGATCGCAAGATTCGCAAGGAAATGACGGAAAAACGCGGTACTTACGATGAAATCCAGGCCCTGACCCAAAGGATCAAGACCCACAACCGCTAGTGGTGTTAAGACCGTGGCTTGTAAGCGGTAGCCAGGCGCCGGATTTCTCTAAATAACACGACTGACCCGCCCGGGGATTTTCCCCGGGCGGGTCTTCCCGTTTTAGCGATTTTTGTGCTTTTAGAGGCCGTCTACTGCGGTTTTAGCTGTTTACAACCCCGAGAAAGAAGTTATCCACAGCCCTTATCCACAGCTGTGTAATTTCAATCTTGTAATTTAATGGTTTTGATCACAACGCCGCCGACGCAGCTGCGCCCGCGCCGCCTACAGGAATGACAAGATTCTTGTGAGTATCGCTGTGTTAAAACGGTGGAGAACTACATAAAACCTGTGATCAAAACCGGCACGCCGCCACTTATCCACATTTGGCCGCCGTTATGCACATTCAAATCACAAGAAAACGCACACCCGGAAAATCCGGCGCTATCTTGTCATTTACCCCGAATCCCACAGATCGCACAGCACCTATTACTACTACTAGTTAAATAATTTGTTCTTCCTAGAAGTCTTAGGGTGTGTGGAAACTCGCGCGCCCGGCCTCTTCCGCCCGCCCGCTAGGCCGCAACCGCGGGGAAGAATTTGTAAGACTGGGCTAAATCACAACAATCCACAAGGTGGGTTCGAAAAATAGCCCTTGCGGGCGTTGGCCGGTAAGTTGGAAGCGTTAGAAACGAAAACATTCTGTAATTACGAATTCTTAGTGCGAGGAGTAAGCCCAAGATGGAACCACAAGCTGTGTCATTCCGCGTGGCCAAGGACGATTTTTCTGATGCCGTTTCGTGGGTTGCCCGCAGCCTGCCATCAAAGGTGACGCAGCCAGTCCTCCGCGCGATGCTCATTACTGCAGATGACACAGGTTTGGAGCTCACGGGTTTCGACTATGAGGTTTCTACGCGCGTGCGTATCCCCGCAGAGATCGGCGAGCCAGGCCGCATCGCTGTAGCCGGCAAGCTCATCGCTGACATTGTCTCCACGCTGCCCAACAAGCCTGTCGAACTCGAATTACAGGGCAGCAAGGTTTTGCTGACCTGTGGTTCCTCCCGCTTTGAACTGCCGTTGATTCCTCTTGATGATTACCCACAGTTGCCAACGCTGCCGGAGGTCACCGGCACCATTAACCCGCAGCTGTTTACCGAGGCAGTAAGCCAGGTTGCCGCGGCGGCCGGCAAGGATGACACGCTTCCGATGCTCACCGGCGTGCACATGTCCATTGAGGGGTCCCATGTGGAGCTCACCGCAACTGACCGTTTCCGCCTGGCGATGCGCACCCTGGAATGGGAGCCGAACGCGGAAGACGTCGAGGCAAAATTGCTGGTCCCAGCCAAGACCCTGATGGATAACGCCCGCTCGGTAGATCCTCACCTGAACACCCCTATCGAGATTGCCGTGGGCACGGGTGAGAACATCGGCGCAGACGGGCTGTTTGGCCTGCACGCGGATAACCGCGAAACCACCACCCGCATGCTGGACGCGGATTTCCCGAACGTTCAGCCGCTGCTGCCTAAGACGCACACGGCCATGGCGTCGATTGAAATTTCCCCGCTCCTCGAGGCAATCCGCCGCGTGTCCCTGCTCACGGACCGCAACGCGCAGATCCGCATGGAATTCTCGGAGGGGCAGGTGATCCTCTCGGCCGGCGGATCGGATTCCGGCTCCGCGGAAGAGACGCTGCCATGCGCGTTTACCGGCCGCGATGAGCTCATCATCGCGTTTAACCCGAGCTACCTGAAGGACGGCCTGGGCGTTGTCCATACTGACCGCGTGGTCTTTGGTTTCACCGAACCATCCCGCCCCGCCATCCTCATCCCGGAGCCGGAAGAACTGCCGGAGGCGAATGAGGACGGTACCTTCCCAACCCCAGATACCAACTTCACGTACCTGCTCATGCCGGTGCGTCTGGCTGGTTAGAACCGGCGCGATTTAGCCAATAGTGCTGCATGTACGTACGCGAGCTTGACGTCAGGGACTTTCGATCGTGGCCCAGCCTGTCCATCGGGCTGGAGCCGGGAGTTACCCTATTCGTAGGCCGCAACGGCTTTGGCAAAACGAATATCGTTGAGGCTATTGGATACACCGCGCACCTGGCATCCCACCGGGTAAGCCAAGACGCGCCGCTGGTGCGCCAGGGCGCCGAGTCCGCTAGGGTGTCCGTCACCGCCGTCAACGACGGCCGCGAGCTCACCGCACACCTGTTGATCAAGGCCAAAGGCGCCAATCAGGGACAGATTAACCGCACCAGGCTCAAGACCCCTCGGGAGCTCCTGGGCGTGGTAAAGACGGTGCTGTTTTCACCGGAGGATCTGGCATTAGTCCGGGGCGAGCCGGCGGAGCGGCGCAAGTACTTAGATGACATAATCGCCTCACGCACCCCGCGACTGGCCGGAGTGAAGGCGGACTATGACAAGGTATTGCGCCAGCGCAACGCTTTATTAAAGTCCGCGAACCAGTCCCTTCGCCGCGGATACGGCGATGAGGATGGGGCTAGCGCCCTGGCCACGCTCGACGTATGGGACAACCAGCTGGCCCATTTCGGCGCGCAGGTGATGAAGGCCCGGCTCAACCTGTTGGACGAGCTTTCCACCCTCATCCCGGCCGCGTACGAGGGGCTGGCCCCGGAGTCCCGCCCTGCGCACATCGAATACAGTTCCTCCATCGATTTTTCTGATCGCAGCCTGCTGGAAACCATGCTGCTGACCGAGCTTGCGGCCAAGCGCCAGCGGGAAATCGAACGAGGGATGACCTTGGTGGGCCCGCACCGCGATGACCTGTTGCTCAACCTCGGCACGCAACCGGCCAAGGGCTTTGCGTCCCATGGCGAAACCTGGTCATACGCCATTTCTTTGCGCTTGGCGGAGTTCAACCTGCTGGCCTCGGACGGCACGGACCCCGTGCTGATCCTCGATGACGTGTTCGCCGAGCTCGACGCCCAGCGCCGCGAAAAGCTAGTGGCGCTTGCGGCCCAGGCGGAACAAGTCCTCATCACCGCTGCGGTGGATGAGGACCTGCCCGGCAACCTGGTTCCGGTGACCCGTTTTAACGTCACCGTCCGCGACGTTGAGGGCGGCAGGATCTCTGAGATCGCGCGCCTGGATGGAGACGGTAGCCACGGTGGCGATTCGGATGAGTAAGCAGGTGGATTTCTCCGGGGAGGAACACGACGTAGTGGAATGGGCGTTTGCCGCCGTGCGCTCCCGCGTGCCCAATCCACCAAAATTGCCCATGCGCAGGCGCGTAAAGCGCTACGAGCGCAATGACACCCCCGATGCCTCCGTTCCGGGATTGGAGAAGCTAGCGGCGCCAGCTGAGGCAGCCGCCCGGGAGCCCTCTACGGGGACTAATCCTGATGACATCGAGAATCCCGAGATCCGCGAGCTTGCCATTTTGATGAAGCGGCTTAGGGAAAACCAAGCGGCGAATAGGCGTCCTTCCGGGTTGGATGGGCGGCGTCCGCGCAGGCCTTTGGGGGTTCCGAGCCTGGGGGCTGCCCTCGGCCGCGAGATTCGCGAACGCGGGTGGGAAGGAAACCTGGCGGACGGCTGGATCTTCGGCCACTGGCCGGACATCGCGGGCGAGTACAACGCGCAGTTGACCAAGCCGGTCTCCCTGCGTAAATCGGTGCTGTACGTGGACTGCGCTAGCTCCGCCGTGGCTTCCAACCTTCTGTATGCGGAGCGGGAATTCGTTGCAAAAATAGAGGATAAGGTGGGCCAAGGCGTGGTCACCAAGATAGTCTTCAACCGCCCGAAGCAACGTAAAAACTATGAGGGGCGCCAGTGGGTCAAACCGCAGGGCTCACAAGACACTTATGGCTAAACGGCTAAATCGCCGGAATTTGGGGCATAAGCGCAGTGTGCGGTGCGGTCTAGTAGGGGGACACAGTGTAGAATAGCTGGAGTCTTAAAATTAACTAGAGCGATACAAGGGAGTAGACATCTCCGTGGCTACCCAACATGAATATAACGCCGATTCAATTACCATCCTCGAGGGCCTCGAAGCAGTTCGTAAGCGCCCGGGTATGTACATCGGTTCCACCGGCGTACGCGGCCTGCACCACCTGATCTGGGAGGTCGTAGACAACTCCGTCGATGAGGCCATGGCTGGTTATGCCACCAAGGTGACCGTCAAACTCCTCGCTGACGGCGGAGTAGAGGTAATCGATGACGGCCGCGGCATCCCGGTTGAGATGCACCCATCCGGCGCCCCAACCGTGCAGGTAGTTATGACCCAGCTGCACGCCGGCGGCAAGTTTGACTCCGAGTCCTACGCCGTATCCGGCGGTCTCCACGGCGTGGGTATCTCCGTTGTGAACGCTCTGTCTACCCGCGTAGAGGCGGACATTAAGCGTGACGGCAAGCACTGGGTGCAAAACTTCGAGCGCGCTATCCCGGATGAGCTGATAGAGGGCGGTAACGCACGCGGTACCGGTACCACTATCCGCTTTTGGCCGGACGCGGAAATCTTTGAGACGGTGGAGTTTAACTATGACACCATCGCCCGCCGCCTCCAGGAGATGGCCTTCCTCAACAAGGGCTTGACCATCCACCTGATCGATGAGCGCGTGACCGCGGAGCAGGTCAAGCTTGAGCAGATCGCCGACGCCGGTGACAACGCCGATTCCTTCGACGATTCCGAGGTCGAGAACCTCAATGACAAGGACGCCAAGAAGGAGCAGATTTTCCACTACCCGGACGGCCTGGTGGATTACGTCAAGCACATCAACTCCTCTAAGACGGCCATCCACCCAACCATCGTTTCCTTTGAGGCCAAAGCCGAAGATCACGAGGTTGAAATTGCGCTGCAGTGGAACTCCGGTTACAAAGAGTCCACCCACACCTTCGCGAACACCATCAATACCCATGAGGGTGGCACCCACGAAGAGGGCTTCCGCGCGGCCTTGACCACCTTGATGAACCGTTATGCCAAGGAGCATAAGCTCATTAAGGAAAAGGACGGCAACCTCTCCGGTGATGACTGCCGTGAGGGCATTGCCGCCGTCATTTCCGTCAAGGTCTCCGATCCGCAGTTTGAGGGCCAGACCAAGACCAAGCTGGGCAACTCCGAAATCAAGGGCTTTGTCCAGCGCGCGGTCAACGAGCATGTCACCGACTGGTTTGATGCGAACCCCGCCGAAGCAAAGGTCATTGTTCAAAAGGCGGTGTCCTCCGCACACGCCCGCGTGGCCGCGCGCAAGGCTCGTGAGCTGGTCCGCCGCAAGTCCGCCACCGATCTGGGCGGCCTGCCGGGCAAGCTGGCTGATTGCCGTTCCAAGGATCCAATCAAGTCTGAAATCTTCATCGTGGAGGGTGACTCCGCGGGCGGTTCCGCGAAGCAGGGCCGCGACTCCATGTACCAGGCGATTCTGCCGTTGCGCGGAAAGATCCTGAACGTGGAGAAGGCCCGCATGGACAAGGTCCTGAAGAACGCTGAGGTCCAGGCCATCATCACCGCTCTGGGTACTGGCATCCACGAGGAGTTTGATATCTCCAAGCTGCGCTACCACAAGATTGTGCTTATGGCGGATGCCGACGTGGACGGCCAGCACATCGCGACCCTGTTGCTCACCCTTCTCTTCCGTTTCATGCCGGAGTTGGTTGAGCAGGGCCACGTCTACCTGGCCAATCCACCTCTGTACAAGCTGAAGTGGGCAAAGGGAGAGCCGGGCTACGCTTTCTCCGATGCTCAGCGTGACAAGCAGCTCGAAGAGGGCCTTAACGCCGGCCGCAAGATTAACAAGGATGACGGTATTCAGCGTTACAAGGGTCTGGGCGAGATGAACCCCAACGAGCTGTGGGAGACCACGCTTGATCCAACCACTCGCATCCTGCGCCGCGTGGACCTAGAGGACGCGCAGCGCGCCGATGAGCTGTTTTCCATCCTCATGGGTGATGACGTAGCGGCCCGCCGTTCCTTCATCACCCGCCGCGCGAAGGATGTTCGCTTCTTGGACGTTTAAGGAACGGACGCCATAATTATTCGAGCCGTAGGGCGCTCTTCCCGCTTTAGGGGAGGGCGCCTTTGGCGTTGGGGATATTTTCCCGCGTCAACTAACGCAACAATCCCGTTCGATCCGCGGTGTAACTGGGTGAAAATGACCAAGATCGAACGGGATTGTTGCATTTTGGGGCCAAGCTTGTCCCCAAGGCCGCGGGCCTACATGTGGCGCTGCAGGATGCGGGCCAGCTCCGGGACGTTTGGCCCAATTATCTTGGAGGCCCTGCCGCGCAGCGAGTCATACGCCTTCGCCAGCGCCGCGACGTCAATGGACTGGGCGTGCTTGTCGGCGACGTTCATGACGGCATCGGTGACCTCGGTGGAGCGGGGTTCTACGTAGGCGCCGAAATCGGAGGAAGGTGAGGCCTCAAATTCCTGCCACAGGTGCTCAATTTCCCCAAGTATGTCTGGCAGCAGGCGGGAGATTCCCTTTTCAACGATGTTTGAATCGATCTGCTTGGCGGCGGCCACGGCGCCCTTAAGCGCGATTCCGGTGAGGCCGGATTGGGCCGCCACGGTGTTACCCACGAATCGTGCCAGATCGGCGACGACGGAGGGGCGCGTCGATGGTTCCAGGAGATGGGAAAGGCTTGACATGCGTGCCTACCCTACCGGCGCAGCGGGCGGGAAGAGGCCGGCGGTGGCCTGGGAAGATCCCAGCTGCAGCTGCTTTAACTGGTCGGCCAGTTCGGTCAAGCCGTTGGTGCGGGCCAAGCGCTCCAGATCAAAGTCCAGGCCGCCGTTTAGGCGCCCGGCCTCGGAGGAACCGGAAGAGCCCTGCATGCCGATCTGCTGCGCCAATTGGTCAACCTGGGCGCGAAGGACCGGGTTGTTATCCGTGATCAGTTTCGCCAGCGCGGCGGTGCCCACGGCGATGCCGCCAAAGAAGAGGAATGCGTCAATGGGGGAGGAGCCGGAAGACGTCTTGCCGGGCTCGCCCTGCTGGAAGTCGGGGTTGGGGTTAAAACCCTCCGGGAAGGTGTTGGCGTTGACCTCGGAGGAGCCGGCGGAGGAGCCCGAGGACCCGGTGGAGATGAGGTCTTGAGCGCCGCTGGACTGGGCGGTGGCCGCGGGTGCTCCCAGGCCGGCTGCGGCCAGGGTCAACGTGGCAACAGACGCGGCGGCGAGCTTCTTGAGCTTCATGGCACAAATCCTTTCACATTTCTCTCACAATCAACCTACACACCATCCGTTACGGAAAGATAGATTTCGGCGCATACTTTGGCGAATTCCTTATTCCTGCCACTGAGGGGCTCCAGCACTTCCAGCGTGCGCGCTAGCGCGCGGGCGGCGGCACTGGGGCCCGCGTGGACCGGGATGCCATCGATCTTGGCGCCGGCCGCCGCGGCGCCGGCGACTAGGGCATCAAACCGCACGATCCGTACCCGGTGATGCTTGCAGAATTCCCGCGCGATGATGAGAAGCTGTTCGGGGGTCATGGCTTTAGCCGCGTGACCTGCGGATCTCGGCCTCGAGTGCCGCGCGGCCGGGGATGGTGTGGCGGGCGAGGTCGTGGATGGCGGCGTCGGACAGAGTGCGCGCTGCGGCCTGAACCACCGCCCGGATGACGGCCTCCTGCTTCGATGTGCCCTGGGCCGCCGCCAGCAGGGTGAGGGCGTGATCCTGTTCCGGGGTGAGTCTCAACGTCATGGCCATGGTATCAAGATGATACCACCGCGGCGCCAAACAACGCTTTTTAGGCCCGTAAAAGGTAGAATGAGCGGTTATGAGTGACCCAACAGACGGTCTTTTCGACCAGATTCAGCCTATTGACATCAATGAGGAGATGGAATCGAGCTACATCGATTACGCCATGTCCGTCATTGTTGGCCGTGCCCTGCCGGACGTGCGTGACGGCCTTAAGCCGGTTCACCGCCGCATCCTCTACGCGATGTATGACTCCGGCTACCGCCCAGAGCGCGGCTACGTAAAGTCCGCCCGCCCGGTTTCTGACACCATGGGTCAGTTCCACCCGCACGGTGATTCCGCCATCTATGACACCCTGGTGCGCATGGCGCAGCCATGGTCCATGCGGTACCCGCTGGTAGACGGCCAGGGCAACTTTGGTTCCCCGGGCAATGACGGCCCCGCGGCTATGCGTTACACGGAGTGCCGCATGACCCCGCTGGCCATGGAAATGGTCCGTGACATCCGTTCCAACACCGTTAATTTCTCCCCGAACTATGACGGCAAGACCCAGGAGCCGGACGTGCTGCCATCCCGCGTCCCTAACCTGCTGATGAACGGTTCCGGCGGCATCGCGGTGGGCATGGCCACCAACATCCCGCCGCACAACCTGAATGAGTTGGCGGATGCCATCTACTGGATGCTGGATAACCCCGAGGCCGATGAAGAGACCGCCCTCGAGGCGGTTATGGGTTACGTGAAGGGCCCTGACTTCCCAACCGCCGGCCAGATTGTTGGCGATTCCGGCATCAAGGACGCCTACACCACGGGCCGCGGCTCCATCCGCATGCGCGGCGTGACCTCCATCGAGGAGCAGGGCAACCGCCAGACCATCGTGATTACCGAGCTGCCTTACCAGGTCAATCCGGATAACCTGGTGGCTAATATCGCCGAG
Source organism: Corynebacterium endometrii (assembly GCF_004795735.1). NCBI lineage: Bacteria > Bacillati > Actinomycetota > Actinomycetes > Mycobacteriales > Corynebacteriaceae > Corynebacterium > Corynebacterium endometrii. The sequence continues at coordinate 10,157 of NZ_CP039247.1, forward strand.
TCGGTGGCCAACGGCAAGATTGCCGGCATCTCCAAGATCGAGGATGAGTCCTCTGACCGCGTGGGCATGCGCATCGTTGTCACCCTAAAGCGTGACGCCGTGGCGCGCGTGGTGCTCAACAACCTGTACAAGCACTCCCAGCTCCAGACGTCCTTCGGCGCCAACATGCTCTCCATCGTGGATGGCGTGCCGCGCACCCTGCGCCTGGATCAGATGTTGCGTTACTACGTGGCGCACCAGATTGAGGTCATTATCCGCCGCACCCAGTACCTGCTGGATGAGGCCGAGAAGCGCGCCCACATCCTGCGCGGTTTGGTCAAGGCCCTGGACATGCTCGATGAGGTCATCGCGTTGATCCGCCGTTCCCCAACCGTGGATGAGGCGCGTGAGGGCCTGAAGTCCCTGCTGGGTGTGGATGACGTTCAAGCTGACGCCATCTTGGCGATGCAGCTGCGCCGCCTGGCCGCCCTGGAGCGCCAGAAGATCATCGATGATCTGGCCGAGATCGAGCGTGAGATTGCGGATTTGAAGGACATCCTGGCCAATGAGGCGCGCCAGCGTCAGATTGTGAAGGATGAGCTGTCTGAGATCGTCGAGAAGTATGGCGATGAGCGCCGCACGCGCATCGTTGCCGCCGACGGCGACGTGACCGACGAGGACCTCATCGTCCGCGAAAACGTGGTCATTACCATCACCGCCACCGGGTATGCGAAACGCACCAAGGTCGATGCCTACAAGGCGCAGAAGCGCGGCGGCAAGGGCGTGCGCGGCGCCGAGCTTAAGCAGGATGACATTGTTAAGAACTTCTTTGTCTGCTCCACGCACGACTGGATCTTGTTCTTCACCAACTTTGGCCGCGTTTACCGCCTCAAGGCGTACGAGCTGCCCGAGGCGGGACGCGCCGCTCGCGGCCAGCACGTAGCCAACCTGCTGGAGTTCCAGCCCGAGGAGAAGATTGCCCAGGTCATCCAGATCCAAAGCTACGAGGATGCCCCTTACCTGGTCCTGGCCACCCAGCAGGGCCGCGTGAAGAAGTCTCGCCTGACCGATTACGAGTCCGCACGCTCCGCCGGGCTTATCGCCATCAACCTCAACGAGGGCGACGCTCTGATCGGCGCCCAGCTGGTGGGTGAGGGTGATGACATCCTGTTGACCTCCGAGCAGGGCCAGGCCATCCGCTTTACCGCCGACGATGACCAGCTCCGCCCGATGGGCCGCGCCACCGCCGGCGTGAAGGGCATGCGCTTCCGCGGCGACGACCAGCTGCTGTCCATGTCCGTGGTCTCCGACGGCCAGTACCTGCTGGTGGCCACCTCCGGCGGCTACGGCAAGCGCACCGCCATTGAGGAATACACCACGCAGGGCCGCGGCGGCTTGGGCGTGATGACGTTCAAGTACACCCCGAAGCGCGGCAAGCTCATTGGCGCCATCGCGGTTGAGGAGGGCGATGAGATCTTCGCCATCACCTCCGCCGGCGGAGTCATCCGCACCGAGGTGGACCAAATCCGCCCGTCCTCCCGCGCCACCATGGGCGTGCGCCTGGTCAACCTCGCCGATAACGTGGAGCTTCTTGCCATCGACCGCAATGTGGAAGATGATGGTGAGGAAGACGCTCAGGCGGTGGCCAAGGGCGAAAAGACCGTCGAGGACGTCCAGCAAGAACAGCTGGCGGTAAAGACTGAGGCCGATGGTGCCGCCGACCCTGCCGCCGGGGAACCTGATGCCGAGGACAAGGAGTAATCCATGGCACGACGAGACGTCACGCTAGCGCGCATCGAGCCGGTCTCGGCTTTCCGCGTCGGCCTGGCAATGTCGCTGGTGGGCCTAGTGGCCTGGTTGCTGGCGGTGTGCCTCCTTTACTTCGGCGCTGACCAGGTGGGCATCTGGGACCAGCTCAACACCTTGATTGGTGATGTGGGCGGCACGCAGGTGGTTAGCTTCGGCATGGTCCTGTCCGTTTCCGCGCTGGTAGGCGCGATTATGGCTGTCCTGTGCACCATCCTGTCCCCGCTCATGGCGGTCATTTACAACGCCATCGTGGATCTCTTTGGCGGTATCACGTTGCGGCTTTCAGACCGCGGCAAGTAACCGCCGCCGCAAGCCCGGATGAAACCCCGGGCCGGAAGCTCTCAGCATGACTGGGGGCTCTGCCGGCCCGGGGTTTTCAGGTTTCCCTGCGTCACCGGGCTGCTTTCAACGCGTCGGGTGGAGGGGAATCCGTGGCGTTTTGGGGCTTGTTTGAGGGGAGGTTTTTCTGTCCGTGTAAACCCGCGAAAACCGGCGATGTACTGGCGATTTGTTAAATTTAAAAGTGCTATGTAAAGTTATGTCTCGTTCCAAGCAAGGGCCTATAGCTCAGTCGGTTAGAGCGCATCGCTGATAACGATGAGGTCGCAAGTTCGATTCTTGCTAGGCCCACCATTGGAACAAAGGGGCATTAGCTCAATTGGTAGAGCATCTGCTTTGCAAGCAGAAGGTCAGGAGTTCGATTCTCCTATGCTCCACAGCCCAGGGGCTCGCAGGAATGCGAGCCTCTTTTCTTTTTCGAAACCCTCCTTGAATCAGGGGGTCTTGGTTGCGGCCCCGCCATGGACGGCCGGCCGGGGGCCTGAGCCCCTGGGGTCATCGTTCCGCGGTGTAGCGCGGATCACGCTACGGCGACGTTCGCGGCTCGATCATCGAACGAAAATGGCTTATGTGAGATGTATCACAGAGGGCAGATCGGGCCATTAATATTCACGCTTTAGCGTGCCGTGGTGTTGGTTTTCCACCGAATCCGGCTCTGCGCCGGCGGGGTAGGGGGCCGTTTTGCAACTGGTAATTATTTTCATCACCACCGCGAACGGCGGAATCATGGGGAGTTGACGGACCCTGCCGGTGCCACAATGCTCGCGCTACCCCATGCTTTGTCTATAGGGCTATAGGTATAAGGAAATTGCCAGGGAGAGCTCGGATGCGGAATGCGGCGGTGTGGACAAGCCCATACCGTGGGGGTCACGCCGCAACGAGCAAACAAGCATTCCTTCAGCACCCGCCGGCTGCTTGCCTAACACAACCACTGCAGCGCTCGAGCGGCACTAGTGAAACCGGCTCGGTGAAGGGGAATGGATAAGGAGAAGTTAGAACAATGGCTAACAATCGTCAGATCCGCGACCTTTTCAATGCAACCGCTTATGACTCCAATGGTGACAAGCTGGGAGACATCAAGGAAGTATTCGTCAATGACTCCACCGGCCAGCCCGATTTCATCGAGGTAAGCCACGGCCTGTTCGGCCTTTCCTCCTCCCTTGTTCCACTGCGCGGCCACCGCGTAGAGGGCGAGGATCTCCGCCTGGCTTTCCCTAAGGAGCTCATCAAGGACGCGCCCGAGTTCAACCAGGACTCCCACCTGTCCGATACCGAGCTGGAGAAGCTCTACGCCCACTACTCCCTGCAGGACGTTGAGGACGTAGAGACCTACGAGGCTGACGCCCCAGCCCAGGGCGTTGACGGCCGCCGCGATACCGGCCTTGGCGCTGCGGAAACCGGCGCGGGCGTGGCTGGCGCTGGCGTGGCTGGCGCGGGCGTGGCCGCCGAGGCTAACGCCGATCGCCGCGATGCAGCGGCCACCGCTGAAACCGCTGGCGCCGCTGACTCCACCGAAAACAGCGGCCTGGTCCGCTCTGAGGAGCGCCTGAACGTTGACAAGGAGCGCGTGCAGACCGGCGAGGCCCGCCTGCGCAAGTACGTTGTGCATGACACCGAGACCGTCGAGGTTCCGGTTGAGCGCGAAGTGGTCTCCGTGGAGCGCACCCCAATCGACGGCGCCGAGGCCGCTGACTTCGATGGCAAGCTTGCCAACGATGAGGAGACCATCACCATCTCCGAGGAGCGCGTGAACGTGACCAAGGAAACCGTTCCAGTGGAAAAGGTTGAGCTCAAGAAGGAAACCGTCCGCGATACCGAGACGGTGACTGAGGACGTTGCCCGCGAAGAGTTCGACATCGATGGCGATGTTCGCAAGTAGACCTGGCGCGCCATCGCCATCAACCCGTCCGCGCCGCGCGGAAGGCCTAGGCGCCTAAGGCGCGCACTTGGCTAAACAAATATAAGGCCACCACCGTTGGGTTTCTCCGGTGGTGGCCTTCGGCGATCCGAAATATGTACTCTGGTGCGCATGTCTAATACTCTCTTTGATTCGATTCGCTTGGGATCTACTACCGCAGCTAACCGCGTGGTGATGGCGCCATTGACGCGCCTGCGCGCGGGCACCGAAGGCGTGCCCAACGAGCTTTTGACCACGTATTACACCCAGCGGGCCAGCGCGGGCCTGGTGGTGACGGAGGGCGCGTGGCCGGTCATTGAGGGTCGCACGTGGTACGGCCAGCCGGGCATCGAGACCCAGGAGCAGCAGGATGCGTGGGCCCGAGTCGCGGACTCCGTCCATGCCGAAGGAGGGCTCATCGCCATGCAGATCATGCACGGCGGCCGCATCTCCCACCCGGAGCTAACGGGGACCGGGCGTACGGTGGGCGCAAGCCCCATCGCTCCGCCCAACCCCATCCGCATTTCCACCGGCAAGGCGGATTCGCCGGCGCCCCACGCGCTGACCGAGGAGGAAATCCGGGAGGTTATCCAGGGATTCGTCAAGGCCGCCCGCCGCGCGGTGGATGCGGGGATGGACGCGGTGCAGATCCACGGCGCTAACGGCTACCTGTTGCATCAGTTCCTGTCCCCGGCGTCCAACCAGCGTACGGACGGCTATGGCGGCACGCCGGCCAACCACGCGCGTCTGCTGTCCGAGGTCATCCGCGCCGTGGCCGGCGAAATTGGCCCCGAGCGCACCGGCTTCCGCCTCTCTCCGCAGCACAACATCCAGGGTGCAGAAGAACTCGATGCGGAATTTACCAAGGAGGTTTACCTGGCCCTCGCGCGCAATATCGCCGATCTGCCGCTGCACCACGTGGATATCCTCAATGCGGATCCCGCCAGCGACCTGATTCAGGCCATTCGCGGTGAAATCAACGCGCCGTTCATCGCCAACTCGGGCTTCGGCACGCAGACCACCCGCGAGGAGGCCATGGGCTTGGTTGCAGACGGCGTAGCCGACGCCATCTCCGTTGGCCGCCCCATCATCGCCAACCCCGATCTGGTTCGCCGCTGGCGCGAGGATCTGCCGGAAAACGAGCCGGACCAGGATACGTTCTACACAGAAGGCGCCGCCGGCTACACGGACTACCCGTTCTACGAGGGCTAAATAAAGCAGGCTAGGTTCCTCCCCGCCGCGGTTTAGGCCGGGCCGCCCGCGCCGGCCGCCTGTCCCGGGGAGCGGCCGGTCGCACCGCGGATTTTGTGCTTTGCTCATTAAAGGGCTAGGCTTTTGGGTACCCACGGGGCATTAGCTCAATTGGTAGAGCATCTGCTTTGCAAGCAGAAGGTCAGGAGTTCGATTCTCCTATGCTCCACAGCTGAAAGAGACTCACAGCATTGTGAGTCTCTTTTTCGTTTAGCGGACCTTCCGCCGCTAAACCAAACGCCCACCTAGCTGCCGTTTTCCGAGTCTACCGGCGGCTTCTGCACGCAATTTCATCTGGTGGTAGGCTGAAATAGTTCAAACCCCAAACTATCAAAAAGGTTGTGAGTTATGTCTTCGCTATCTTCCGTAGCACTCCGCCTGATTCCGGCGGCTTTTATTATCAACTCCGGCGCTGGCAAGCTGGGTATGGATGCTGAGGCCTCCGCTGGCCTGCAGCAGTTCGCCGCAACCGGCATTCCACTGCTGAAGAAGCTTCCTTCAGAAAAGTTCGCCAAGTACATCGGCGGCTCTGAACTGGCCGTCGGCGGCGCCCTGCTAGCGCCGTTCGTGCCTAATCGCCTGGCCGGCGCTGCCCTGACCGCTTTCGGCAGCGGCCTGCTGACCCTTTACTTCAATAATGACGGCAACACCTTAGATGATGGCATCCGCCCATCCCAGGACGGCCTGGTTCTGGCTAAGGATTCCTGGCTCGTGGCCATTGGCCTCGGCCTGCTTCTGTCCGATAAGGACAAGTAAACCGGCGCAGATAGCGCACCGCCTCCAGCCCCCGCCCGTGACTCGAGCAGTTACCGGGACGGGGGCTGGAAGCATATGGCTCATAGGGCAAGGGAAAGCCTGATAGAGCCGCGGTCAACTTCTCAGTAGCTGCCGCGTCGCCACAGAGGGCCAAGGATTTCCCGGGCCGCTACTTCTCCCAGTAGGTCTCCGGGCCGGTTTCGGGGGCCGGTTCACCACTAAGTTCCGCAACGCCACGCAGGATTTCGCCGATCAGCACCGGCATGCGGTCCAGGTCCTCCCAGCGGCGCAGCACGCCTACACGGGTAGGGAGTTTGCCGCGCAGGCCCTGCTCACGCAGGATGGCGGATGCTGTCAGGTTGATCACGCCGTTAAAGCCCGCCAGGCGCTTATTCTCTGAGCGAAGATGGTTCATGGCATCTTCGATCCAGCGGGAGGCGCGCGCGGTCCGCGGGCCGATGTTCAGCTTGGCGGCGGCTGACTCTTCCTCAGCCGTGACGGGGGCATGCAGCAGGTATTCAACGGCCGCTTTGTGATCAAGGAAGTGTGGTTCGGTCATGCCCTTCAATCTAGGCAAAACCATGCTTGCGCGTGTGATTCCCGCCGTTTCGTGCTGGACTGCGGAACGCCTGCCCGGCAAAACGCAACAATCCCGTTCGATCCGTGCCCTAGACGGGCGGAATTCGCAGAGATCGAACGGGATTGTTGCATCCTTGCGCCCTCCCCGGCCTACCGGTGGCTGTAGACCCGGCCCGGGGTGGCCGCGGGGATCATGTGGTCCAGGCTCACGGGCTCGAGCCCCTTGGCCCTAAGGCCGTCAACTATGCATTCCGCGGCGTCCACTGTGGTGGAGTGGATGTCATGCATCAAGATGATGTGTCCGGCCGCAGCCTGGTCCACGGCGACCCGGCAGGTGCGCTGGGGATCCCTGTGTTGCCAGTCCAGGGTGTCTACCTGCCAGAATGCGATGGCCATGCCTTCGTCGCGGGCGATGCCGGTCACCGTGTCATTCATTGCGCCATACGGTGGGCGCATCCAGTGGGGGCGCGTGCCGGTGGCGGATTCAACCGCATCGTTGGTCTCGCGGATTTCCCCGCGCACCCGGTCCGCGCTCAGCGCGGTCATCTCCGAGTGGGTCGCGCCGTGATTGCCCACGGTGTGGCCATGGCCCGTCATGCGCTGGAGCGTCTTGGGCATCTTCCGGGCATTGGGCGCGGTGACGAAGAAGGAGGCCGTGGCCTTTTTGTCCTTCAGGATGCCCAGCAGGCGGTTGGTGGGGGCCGCGGGTCCATCATCAAAGGTCAGCGCCACGCAGTTGCCGCAATCCCGCGCGCGCCGGGGCGCGGTCCGGGGTGCGGGTTTATCCACTAACCCCAGGTTTTGCGCGTGACCCTTTATCACGGGATTATCCTTGATTTCGCGGGGGAGGGCGGAGTAGGCGTCTTTGGCGGCGCTAGTTACGGCGTGCTGTACTGCGCTGGAGCCCAAGTTCGGCGCGGCCGCGGCCGGGGTCAGGCTCAGCGCCGTGGCGGTGAGGATGGCGGCGGCGGATAGGGGCAAGCGGTGGAATTTCACACGTATATCTTTAGCGGTTGGGGCCCGGAAGCAACGAGCGACACGGTGAAAATAGTGAATTAAAGTGAAAGATGTGACGCATGTTGCATTCTTCGCGCGGTAGTGTGTAGTCCGTGGCTGACATGAACAGGCAAAATCGAACCTCCCGCAGGGCCCAGCGCTTCCTGGCGTTCACTCACATCACCGTGGATTTCTACCAGGGAGCGCTGCCCGCGCTGGTGCCCATCTTCGTGGCGGAGCGAAATTACAGTTATGCCGCGGCCGCCGCGGTGGTGCTGGCCAGCTCGCTCGCCTCATCCATCATCCAGCCGCTCTTTGGCGTGATGGGTGACCGTTTCCGCATCCCCGGCATTGTTCCCGCGGCCGTGGCGCTGGCGGGGCTCGGCATGGGACTTTTTGTGTTGACGGATTCGTTATTCATTACCGGCATTTTCGCCGCCATCAGCGGCGTTGGCGTCGCCGCATTTCATCCCGACGCCGCCAAGAAGGCCCGCCACATCGCCGGCGACGATGATGTGGTGCTGTCATGGTTCTCGCTGGGTGGCAACCTCGGTTTCGCGGTGGCCCCGCTCTACGTGGGCGTGACCGTGGGGATCCTGGGCCTGGATTGGGCCTGGCTGCTGGGGCTTCCGGCCGTTGCTGGCCTTGTGAGCCTTGTGATGGTGGACCGGATCCTTGGCCCGAATTGGCGGCCGGCGAGCCGCCGCCGCGGCCCCATGGATACGGACGATTGGCGCGGGTTTGCCAAGCTCGTGGCCGTGGTCATCGCCCGCTCCATAATCTTTGTGGCCACCGCCAGCTTCATCGTGGTCTACATGCAGCAGGAGCGGGGCCTGAGTTCTTTCTGGGCGCAGGCCGCGCTGTTTATCTTCTACATCGGCGGCGCGATTGGAACCCTGATGGGCGGAACCCTGGCCCGGAGGTTCTCCCGCATCGCGGTGGTCCAGGCGGCCTACGCGGCGCTCATCCCCGTCTTCATCGCCATGCTGTTGGTCCCCGGCCCGCTAGCGCTCTTCTTCGTGGCGCTGGCCTCCCTGCTGTTCTTTGTGCCGTTTAGCCTGCAGGTCTCCCTGGGCCAGGATTACCTGCCCAATAACATGGGCACCGCGGCGGGCGTGACCCTCGGCCTGGCGGTGTCCGCCGGCGGCGTGGCCTCCCCGGTGGTGGGCGCGGTGGCGGACAATTTTGGACTGTTAAAAGCGCTGCTGCCGCTGGTGATATTCCCAGCGGCAGCGAGCGTGTTGCTAACGAGGATGCGCGACCCGCGCCTGTAGCGGTCCCTAGAGGTTAGCCGCGGCCTTGAGCTGCTCCAGCGCGTCACGCAGCGGGGCGGGCAGGTTGCCGGAGAAGGATATGACCAGCGCGATGACCGCGGCGATGGCGGCCGCGATGCCTACCGCGGCACCGGCGGAGGAGCCGGAGTCAGATTCGGAGTCAGAACCGGAGCTGGAGGAGGGGGCGTCGGGCGTGGCGCCGGAGGCGGGGAGCACGGTGACCGGGACGGTGACCTTCGTTCCCTGGTCCGTGGTGATGACGAACTCCTGCTCACCCTCGAGAGCCTTAGGGACGGTGAGCTCTACGGTGGCGCGGCCGCGGTGGTTGAGCTGCTCGTCGCCCTCCTGAGCGGCGTTATCGATGGCGGCCTCCCCGGTTGCCGATCCCAGCGCCACGGCGGCGGTGGTGGCCATCGGTTCGCCCTCGGAGGTGTAATTCAGCGAGCTCAGCGAAACGGTGACCTTCTCGCCAGCGGTGACCTCCTTCGGGGCCTGGACGCCCACGGCGGTCTGGGCGGTGGGTAGGGCGGAATCCTCGGACGCCATGTAGTCCACCAGCGCGGTGACGTCCAGCAGGCCAACGTCCGTCATGGTGCCGTTAGCCAGGGACGTAAAGCCATCGCCGCCCTCGAGCAGGAAGGTGGATGCGGCCACGGTGTACTCCCGGTCCGGGTCTATTGGCTCGCCGTTGATGGTGGCCGAGATGATGCGTGAACCCTGCTCCGCGGACGGGTCAAAGGCATAGGAGACGCTGGGGGACAGGCCCAGGGCCAGGCGCGTGCGCTCGGCGCCGGGCTGCCACTGCGCCTCCAGGGCCTCGATGATGTCCGCGCCGGTCAGCGTGGTGTAGCCAATGTTGTTGCCGAAAGGCTGCGCGGTTAAAACCTGCTCATAGGTCACGTCCCCCGCGGGGATGTCCGCGCGCACGCCACCGGCGTTCATCATGCCCAGGTCAACCTCCTGGCCAATCTGGGCGGACATGGCCCAGCGCGCGGACTCCGCGATGTAGTTATTTGCCGTTGACTCAACACCGCGGTTGGAGCCGGATTTGGCGCCCTCATCGGAACCGCGGGTCAGCGGGTGCTCCAGGGTTGCCACAACCTGCTGGCCCAGCTCGGCGGCCTCAGCCTGCGCCTGGGAGACGATGGCCTCCACCGCCGGATCCGGGGTCAGGGACTCCGCGGCCGTGGCATCGTACTGGGTGATCTTCACGTCAACGAGCCGGTCCGCGTCAAGGTCATAGGTGATATCCGCGTCGTTGAGCAGCTTGCCGTACTCCCAGCCCTGCGCCCAGTGCAGCGGGAGTGCGTCCTGGCGCTCGACGGTGCCGGCGGACTTGGCGTGGGAATCGCCGCCGAAGAGGATATCGACGTCCGCGTTGAACTGCTGGGCGAAGTCGGCGGCATCCTCGTGGAAGAGGGCGATGACCACGTCGGCCTCGCCGGATTCCTTGAGGCGGGAAGCCTCGGCGTTGGTGGCCTCAACCGGGTCGGTGATTTGGATGCCCTCGAGCGCCGAGGGGGACACCTTCTGCACGGTCTGGGAGGTCACGGCGCCCACGTAGCCAACCTTGACGCCATCAATGTCCTCGACGTGGGATGCGGGAAGCGCCGGGGTGCCGTCCGTGTGGAACACGTTGGCGCCCAGGATGGGGTAGGCAGAGGCGCGCTGGATGCGGTCAGTTATGTCCGCGAAGCCCTTATCGAATTCGTGGTTGCCGACGGCGGAAGCGTCAACCCCCATCGCGTTCAGGGCGTCGAGGGTGTACTGATCCTCGGACAAAGCGGAGACGAATGCGGAACCGCCAACATTATCGCCGGAGGTGGTCAGGTTGTACTCCTGGCCCTCGTTGACCTTCTTGATCAGCGCCGCGAGGTGGGCGGCGCCCATCTCCGTGCCGGCGGCGGCTGGCTCCTCGCCGCCTATCTGGGTCTCCAAGTGGCCGTGGAGGTCAGTGAAGTTCGTCACCGAGAACGTGACCTGCTCGCCGGTCTGTGCGAATGCTGCCGGGGTGAAGGTAGCGGCGGTGCCCAGGGCCGTCACGATGGCCAGGGGAGTGCGGGACCGGCGGTGGCGGCGGCTGGAAAAAGACATGTAACTCCTTGGAAAGTCCTGCGGAATCCGGAAGGGATATTGATCTCGCAAGGATTTGTAACCCGGCCGGGGAGCTTCGGCAACCGCTGGGGTAAGAGTTCACATTCCCGTTAACCGGCGTTTAGAAACGCTTGACCAACACGTAATGCTCCGAATGCTCATCCACGTCCACGAAACCCACATGGCGATACAGGCGGGCCGCGCGCGGATTGTCATGCGCCACGGACAAGGAGATGCCGGGCGCGCCCAGCTCACGGGCCAGCTGCGCCGCGGCTTCCAGCAATTCGGTGCCCAAACCCTGGCCCTTGTACCGCCCCTCCACGGCGATGGCGAGTTCCGGGATGCCCTCTTCCACATGGCCGAAGCCGTGCTCCGCCTCGGTGCCCCAATTAAGCCACACCCCACCGGCCGGATTGATGCCGTCCCAGGCGATGATGGCGCCGCCCTCCGGCGTCCACTTGTCCACGTAGTACGGGAACCAGTTACTAGCCTCTGGGGGCAGCGGCTTCGATTCGTCGCCGTAGACCTCCGTGAGGAAGTTCAAACGGGCAATGTATGTGCGGTCAGATTCGGTGGCGCGGCGAAGCTCAAAAGTGTGTTCAGGCATGCCGCCTAGCCTACGTCTGAGGGTGGGCTGCGGGCCAGCTCTTTAAAACTTCCGATTCCGCTGCCACAATGGACGGCCATGACACGCATTTCTCGCATTGAGCTCAAGGAACTGGCCAGCGGCGCGATGGTGCGCCAGGGTGCATCGGAGGAATTGGCCCGCGTGCTCGTGGACGCGGCGGACTTTGCGGAAGCGCGGGGCAAGACCCCGGTGGGATACGCGCACCTGAAGGACTACGTGGACGCCATTCGCGACGGGCGTTGCAATCCTAAGCCCGCACCCACCGTGACCCGCACCGCGCCGGGCGTGTGGGTCATTGACGCGGACCAGGGCCCGCAGCATCTGGGCTTCGACCGGGCGTTCCAGGGCTTCGTGGACGGCGTGCGCAGCCAGGGGATGGCGATGATGAGCCAGCATAACGCCCTGGCCGGCGGGCAGCTGGCCTGGTACACGGAGCGCCTTGCGTCCGAGGGCCTCGTCGCGTTTGCCTGCGTCAATTCCAACGCTTTGATGGCCCCCGGCCAGAACCAGCCCAAGGTCTTGGGCACCAACCCGCTGGCGTATTCCATCCCGCATTCCAAGGGAGTGGTGACCGTGGACCAGGCGGCGAGCAACACGGCCTTCGTCAGGCTCCGCCAGGCCGCCGATAGGGGCGAATCCATCCCGGAGGGCTGGGCCGTGGACGCCCAGGGGCGCCCCACCACGGATGCCGCAGCCGCGCGTGACGGCGCCCTCCTGCCGTCCGGCGGATACAAGGGCGCCAATATTGCCTTCATGGTGGAGTTTCTTGCCACGCTGTCTGGCGCACGCTTCGCCGTGGACGCCCCGCCGTTCGATTCCGGCCCGGAGAACACGGGCATTGGCTTTTTCCTCTTCGCCATTGATCCCGCCGCGGTAGCCGGCGGCGCCGAAGCCGACCCAGAATCCGCCCGCGCGGCCTTTACCTCACGCATCTCCGCCTACCTGCAGCGCATGACCGGCATGGGCGTGCGCGCGCCGGGCAGCTCCCGCCCGGCCGAGGGTTCTCGCCAGCCGGATTCCTTCGACGTTGACCCGCAGGTGCTCGACGAACTGCGCGCGCTGGCGGATTAGCGCTGGATTAGCGCCGGGCTAGGCCGTCTGCCCCTTCTCCCACTGCGCATAGGCGCGGGCGTAGCGCCCGCCCGCCGCCATCAGCCCGGCGTGGTCACCGTCCTCCACAATCTGGCCCTGCTCCATGACGATGATCCGGTCCGCCTCGCGGGCCTGGTCCAGGCGGTGCGCCACCACCAACGAGGTGCGGCCGCGGGCCACGGCGCGGGCGGCGGAGTCGAGGGTATCGGCGTGTTCGGAACCGGCCTCCGAGGTTGCCTCATCCATGATGAGCACCGGCGGCTGGCGCAGGACCATGCGGGCCAGGGAAATCTGCTGCGCCACATCCGCGCCGATATCCTCATGGCCCGCGCCGATGAGCGTGTCCAGGCCGTCCGGCAGCCACCGCTGCCACGTGGCGGATTCCGGGGTCAGGCCCACGGCGGCCAGGGCCGCATGCAGCTGTGGATCGTTGGAGCCGGGGGCGGCCAGCAGCAAGTCATCGCGCAGCGTGCCGCTAAAGAGGTGCACCTCCTGGGTGACCAGCGCAACGTGGCGGGTGACCCAGGTGTTGGGCACAGTGGCGGTATCCACCCCGCCCACCAGGATGCGCCCGCGGGTGGGGTACTGCAGCCCCGCCACCAGGGAAGCCAACGTGGACTTGCCCGCACCGGAGGTGCCCACCAGCGCGGTGGTGGTGCCGCCGGCCAGGGTCAGATCGATGCCGTGGAGTACCTCGGCGCCGCCGGGGTAGCAGTAGCCTAGATCCTCAATCACCACGTCCGGCTGGCGCTGGCGAAGGTCGGGGGCCTCTTCGGCGGTATCGGTGGCAAGCTGCGTTAGCGCCACCGCGCGGCCCAAGGAGGTCAGTGCGTGCTGGATATCGCCGCCAAACATGAGCAGGTTAAACACGTGGATCTCGAGGCGCACCACCAAAAGCACCGCCGCGGAGGCCTGCCCCGGGGTGACCCAGCCCGCCTGGATCATGGGGACGGACAGGGCCAACGCGCCGATCAGAAGCACGCCATAAACCAGCTGGCCCTGGCCCACAATGCGCGCGATGACGGGGGTTTTATCCGCCCACGCCTGCACCGTGTTCCAGGAATGGCGCTCCATGCGCGCGTGCGCCCACGCGCCCAGCTTGAACTGGCGCAGGGTCTCCATGGAGCGGATGGTATCTAGCAGCACCGTGTTGCGTTTCGCCTCCACGGAGCTGACCATGTTCGCCACCGGCGGCAGGTCTTGGAGAGTGCGTTTAATCTGGGGCACCACCAGCAGCCCGGCCAATGCGAAGATGAGCAGGTAGGCGGGGTGGATCAGCGCCATCATGGCCGCTGATATGGGGATCATAAACAGCGTCATGAAAAGGCGGGCGCCAATCATGCTCATAATCGTCACCGGCGTATCAATGTCCTTGGACATGCGCGTGATCACGTTGCCCGTGCCCAACTCCATGACCGCGGGCACGGGCGCGGCCAGCACGGTGTCCAGCGCCTTGGCGCGAAGATCCACCGCCCACCGGCGGGTCTGGGTGTCTAGGAAGTAATTGGCCACGCGCGGGCCCACCGCGTCCGCCACGAAGGCGAAGAGCAAAAACGCTAGGGCCGCCTTCAGCGCGGCGTCACCGGAGCCAAAGACCGGCACGGTCATCCCGCCCACAATGTCTACCACCCGGCCCAATACCGTGGAACCCAGGGTATTAAACGCCACCGTCACGGTCAGCGCGCCGGCCACCGCGGCAAAGAATCCCTTGCCGGGTGCGGAAGGCAGGCTCATCAGGGTGCGCCAGATGTCCCCGGCGCTGGCGGGGGCTAGCGCGTCCGCGCCACGGGTGGGCGCGTGGTGTGGGTTAGGGCTCATAGTTCCACCACCTCATCGGCCACGGCGGCCCAGGCGGGCGCGGAGGAGACGATTACGGTAGTGCGGCCGCGGCGCAGGCGCGCGGTGCGGGTTGCCACGGTTCCCAGCGTGATGGAATCCAGGCCCGTGGTGGGTTCGTCCAGCACTAGGACTTCGGGGTCGGCGGCAAGGGCGCGGGCCAGGGCGATGCGCTGGCGCTGGCCGCCGGAGAGGTTAAGCCCGGCCTCGCCGATGGGGGATTCCGGCAGGTCCGCGCCGCTACCGCCGCCGAGACGGCGCACAATGTCCTCGCACGCCGCGGCGTGCAGCGCGCGGTCCAGCTGCTGCGGGGATACCTCCCCCAGCGGGTTCAGGTTGTCCGCCAGCGTGCCCTCCAGCACGTCCACGCGGTGCGGCGGGCACAGCGCGCCGTGGGCCCTGAAGGCTGACACGCGCCGGGCAATCTCCGCCCGGCCCTCGGCGGAGGTGGGAACCAGCACGGTCAGGCCTGGGTTGAGCGGCATCGGGGCGCCCGTGGCCCCATCCTCCCCGGCGGCCAGCCGGTCCACCAGGTCACCGATGCGCTCCACTGAGGCCCTGCCGCGCGCCCAGCGCTCCGTGAGGAAGGACAGGGAATAGCCCAGCACATTAAGCGCCGGCGGCACCAGGAAGACTATGGACATCAGCTGGCCGGTGGATAAGGCCCCCGCGCCCGTCTGCCACACCGCGTAGGCCACCAGGCCGAACGCCCACAGCGCCGGCGTGGTCTGCCGGATGATGGCCATGGCCACGATCCACTTGGTCTCCCGCAGGGAGGCCGCCAGGGTGAGGGCGGAGGATTCGGCGAAGCGTTCGCGCACAATGGCTCCCGCGCCCAGGCCCTTGACCACGCGGTTTCCCTGGGCCACGTCCGTGGCGAGCGCCAGGGTCGCAGACGCGGTGGCCCTTCTTTCCGACGCCGCCTTCGTCAACGGCCGCGCCGTTGCAAAGCTCACCGCCGTGACCACCGCGGCGCCGAGCAGCGTCATCGCGCCCACGAATATGGACATGGGCATGATGGTGATCGCGGAGCTTATCAGGTAGCCCACCATCATCACGGGGAAATTGAAGATCTGCTTGAGCTCGCCGATGAAGTGGGAATCCTCATCCATCGTGTTCAGGATCTGGCCCGGGGCAATCCCGTGGGTGCGTGCGCCCACAAGCCTATCCAGCAGGCCCAGGCGCAGCGAGTGCGTGGTGCGGGCCTGGGACATGTCCGTAAAGCCGTCCGCGGTGACCTCCGAAATGAACTGCACGAGGAGGAGACCAACGAGCGCGGCGACCGGAACGGCCAGCGCGCCCAGGGTTGGGGTGTTAAACACCCGCTCCGTGGTCCAGCCAATCACTGCGGCGCTCACCGCGCCAAGCGGCGCGTTGATAACGCACCACAGCAGGAGGTTGCCCACGCCCACGCGGCCATGGGTAAGCAGCTGCCACGTGGCCGTGAAGGGCCGCGACCACGCCACTCGGTCCGTGAGCGGGGGTTGCGGCGGTGCCGGTGCTTCTTCCGGCGCGTACCACGCCCAGGTGGGCATGCGTCGGTAGCGCCTACTGGTCTGATCGGTGGTGGCCATTAAACCATCATAAAAGAGACCGCCCACACTCACTGGGAGTATGGGCGGTCTGGGTGCGTGGGGCGCAGTGGGGCCGGCTAGACCAGCGCGTAGTGGGCAACCTCGCTGCCCTGGAAGCTGTGCTCCGTGCCATCCAAGTCAACGGAGGTGAAAAGGGAATCGTTCTCAATCGCCTCGCGCAGCAGATCCACCCGATGAGCAGCATCGCCAATGACCGGGCCCGCGGTGAAGTACAGGGTCTGACCGTTGCGAAGTTTCACCGTCAAGGTTGCTGCAGTCATATGGTGGCTTGCTCCTTATCTATCAATTGACTTATGTATCAAATGAGAATATCCCACCCACGCCCCCTGCAGGCAATGTGGGTGGGATAAACGGTCAAAGGTGGGGGAGAACACCCCCGGGGACCTACTTGGAGTCGTTGGAGTCCTCAGGCTCCACGGTCTCCGCGAGGGTCTCAGGCATCAGGTTGGGGGTTGGGCCATTCGAGGCCAGGCGGTGCTTGCCCTCATTTTCGTGGTCATCGGTGACGCGGGAGGTGTCCGCGTTAGCCGCAGCGCCGGCGGTGGCAGCGGTGGCCTTGTCAGCCTCCTCGCCGCGCTCGTCGCCCTCGGCCTCGGCGGCGTCCGCCGGGTCGGCCGCTATCTCTTCGGCCGCTTCTTCAGCGGAAGCGCCGGTTTCTTCAGCGGGCTCCTCTGCGGACTCCTCGGTGGATTCCTCAGCGGGCTCCTCGGACTCGGCGTCCAGCTCTGCAAGCTGTGCATCGATGGAGCCCAAAAGCTCCTCGTCGCGCTCCTTGACGCCCTCTTCGACCAGGTCGGATCCCTTCTTCTCTGGCTCGCCGGCGGAGCCGGCAGCGGAGTCAGTGGTGGAGGAGTACACCAGGGTGGAGGCGGCGGCCTTATCGGCGTCACCGGAGTGCTCCTCGACGCGAGGCGGTTTGGTGGATGGGGCATCCTTGCCGCGCAGCGCGTAGAAGACGGCGCCGATGATGGCGGATACCAGGGCAAAGAGGAAGAACTTGCTAAAACAGCCGCGCTTCTTGCCGGTAGCCTTGGCCACCTTCTTCTCCGCGCGCTGTGCGGCCTTGGAGGCCTTCTTGTTGAGCTTCTTGCGGTTCTTCTTTGCCGCCTTCTTGGAGTCAGAGGACAGCTCTTCGGCCTTAGAGACTGCCGCCGCGGTGACGTCCTGGCGGCGGGAGTTGAGATCCTCCAGCGCGCGCTCCAGGCGGGAGTGGGCGGCCTGCGTAACAAAACCGGCCTGCTTGCGGGACTCCGGGAACCAGTCCTGGGTGGCGTTATCTACGTTTTTAGCCGCGTCTTCCAAGGCGGTGTAGGCCTCGCGGGCCTTCTCATCGCGGAAGTCGCTGAACTTTTTCCAGGCGGACTTACCAACGGTCAATGCCGTAGAGAGAGTGGAGAGGCTCATAGTCGTGCTCCTTAAAGGTGAAACGATTGTCTTTATCAAGCCTAGTGACGCGCGCGGATTCCCGCCATAGTCTGGCCGCGGTCCTTAGGTATGGAGACCGTTTTGTGACCTCCCCGCCGGCGGACAAGTCCAAAACTAGACCGCTTTGTATAGATGCGGAGAATTTATATTCATGCCGGTTTTCGGCCATTTCGCAGGGTATGGGAGTGTAATGGTATCACCATTGGGCGATCCCTTCTTGGAAAAGTGGACAGCTTGGTACGTTTTTCTCCAACGCGCCGGGCTAACACCGAGCCTATCCCGGGCTTGTCCCGGGACAGCCCGCAGATTTCCAAGAAAGGAGGCCACCATGGCACCACGAGTTTCTGCCTCATTCCCATTGGATGCGGTCGAGGACGGCGCCCCAGGATTCGGGGGCCTCCAGCAGCCGGACCTGGAGGGCGCGCACCGCACCGCCCTGTCCTTCGAGGTCATCCCGCCGCGCCACGACGCGGACGAGGCAAAGGTTGCGGCCCTGCTAGAGACCCTCGAGTCCTACCGCCCGGACTACATAGCGGTGACCTCATCCCGCCGCTCCGGTTGGCTGGAGGGAACCACCAAGTTCATCGAGCTCATCTCCCGCACCACCTCTATGCGCCCGCTGGCGCACCTGGCCTGCACCGCCGGCACGCGCCAAGAGCTGGCCGATGACATTAACCGCCTGGTGGACGCCGGCGTGCGCGGCCTTTTGGCCCTGCGCGGCGATCTCCCGGAGGGCGTGCGCGGCCTGCCGGAGACTCACCTCCAGCACGCCGATGAGCTGGTCCGCCTCATCCGCGGGCTTGAAGCCGGTCAGGCGGAGCGCTTCGCCGCCGGTTCCCTGGCAGTGGGCGTGGCGTGCTACCCCAACGGCCACGTGGAGTCCGCCAACTTCGATGAGGACCTGGACGTGCTCCTCGCCAAGCAGCGCGTGGGCGCGAACTTCGCCATCACCCAGCTGTTCTTCGACGCCGGTGACTACCTCAAGTTCGCTGCCCAGGCCCGCCTGGCCGGCGTGAAGATTCCACTCATCCCCGGGATCATGCCCGTGACCTCGGCCGCGAGGCTCAAGCGGATGGGGCAGCTTTCGGGGCTGGACGTCCCGGAGAGCGTCGTCGGACGGCTGGAGGCGGCGCGGACGCCGGAGGAGGAAAAGGAAATTGGCATGCAGCTCACCGCCAAGCTGGCCCAAACCGTGCTGGCCGGCGGGGCCCGGTCCTTACACATCTACACGCACAACAGTGCGGATGTGACCCGGGATCTGCTGGACCGTATCGGCATCGCGCCGCGCGTTTAAACGAATAATTCACATGTAGGAGAAACAACAATGACTCAATTTACCGCCGCCTTTCCACAGGCCACCATCGAAGGCTACCCGCGCGTGGGGGCCAACCGCGAGCTGAAGAAGGCCCTGGAATCTTATTGGCACGGCCGCATCGACGCGGAGAGCTTCGCCTCCGCCACCCACGCGCTGCGCGTTGACACCTACGCCCGCCTGCGTGACCTGGGTCTGGATGAGGATTACGCCATCCCGGCCGACGTGGCCTACTACGACCAGGTGCTGGAGACGGCCCTGACCGTGGGCGCCGTTGGTGGGGACGCGGCCGAGGTCTCCCTCGACGAGGAGTTTGCGCTGGCCCGCGGCAATAAGGACCGCGCGCCGCTGGAGATGACCAAGTGGTTTGACACCAACTACCACTACATTGTCCCGGAAATCGCCGACGACCAGGCGTTTGTCGCCCGCCCGCAGCGCGTTATCAAGCTGGTCGAAGAGGCCAAGGCGGCAGGGCATAAGGTGCGCCCATACCTGGTGGGCCCAGTGACCGTGCTGGCCCTGTCCAAGCAGGCGGAGGGGGCAACCGGCGCGCCGCTGGACCGCCTCGATGACCTGGTAGCCTCCTACGTCACGGTGCTCGAGGCCCTGGCCGACGCCGGCGTGGAGTGGATCCAGCTCGCCGAGCCGGCCACCGTCGCGGACCTTACCGTCGCCAACGACGCGGCCATCGCCGAGGCGCTGACCAAGGCGTACACCACCATCCTTGGCGCGGAAAAGCGCCCGCAGGTGTACCTGACCACCCCATACGGCTCCGCGCGCAAGGGCCTGGACGCCATCGCGGCGCTCAAGCCGGAGGCGCTGCAGGTGGATCTGTCCGTGGGCACCCTGGCCCTGGACGAGGGTTACGCCGATCGCGTCCGTGAGACCGTCCCCGCCGAGACCCACCTGGTCGCCGGAATCATCGACGGCCGCAACGTCTGGGCCGCGGACTTGCGCAAATTGCGAAAGCTTTACGAAGGTTTCGCGGAGCGTGAGGGCGGGGTTTCCGTTTCCACCTCCGTATCCCTGCAGCACGTTCCCCACACGGTAGAGGCCGAAACCAAGCTGCCGGTCGACGTAGCCAACTGGTTCTCCTTCGCCAACGAGAAGGTCACCGAGGTCATCGCTCTGGCCGGCGGCGAGTCCGAGAATGCGCAAGCCTTCTCACGCGCTGATCGCGCCGTGCGCACCCGCACCGAGTCCAAGCGCACCCACAATGACGCCGTTCAGTCCCGCGTCGCCGCCCTGCCCGAGGGCGAGGTCAAGCGCGAGCCCGCGTTCGCGGAGCGGAACGCGGCCCAGGAGGCCCTGGGCCTGCCGCAGCTGCCGACCACCACCATCGGCTCCTTCCCGCAGACCCAGGAGATCCGCCAGGCGCGGGCCTCCCACCGCAACGGCGGGCTCACCGATGAGCAGTACAACGAGGCGCTCAAGGCTGAGGTCAAGTCCGTCATCGAGCTGCAGGAAAACCTCGGCCTCGACGTCCTGGTGCACGGCGAGCCGGAGCGCAATGACATGGTCCAGTACTTCGCCGAGCTGCTTGACGGCTTCGTGGTCACGGAGAACGGCTGGGTACAGTCTTACGGCTCCCGCTGCACTCGCCCACCAATCGTTGTGGGTGACGTCTCCCGTCCGGAGCCAATGACCGTGGAGTGGGCCAAGTACGCGCAATCCCTGTCCGACAAGCACGTCAAGGGCATGCTCACCGGCCCGGTCACCATCCTGGCGTGGTCCTTCATCCGCGACGACGTACACCAGTCCGTCTCCGCCGATCAGATTGGCGTGGCCCTCGCGGACGAGGTGCGCGACCTGGAGGAAGCCGGCATTGACATCATCCAAATCGACGAGCCGGCCCTGCGCGAACTCCTCCCGCTGCGCGAGGAGGACCGCAAGGCATACCTGGACTGGGCCGTGCGCGCCTTCCGCCTGGTGTCCCTGGACGCCAAGCCAGAGACCCAGATCCATACCCACCTGTGTTACTCCGAGTTTGGCCAGATCATCGACGCCGTGGCCGGCCTGGACGCGGACGTGACCTCCATCGAGGCCGCGCGCTCCCGCATGGAGCTGCTCGAGGATATCGATGAGAAGTTCCACTCCGAGATTGGCCCGGGCATTTACGATATCCACTCCCCACGCGTGCCATCCGTTGAGGAAATGGAGGAGCTCATCCGCGCCGCGCTCAAGAACGTGCCGGCCGAGCGCCTGTGGATCAACCCCGATTGCGGCCTGAAGACCCGCGGTTACGCGGAGACCGAAGAGTCCCTGCGCAACATGGTTGAGGCCCGTAACCGGGTGGTCGCGGAGCTCTAACCGCGCGCCGGGCCGCCCGGCCCCCAAACCTTTACGTGCCGAATTGGCCGCCGAGTCCTCCTGCTCGGCGGCCTTTTCACATCTTCGCCGCCCAACCCGGTCCGGTGATCGGTCCGCCCTGCCTCATCGCTGCGCGCGTCCGGGGCCGGCCCAAATCTCTGTACAGTGGGGCCCATGTCACACAGCGATACCAAAAGCACCGCACAGCACAAGTCCTTCCGCAACGACGCGGACGCATTCCTTCCGGAGGCCCTGTCCGGATTCATTGCCTCCCACCCGGACGCCACGTGGCATGACGCGGGCTTTATTGGGTTAGACAGCGCCATCGAAACGCAGGACGGTCAACCGGCCGTGGCGTTAGTCTCAGGCGGCGGCTCCGGGCATGAGCCGATGCACGCCGGCTTCCTCGGCCAGGGCATGCTTGCGGCGGTGTGCCCCGGGTTGCTGTTTACCTCGCCCAACGCCGTGCAGGTAACGGAGGCCACCAAGTGGGCCGATCAGGGCAGGGGCGTGGTGCACATCGTGAAGAACTACACCGGTGACGTCATGAACTTCACCGTGGCCCGCAGGTACGCCGAGGGCGTAGACACCCGCGAGGTCCTCGTGGCCGATGACGTGGCCACGGACAAGGGGGACGAGGACGGCCCGGGCCGCCGCGGGACCGGCGCCACCATCATCGTGGAAAAGATCGCCGGCGCCGCCGCCAAGCGCGGCGATGACCTCGATGCCGTGGCTGACATCGCCACCCGCACCGCCGAGGCGTCCCGTTCCATGTCCGTGGCCCTAGGCGCCGGATTCCTGCCCACCACCGGCCGCGAGACCTTCGACCTGGATCCCGGCCAGATGGAGGTGGGCGTGGGCATCCACGGCGAGCCCGGCGTGGATAACAAGGACATCGAGTCCGCCGCGGACATCGTGGAGGACCTTTTGGGCACCATCATCGACAAAGGCTCCTTCACCAAGGGTGACCGGGTCATCTGCCTGGTCAACGGCCTGGGCGGCGCCACCCCGCTTGAGCTTTCTCTCCTGTTCGGCGAGGCCAATAAGTACCTGGCCGCCAAGGGCATTACGGTGGCGCGCTCCATGGTGGGCACGTATGTTACCTCGGTGAACATGCACGGCGCGTCCATCACGCTGACCAAGGTGGATGACGAGATGCTCGCCTTGTTCGACGCCCCCACCGCCGCGCCCGCCTGGCCCCACACCCTGGCCGGGACCAAGGACACCAAGCCGGCCGAGGTCACCTTCGAGGACCGCCTTCCGAAAGGGGGCGAGGACAACGCGTGGCTCACCGCATTCCTCGAGCGCCTGCAGCCCGCCTTCGATGAGCTGACCGAACTAGACCGCCGGGCCGGCGACGGCGACTTTGGCCAGAACATGGAGGCCGCCTTCGGCTCCGTCCAGCTCCCGCTCCGCGGCGGCGACTCGGACGTCCTGCGCGGGCTCGCCCAGCGCATGCTCGTCCTGGCCGGCGGCACCTCCGGCGCGGTCTACGGCGTGCTCTTCAACGAGCTGGCCGCGGGACTGGACAATGGGTCCTCGACCGGCGAGTTCGCCGCCGCGTTGAAATCCGCGGTCGAGGCCATCGCCGAACTCGGCGGCGCCAAGCGCGGTGACCGCACCGTCCTCGACGCGCTCATCCCGGCCGCCGAGAGGGCCGCCGAACTCGATGCGTC
This sequence comes from Corynebacterium endometrii, assembly GCF_004795735.1. Taxonomy (NCBI): domain Bacteria; kingdom Bacillati; phylum Actinomycetota; class Actinomycetes; order Mycobacteriales; family Corynebacteriaceae; genus Corynebacterium; species Corynebacterium endometrii. Next base: position 33,005 of record NZ_CP039247.1, read on the forward strand.
CGCCCCGCTGGGCGATTCCCTCGCGGCCATCCACGAGGCCGCCCACGCCGGCGCGCTTGAGACCCGCGAGCTCGACGCGAGGAAGGGCCGCGCCTCCTACCTCGGCGAACGCTCCAAGGGCGTGGCTGACCCGGGCGCTATCGTGGCCTCGTGGCTCTTCGGCGGCTCCGGGAAAGTCTCCGAGTTTAACTAGCCCGCGGCGAACAAATCTCACGCGCGAAACGCAAGGTGCGCAGTGAAAGGTACGCGTTGACAGGTGGCGAACGGTCTAGCCGAGCCGGAAGGTGAGCTCATCGAGGGAGGAGATTGCCTCCGCGGCCGCAGATGGGGGAGTGGCAGGATCCTGGAGGTTATCGCGCGGGATGTAGACCGCGCGAAGGCCCGCCGCCCGCGCGCCGGCCACGTCATTGGGCCAGTTATCGCCGATCATCACGGTGTCCGCCGGGTCCACGCCCAGCGCCGCGCACGCCCGGTGGTACGCGCCGGGCTGCGGCTTCGGGGTGCCCATGTCCACCGTGGCGAACAGCTCCACGCCCGGCAAGTCCACGCCGCCGGCCCGCATCTTGCCCGCCTGCATGTCCGCCCGGCCGTTGGTCAGGATTCCCACCTTAAGGCCCGCGTCGAGCGCGCGCTGCACGCACGCCACCGCGTCCGGGTACGCCTGCCAGTGCTTTTCGTAGGCGGCGAGGTAATCGGCGAAGAGTTCCGTGGCGGCGGCGTCCGATATTGAGGTGCGCCCGGTGAACTCACGGGTGCGGCCGATGCGCTGGTCCTGGTGGGAAATCTCCCCGCGCTCAAAGCGGTGAAACCATTTCAGCTCGATGTCACGGAAACGCTGGTGCTGCCCCGTTGGCATGCCAAGCTCCACGCACCATTCGTCCAGGGCCTGGGCCATGGCCCGCTCGTGGTCCGTGAGCGTGCCATCGAGATCGAACAGGACTGCCTTTGCCGTAATCATGAGCCCATTGTGCCCGATTGACGGCAAACGCCCGGCCGATTTTCCGATCTAATGCGGGGTTCGGGGCTAAGTCAGCACCAAAGCACGAAATCACTAAAGAACGGAATCGACCCGGACCAATCCCGTGGGTTGATTGGTCCGTGCGGTGCCGTGCAGCGCATTCGCCGCGCCCGGCATAACCACGGGTATCGAGGTTGATGATCGCTATGAGCGTGCCGCTTTTGGGGGCTCGGCGCGTGCGCTAGCGGGCACGGGCGGGCGGTTTTCTTTACAATGGCACTCATGACTCAAAAGACCGCAACTGCAACGATGCACACCAACCACGGTGACATTGTTATCGATCTCTTCGGTAACCATGCCCCCGTGACTGTTGAGAACTTTGTTGGCTTGGCCAAGGGTGAGAAGGACTACGCGTCCCAGAACGCTAAGGGCGAGTCCACCGGACCTTTCTACGATGGCGCAATCTTCCACCGCATCATCGATAACTTCATGATTCAGGGCGGCGACCCAACCGGCACCGGCCGTGGCGGCCCTGGCTACCAGTTCCAGGACGAGTTCCACCCAGAACTGCGTTTCGACCGTCCATTCCTGCTGGCCATGGCTAATGCCGGCCCAGGCACCAACGGCTCCCAGTTCTTCATCACCGTGGCTCCAACCCCACACCTGAACAATCACCACACCATCTTCGGTGAGGTCACCGACCCAGCCTCCCAGGAGGTTGTGTCCAAGATTGCCAAGGTGGCCACGGACCGCATGGACCGTCCTCACGAGGACGTAGTGATTGAGTCCATCACCATCGCTTAATGCATGCGGGGCCTCTGGCCCCGAACCGCAAGACCGCCCGCACTGTGGAAGTGTGGGCGGTCTTTGCGTGTTTTACACCCTCTTGGATACCAGGCCGCGGAGGCTTTCCGCGGCGATGCCGCCCGGTGGGACGGACCGCCGATTAGTGCGGGGTACAGGGAAGGGATGCATATAGACTCTTAAGATGCCCCGGGAAAAGCTCGAGGCCTCGCGGAATAAAGAAACGGGCGCGGGCGAGACTCGGGGGCCTATGTTCGAGCATCCCTGCGAGGAGGAACCCGTGAACTGGCTGAAGATCAACACCCGCCAGGCGCCGGTGACGTTTGCCATGATTGCCGCGTGCCTGGTGCTGTGGATAGCCACCGCGCTCCAGTCCGGCAGCTTCTATGACAACTATTACGGCTCCGAACTGGCGCGCGAGTGGACGCTATGGGGGCCGGATGTCTTCAACGGGAGCTGGTACCAGGTGGTGACATCCTCGTTTATCCACATCGGGCTGGGGCATCTGCTGGTCAACATGGCCATGTTGTTGTTCATCGGCCCCGAGGTGGAGCGCGCCCTGGGGTCGGGGTTGTTCGCGATTGCGTATGCCACCGGCGTGTTGGGATCGGCGGCAGCGGTCTTAGCCATGAACTTCCTAGTGCCCACGGCGGGCGCTTCGGGAGTGCTCTTCGCGCTGATGATCCTGCTCGTGGGGGTGTTTAAGGCCCGCGGGCTGAATCTCACATCCCCATTAACGCTGCTTGCGGCGAACGTGGTCTATTCCTTCATCCAGCCGGACGTGTCCCTGTGGGGTCACCTGGGCGGCGTTTTCGCGGGCGCGGTAATGGTCTTCGCTGTGACACTCAGGAACCCGCGCGCGCGGTGGTGGGGGACCATCTCTTGTTGCGCTTTGTCCGTCGTAGCGGTGTGGTGGGCGCTGCCCCCGGGCGCCTATAGCACCCTTTAGTTCGCCCGAGTGTGAATAACACGCCGCGGTTATCCACGCGAACATGTGTTTTGTTTTAGTCCACAGGAGTTATCCACATTGTGGATAACTACATTCTTGTAATTCTCGAATTTGTGGGCGGATTCGAACGTTATTTGCCCAGTTGGGGCGGGAAAGTTCGAATATTTTCGCAGGTAGAAAACCGGTGTAGAAAGTTATCCACAGGCTGTGAAAGAAAGTGTGAATAGAAGAATCTCACAAAATTATCCCCAGCCTGTGGATAACTTTGTTAACCGGGCTGGGGATTGTTGAATTAAGGCGCGCGCTATGCCAACGTCCACGTGATGTAGGCGTCAACCAGCTGCGTGGGGGCGTCCGGGGCGATGCGCGTCACCGCCTGTGGCTGCGGGCGGGTGGCGATGCCGATTGAAACCATGAGGTTGGATGCGCTCACCCCATCGTGAATGACGCCGGCGGCAACGTAGCTTTCAACCAGCCCCGTGAGCTGGCGAAGGCTGGCGGCCTGTGCGGTGGCGATATCGGAGCGGATCTCTCGCGGATCCAGCGCGCCCGTAAACGCGCCCAGGTCCAGGTTGGTCAGCTCGCTCAGGTACTGAGTCCAGTTCTCCGCGGAAGGGGCCAGCTGCAGCGCTCGCTGGGTAGCGGTGTCTAGGTCTGAGATGACGTGGTGGAGGACTTCATAGATGAGTTCCTCACGTGTGGAGAAGTTGCGGTACAGCGTCGCGATGCCTACCTCGCTGGCCTCGGCGACCTGCTCGAGGGCTACGTTCGGCCCGTGCGCCGCGAAGAGGCGGCGGGCGGTGAGGAGAATGCGGTTGCGGCGTTGGAGGGCGTCTGCGCGCATGGGTGCTTCCTGTTGCGGTTTGTGGGTTCGGCGAAATTGACATCCATCCTATCGCGGAGGAAAATCCTCCACAACCGTAAGCGGAGAATAATCCTCCGGTAATTCCGAATAGCCCCCGAAAGGCCCGCTGCTTATGTCCGAATCCCGTAAACAGGGCACCGAACCGATCCACGAATTCACGCCTAAGAAGAAAAAGCTCGTCCGCCTGCTGGCGCTCAACATTGGCCTGGGCGCCATCCTGGTGGGCATGCTGCTGCTGTTTATCATGCCTTCCCTCAAATCCGGCCCGCACGAGCTGCCGGTTGGCGTGGTGGGCCAGGATGCGGTTGCCAGGACGGAAGCGGTGCTTAACGCTTCCGACCCTGAGGGCTACGTGGTCACCGGTTATGATTCCGCGGCGGCGCTGGATGAGGCCATCCACACCCGTGAGGTTATGGGCGGCTTTGATTACTCCCGCGCGGGTGAGCTGCGCGTGGCTGTGGCGTCCGCAGGGTCCACGGCGGTCTCCGGGACCCTGACCCAGATGGGGCAGGAGGTTGCGGCACAGGCTCAGCTTGAGCCGGTGGTGGACGATGTGGTGGCCCTTCCGGCCGCCGATAAAACCGGCACCGGCATCGGTGGACTGGCGTTTCCACTGGTCTTCGGCGGAATCGTGCCGGTGGTGGCGTTCCGCGCCCTGCTGGCCGGGCACCGCAGCTGGATCCTGGGAGGCATTGTGATCTTCTCCCTCGTTGGCGGGTTCATTGTTTCACTGGTTCTGCAGGAACTCTTTGGCTCCACCGAGGGCGTGCTGTGGCCCGTGGCCGGCGCCATGGCGCTGGGCATCGCCGCCCTGGCCGTGCCCCTGTCCGGCCTGTACGAGGCCTTTGGTTCCAAGGGATTTACCATCGCGGCGGCCAGCATGATGTTCGTGGGCAACCCGTTCGCGGGCATCGCCACGTCATCGGTGTGGCTGCCGGGCGCGGTGGCAGCCGTGGGCCAGCTGCTGCCTCCGGGTGCCGCCGGCTCACTCGTGCGAGCGGTGGCTTATTTCGACGGAAACGGCGGCGGCCAGGGTTTTTGGACGCTGAGCGCCTGGGTCGCCCTCGGCATCGTTTTGTGGGGGATCGCGCCGCTGCTGCAGACCCGCTCCGACAAGCGAGCGGCTGGCAAGGCGCCGGCAGCCGAATCCATCCACGCCTAGCCCGGCAGAGTTTTCTACTCCACCCGTGCCGCCGCCCGCGGCGGCAGGGCATAGAAAAAGCCGCCCGGCGGATCGCGGGGATCTGCCGGGCGGCTGAGGCGCTTTTGGGGGTTAGCGCCAGCCCATGGTCATCATCAGGCCGATGATGGCTAGGCCGAAGCCGATGCCGTAGTTCCATGCGCCCAGTTCGGCCATGAACGGGATGGACTCACCGGCCAGGTAGTTCACCACGATCCATGCCAGGCCCAGAATCATCAGGCCGAGCATGATGACGATGTACCACTTCGGGGTGCCTTCCGAGTTGATCTTGACCGGGGTGCGGTTCGCCGCGGAGGTTGTGGACTGCGGAACAGCAGAGCCCTGTGTGATCTTTGCTTTTGGCATGTCACTTACCTTCTTAGAAAAATACGGATATCCCGGCCAACTCTACCAGCTGACCGGGATATTCACTCAAGTCAGATGCTGAAAAGCCCAAAGCCTAAGGGCGTTTAGGGGCTTAGGGGGCAATGTCCGTCACGCCGGTTGCGTTATTGGCGAAGGTGCCAAGGTCAAACTCCCAGAGGCGGATGTCAATATTTTGGTCCTTGCGGACCGTATCCCCGGGGTTGACGGAGGCCCAGCCGATGCGGCCGTTGTCCACTACCGCGCCGGTGGGTACCGGTTCACCGACAATTAGGTTGGAGGCGTTGCCACTCCAGCCGGCCTCCTGCAGCGCGGAGAGCGCGCCCGCCTCGGTCTGCTTGAGCAGGTCGGGGGCCACGAACAGCATCCCGTTGGAGATCTGCACGCTGACGGTGGAACCGGAGTCCAATTGCTGGCCCTCGTCGGACGCGGTCACGACGCGGCCCTCCGGCTCGGTGGAATCAACCCACTCGGGGCGGGCCTCTAGCCCCACGGCCTCAAGGGTCTCCCGCGCCTGGTCGAAGTCTAGGCCCACCAGGGATGGGACGGTGACCTGTTCGCGGCCGGAGGACACGGTCACGCGGATAACGGAACCCTTAGACAGCTGTGCGCCGCCGGGCGGGTTCTGGGAAATGACCTGGCCCTCGGGCACCGTGTCAGATTCGGATTCCGCGTAGTCAGGATCCAGCTCAAGGCCGGCCTCCTCCAGCGCATCGGCGGCGTCCTGGACGCTCATGCCGGTGACATCCGGGACATCGGTGATCTCACGGCCGGAGGACACGGTCAAGGTCACGTTGGAACCGCGCTGCAGCTGGGAGCCGGGCGCGGGATTGATGCGGATGACCTCATTGCGCGGCACGTCCGGGCTGGCTTCCTGGTTGACGGTCACCAAAAGGCCCATCTTTTCAAGCTCGGCTACTACCTCGCCCCGGTCGCGGCCCTCCACCTCGGGGATGGTGATGGCCGATTGACCCTGGGAGGCCCCGTCCCCGTTGCCGAAATTGCCGGAGCCGAAGAAGTCCCAGGTGAAATACGCCACCATGCCTATGAGCAGGATCGCCAACAGTGTCGCCAGGGCCTTCAGCCACGGGCGTGCCTCATCGTCATCATCGCCGCCGGGGCGGGTGGATTGAACAGGTGCGCGGTGGGCGCCGCCGGAAGGGGTGCCGGCAGCGACTTGCGCGCCTCCGTTAGCGCCGGCACCCGCTACGGCAGCACCGGCGGCAGCGGCGGCGCCACCGGCAGCGGCCGCGGATGCCTGCGGGGGCAATGCCGTGGTTGACTGCGGCGGCAGCGTGGTGGTGGCCGGGTAGGCATCGTGATGCTCAGGATCGCCTGCGGGGGTGACATGGCTGCGGGCGGCCTCGGTCACCGCGCCGCGGGCGAGGCGCGCTAGGTCCTCACCCATCTCATACGCGGACTGGTAGCGGTCCGCCGGGTGCTTGGCCATGGCGGTGAGCACCACGGCGTCAATGTTGAGGCGCTGGGTCGGTGCCAGGGAATCATCCGTGATGCGCTCGGACGGCGGCACCGGGTCTTCCTGAACGTGCTGGTAGGCAACCGCGAAAGGGGTTTCACCCTCGAACGGAGTGGTGCCAGTGATGGCCTCGTACAATACGCAGCCCAAGGCGTAGACATCAGAGCGGGCGTCCGCAGCCTTGCCGCGTGCCTGCTCCGGGGAAAGGTATTGGGCCGTGCCAATTACGGCGGACGTCTGCGTCATGGCTGAGGTGGAATCATCCAGGGCGCGGGCGATGCCAAAGTCCATGACCTTGACCTGGCCCGTGTTGGTCAGCATGATGTTTGCGGGTTTGACGTCGCGGTGGATGATGCCCGCCTCGTGGGAGGCCTGGAGGGCGTCACACACGGGCTGGAGGATCTCCGCGGCCTCGGCGGCGGGCAGCGCGCCATCTTCGCGAACAATGTCCCGGAGCGTGCGGCCATGCACGCGCTCCATCACGATGTACGGGATGGACAATCCATCCACGTCCGCCTCGCCGGTATCGAAGACGGCCACGATATTGGGGTGGTTGAGCCTGCCGGAGTTTTGCGCCTCGCGGCGGAAGCGCTCGCGGAAGTTTACGTCACGGGCCATCTCCGGGCGGAGCATCTTCAGCGCAACGTCGCGGCCGAGGAGGGTGTCTTTAGCAGCGTAAACCTCAGACATGCCGCCTGAACCGATTACCTCAGCGAGGCTGTAACGGTCATTGATGTTCATCTGGCTTTAGGCACCTCCTTGGTCACCTGGTTGTTCGAAGGGTGGGTTGGAATCCTGCCCGCCCGTAGGGTCTTCTGGAGAGTTTACTTCCTGGGTTGGTTCAGGCACATCCGCAGGCGTTGTTGGCTGCGGCGCCTGGGTTTGCCCGGGCGCGGTGGGCTGCGGCCGGCGGGTGCTTGGCGCAGGCCCGGGCGTGGAGGTTTCCTCCTCTGGGGTGGTGGTCACCACGGACGTTTCCACCTCGGTGGTAGAGGGTGCCTCCGTCACGGTTTCCACGGTGGTGGTGGGCGCCACTTCCTCCGAGGTTTCCTCCGGCGTAGTCTCCACCCACTCCGTCACCACCGACGGTGCGGTGGATTCCGGGGAACCGGAGTCAGTACCCAAGAACCTGGTCGCCGCGTAGAACCCGGCGGCGAGAAGGGCGATCACGGATACGGCGATGAGCAGGCCCAGGCCGAAGGAGCGGCCGGCCCCGCCGGATTCTTTCTGGGCCTTTGCCCGCGCTTGGGGCCCCTGCGCGGCCCGCTGGGCCACCTCAAACCCGGCGGCCGCCCCACCCCAGCCGGGCGCGCCTTGGGGAATGGGCGCGGCCGGGTGAGCGGTGGCCGGATGGGTGACACTGCCCAGCATCTCGGTGGATGCGGAGGGGGAGGGCTCGGGCGCGGGTGCGGCCAAGGCCGCGGACTTAGGCTGTGGCGCGCGTTGGCCCAGCCGGACGGCGGAGACGGCGTTGGCCAGCTCGTTGCCGTCGGCAAAACGCGTTGCGGGATCCTTGCGCAGGGTAAAGCCGATGAGCTCGCGGGCGGGCGCGGAGACCTCGGTGGACAGGGGCTCCGCCTCCTTACTGATGTGGGCCAACGCCACGGACACGGAGGAATCCCCGGTAAATGGCCGCTTCCCGGCGAGCATCTCGTACCCCACCACGCCCAGGGAGTACACGTCAGAGGCCGGGGTTACCCGCAGGCCCTGGGCCTGCTCCGGGGAGACGTATTGGGCGGTGCCCACCACCATGCCGGTGCGGGTCAGCGGCACCGCGGCCGCGGCCTTGGCGATGCCAAAGTCCGTGATCTTGACCTGGCCGCTTTGCGTAATCAGCAGGTTGCCCGGCTTGATGTCACGGTGAACCAGGCCCATGCGGTGGATGATCGACAAACCATGGGCGGCCTGCTCCATGACGTCCAGCGCGAGGTCTTCCGTCAGCTGACCCTCACGGGCCAGCAGGTCCGCCAGCGACTCGCCGCGGACATATTCCAATGCCATGAAACAGAAGGCGTGTCCGGCCGGGTCCTGAACCTCGCGGTAGTCATACGTGCGGACCACGTTGTCAGAGTCGATGGATTCCGCAGCCTGCGCCTCGGCGCGGAAGCGGGAGAGAAACTCGGAGTTATCGCTGAACTCGGGGCGCAAGACCTTGATGGCTACCTCGCGGTCATGGGTAGCGTCATCCGCCAGCCATACCGTGGACATGCCACCGTGGCCAATGACCCATTGCAGGCGGTAATCATCACCAATGAGCTTTTGGAGAACCTCGCGATTATCGGCGGTGTTCACGGCCTACTCACCTCCAGACGCGCCGGCGTAGGCGTTCAAGATGGCGCGGCCAATGGGCGCTGAGACCTGCCCGCCGGTGGCGCTTTGACCCAGGTTGCCGCCGTTTTTCACAACCACGGCCACCGCAATGTCCTTGTTGGGATCAAAGGCCACGTACCACGTGTGTGGGGCAAGGCCCTCGCCGTGCTCCGCCGTGCCCGTCTTGGAGGCAAAGCCGTTGCCGTCATAGCCGGCCGTGTTGCGCTCGGAGGCGAACATCAGCTCACGGATGGTGCGGGCGATATCCTCATCCACCGCGCGGGAGGCCTCCTTTGGCTTGGTCTCACGGATGGTATCCATGGACGCATCCGTTACGCGGTTGACCAGGTAAGGCTCCATGCGGGAGCCGTCATTGGCGATGGCGGAGACCATGGAGGCCGCCTGCAGCGCGGACATCGCCACGTCCCGCTGGCCGATGGCGCTCTGGCCCACCGCCGCCAAATCTGTGCCCAGTTCGCCCAGGGTGCCCGCGGCGTTTTCAATGCCCAGATCGTAGCTTTGGCCCACGCCGAAGGCATCGGCGGCCTTGGCCAGCTCGTCGCCGCCGATGTCCGTGCTCATCTGCACGAACGCCGTGTTGCAGGACAGTGAGAACGCGGTGGTCAAAGTGACCTCCTGCTGCCCGCCGCAGACCTGGTTGTCATAGTTGGTCAGTTCGGTATTCGTGCCCGGAAGCGTGATGGAGTTTGCTCCTGTCAGCTTGGAATCCGGGGAGTAGCCGTTTTGCAGGCCCGCCGCCGTGGTGATGATCTTGAAGATGGATCCTGGGGGCAGCGTTTCCTGCGTGGCGTGGTTGAGCATCGGGTTGCCCGCCTGCTCCTGCAGCGCGTTCCAGTTCTCCTGGCCGTTGACCGGATCCACGATGCCTGCCGGGTTGTAGGACGGGGAGGACGCCATGGACAGGATGCGGCCGGTGGACGGCTCAATGGCCACGGCCGCGCCCTCGTACCCAGGGCCGGTGAGCTGGTCGTAAGCCAGCTGCTGCAGCGCGGGATCCACGGTGACCTCTACGTTGGCGCCATCGGGCTGCTTGCCGGTGAGCAGGTCCACCCAGTTGGTAGTAAACAGGGCCGGGTCCGTGCCGTTCAGGACCTCGTTATAAGAGGCCTCGAGCTGGGAGGCGCCGAAGTTCTGGGAGATGTAACCCGTCACGGGCCCCCACGCCGCGGAATTAACCGGGTAGGAGCGGGAGTACACGCCGTCCTCATTGGCGTTAGACTCCGCCAGCACGGTGTTCCCGGCGAAGATTTGGCCGCGGGGCACCGTCTGCAGTTCGTAGTATCCGCGCATGTTCTTGGGATTCTTAGCGTACTTATCCTCGCTAAAGCCCTGGATGATGGTCAGGTTGACCAGCAGCGCCACAATCAGCAGCAGGGCAAATAGGCTCACGCCCCTAATGGATTTATTCATCTAGCGCCCACCCCTTCCAATAGCGGATGCTGCCGGTGCGTCCTGGACGGCCGGAAACATCCCGGTCTCACCTGCACCCGGTGCGGCGTCCAGCGTCGCCGGGCGGTTAGCCGCGTTGGAAATGCGCAGGATCAGCGCCAGCAGGATGTAGTTGGCCATCAGCGAGGAACCACCGGCGGACATAAATGGGGTGGTCAAACCGGTCATTGGCAGCATCGCGGAGATGCCGCCGGTGACCACGAAGATCTGCACCGCAATGGTGAGCGCCAGGCCCGCCGCCAGCAGCTTGCCGTAGGAATCGCGCACGGCCAGCGCGGTGCGGAAGCCGCGGGAGATAAACAGGGCGAAGAGCACCAGCACGGCGCCCAGGCCAATCAGGCCGAATTCCTCGCCGATGGCGGCAAGGATGAAGTCCGTGTGGGCCACCGGAATCAGGTACGGATGACCCTCACCCAGCCCGGATCCGGAAATGCCGCCGGAGGACATGCCGAACAGCGCCTGGGAGAGCTGGAAGCCCGTGCCGTCATAGTTGGCCAGTGGGTCCATGAAATTGGTGACGCGGTCCTGGATCTTCGAAGAGATTTGGTAGACGCCAAAAGCACCGACGGCCACCAGCAACACGCCGATGATGAGCCAGGAGTTGCGGCCAGTTGCCATGTACATCATGCCCAGCACGGTGGAAAACAGCAGCAGCGCCGGACCAAAGTCATTAGAGATGCCCATGATCACAATGGCGATGAACCAGACCACCAGGATGGGTGCCAGGTCACGCAGGCGCGGCATGGACAAACCCAGGATGCGATAGCCGGCCACGGTGAACAGGGAGCGCTTCTGAGTCAGCAGCATCGCAAAGAACATTAGGAGCAGGATCTTGGAGAATTCGCCCGGCTGCAGGGAGAATGGCCCCAGCCAGATCCAGATGCGTGCCTCCACGTCCGGCGGCTGCGGCCACACTAGCGGCAGCGCCAGGAGGATCAGCCCCACCAGCCCAAGCAGGTAGGAATACCTGGTCAGGGACTTGTGGTCCCGCAAAAACACCAGGACTACGACGAACAGCGCCATGGACACCACGGTCCACAGGATCTGGCGGGAGGCCAGGGATGTGCCGTTGGCGATGTCTAGACGCGTGACCATGAGCAGGCCAATGCCGTTGAGGAGGGCGGCCACCGGCAGCAGTAACTGGTCCGCATATGGCGCCAGGAAACACAGCGCGATGTGGGCCACGGTGAACACGCCAATGAACCCGCCAACAAGGATCAACACCTGCGTATCAATGGAGTTGCCCTGCGCGAGTTCCAGCGAAATCAGGGTCACCGCAAAGATGATGGTGGCGCCGATGAGCATGAAAAGCTCGGTGGCGCGCCCAGAGAATTGCTTCGTCATTTACTTCACCTCCCGGCAGTCAATACCAGGCGAGGATAGGTACTCAGAATTCCGTTCAGCTGTGGCGGAGCTGCTAGGCGCCGCAGAACCGCTGCTGCGGCTACCCGTTTCGCGCGGCTCGCGCGTCTCGCTCGCCTCGGCGCCGTCCTGCGCGATCACCACGGAGGTCTCCCGCGCCGCGGCGGTAGGCTCTCCGGTTGGCTTTGCGGAATCCTCCGCAGCGCCATTCCCGGAGCGCCGCCCCGAGCGCTGCTCGTCCGGGTCAACCCTGGTGGCCTCCGGGCGGCAGGCCGGAAGCGCCTTATCAGACAGCTTCGCCAGCTCCGCCTGGATGGCGTTGTAATCGCCGGAGCCAATGCCGCTTAATGCGCCACGCTCAGGCTCCGGCAGGTCCGTGACCTTGAACGGCAGGTAATCCCCGGTGCACGCGGCGGGGGAGAGCTGCAGGTCACCATCGGCGTTGATGCACGCGTTCTGGTACGTGGAGTGCAGCGCGCGGCCGAAGACAGTCACGTCCACGCCCTGCTCGATGGTCAGCGCCTGCGTGTCCGCGGCCTGGGCCACGAAGTAGCGGGAATCAACGTAGGCCTTGCCGCCGAAAAGTGCGCCGAGCGCGATAACGGCTAGCACCATCAGGGCTACCACGCCCTTGAGCCAGCCGCGGCCCTTGCCGGGCCGAGCGTCGGAATCGCCACGGCCGGGGGCCGCGCCATCAGCGCTACTGCTGCCGCCTGCGGCGCCGGCGGCAGCGGCGGCCTCTTCCCGTGGCAGCTCCGCGGTATCCTGCGCGCCGCCCGGCATTATTTGCTGCGGTTTAGCTTTTCCGGCCTGGGCGCCCGGCCCGGCTCCCGCGGATCCCTCCTGCGGCGCCGCGCCATCGTGTCCCCGCAGCGTGCTCGCGCCTGCGGCGCCGGCGGCCACGCCTCCCTTGAGCGCGGCCCGGCTCAGCGCCGCGGCGCGGCTGGCGGAGGAATCGGGATGCGTTGGCTCGGGCACCTCACCGGCAATCGCGCCGGCCAGAACCGGGGTAGTGGGCAGGGAAGCAGAAACGCTAGCGGAATCCTCAACCACCTCAGCCATGACGATGGTGACGTTATCCGGGCCGCCGGAACGCAGCGCCAGCTCGATGAGCCGCTGGGTAATCTCCTGGATAGTGCCATACGCCATAGCGGACTCAATGGTGGAAGCCGTGACCGGGTCTGAAAGGCCATCGGAACACAGCAGAATCTTATCCCCGGGACGGGCGTCAAGCATGTAGAGGCTTGGTTCTACGTCCCGGCCGTTATAGGCCTTAAGAATTAAGGATTTTTGCGGATGGGAGGAAACGTCCTCCGGATCCAGGCGGCCCTCATCCACCAGTGATTGGACGAAGGTGTCATCCTTGGTGATTTGCTCCAGCTTGCCGTCACGCAGGCGGTAGCCGCGGGAGTCACCCACGTGGCACACGCCAAACTGCTTGCCGTTGAACATCAGGGAGGTCAGGGTGGTGCCCATTCCTTCCGTCTCCGGATGATCGGCAACGTGCCCCGCGATGGAGTCGTTGGCGTCATTGGCGGCCGCGCCCAGCAGCGCCAGCATGTCATTGTCTTCCGGGTCCTTGTTCAGCTTCTGCAGCTGGGTGACCATGAGCTGGGAGGCAACCTCGCCAGCGGCGTGGCCGCCCATGCCGTCCGCCAGAACCAGGACGTGCGGGCTGGCAAAAGCGGAGTCCTCATTGTTCTGACGCACCAAACCGCGGTCAGACGCCGCGGTGAAATTAAGCTTCAGCATCTCCTAAGGCACCAGCCTCACGGTAGTGCGGCCCATCTTGATATCCGTGCCCACGCCCACGCGTTCAGGCTGGTCAATGCGGATGCCGGCCACATAGGTGCCGTTTCGGGATTCAAGGTCTTCCACAAACCACGTGCTGCCGCGGCGGAACAGGCGCGCGTGCCTAGAGGATGCGTAGTCATCACCCAGGATGAAGTCACAGTCCTGCGAGCGGCCCAGCGTGAAATCCTCCAAGGAGCCCAGAGGCATGTGTGAGCCCCGCAGTGGGCCGTCCACCACGGTGATGTGGTTGGCCTGTTCGCGGCGCAGCTTGGGGGCGGCCGGTGCCAATCCGGCGCCGCTACTGGAAACCATGCCGGCGGCCTTGTTGTTGTCCCGGCGCATGGCGTTGAGAGCCACCAGAATAAACAGCCACAGCAGTACCAGCAGGCCGATGCGCAGCGCTAGCAACAATACTGAATCCATGGTGCCTCCTTAACCCTTGTATCTAATGATGCTTACTTGCCCTGGCCGGTGATGCGGACCTCGATGCTGGAGTGGCCCACGGTGATCACGTCACCATCAGCCAGCAGCCAGTTATCAATGGGCGTGTCATTGACCGTGGTGCCGTTCGTGGACTGCAGATCGGTTAGCACGGCGTTTTCACCATCCCAGGTTACTTCCGCGTGCTTCCTGGACACGCCGGTATCCGGCAGGCGCAGGTCCGCCTCATTCGAGCGGCCGATGATATTAGAACCCTCCTCCACGTGATACACGCGCGAGGATCCGTCCTGCAGCATCAGGTTAACCGCAGGGCCGGCCGCGGCCTGCTGCGCGGGCTGAGCTGGGGCAGGAACCTGCCACTGGGACGTAGCGGCTTCATCAGCAAGCCATGGGTTTGGCTCATTGGGATTAGACATGTGCTCCTCCTGTGGTGCAGGTTCTTGTGGTTCGTCAATGAAGATGGCGTCAAACCCGGTTTCCTCGGCGGGCTCATGATCAATGAAAGAGGACACGCGCAGCTGGCCGGTGCGAAGCCCGGATTCCTCAGCGATGCGAACGATGACCGGCCCGGCCACGGTCCAACCACTATTGCGGACGTAGCGGGCCATCTGGTCAGCCAGCAATTCTGGCAGGCCCGAGTCCTTGGAGAGATTCTCCAAGTCTTTAGAGGACACGCCAACGGTAAAGACGTTAGGAACGTAGATCCGTCTATCCTCACCGCGGGTGGGGTTATCCTGGATTTCCTGCTTGAGCAGCTCTTCGATTTCCGCCGGAACAACGCGCCCGCCAAAGACAAAGGCCATGCCGTTATCGAGGCCCCTTTGCATTGAGGAGTCAATCTTTGCGAGCCTGTCCATGATTCCCATGAGCGTGCACCTCCTTCCAAATGTCTCAGCCCAGCTTATGCGCCACGGCCCACCAGTGTAAGTTGTGCCCGTCGACTGTGGTTCTTCATAAAACTTCGTTCATTATAGGCGGTACTTACTCATAAAACGCACCTAGCGGTGAGATAGTTCCCTGATATCGCCCGCCTTGACCCCGCGTCAACTACACCTTTTATAGGCGTTGAACTGGCGGTTTGTTATGAATACTGGGTGACGTGCTATCTTTATTGAGTCGCTAGGGCAGCAATGCCCTAACCACCATCCAGCCCGGGTGGCGGAATTGGCAGACGCGCTGGCTTCAGGTGCCAGTGTCCTTATCGGACGTGCGGGTTCAAGTCCCGCCCCGGGCACACGGTTTCACCGGAGGAATCCACTCGCAAAGAGTGCGGTGCCTCCGGTTTCTTCGTTTTCAAGCCTGAAAGCGTGGTTAAGTAGGGGTTAAGTAGCAAAAGTGTGTCCGTTTTCAGCGTAGTCGCTGTATATGGGTATTAAATCGGTCTTGAATAGCCTTAACGAGGCTATTTGAGGCCTTTTTGTCTTCAATCCCGAGTTTCTTCAACAGATGTGCTAGCCCTGTCTTGTGTGTTAGTCGGATGAACTCAAACAGACCTCGGTGCCCGGGTTGTGCAGGAAAAATGAAGAAAAATGGCACAACAAAAGCAGGAACAACACGCTGGCGATGCACCAACCCTCACTGCCGCCAATTAACCACCAGACACCGAAGCGACGTACGCAACGTCCAAGCATTTACTGACTTCTACGAACACGTCACCAACCACACGTCACTATCAACTATTGCCAACCGTCGCGGAATTAGCCGGTGGACTCTCGATAGAAGGTTCCAGTACTTATGGCTTATCGATGTACCCAACGCCGTAGATAACAACCGAGTATGAAGTGCCCCAGATTTTCCCATCTACTCAAACGGAACAAAACCTGGGGCACTTCACTAAACCCAGGACGCTTCATGAGCTTGATAGTGAGGACATTGCAGAAGAGCTTTTTCGTGTTTCTTTATGAGTATCTGGGACATGGGTCTCAACGGTTGGATGAGTTACAGGGGGAGCATACTTAAGACCGTTTTGTGCTTTAATTTTTTCTTGAGGGGAAAGTTCCACGTTAGAGCGGATGGTTTCATGTACCCAGTCAGCCCTCGGAGGAAGGTTTGTATGCCACATGGGCCTGTCTTTTCCATCGATGCATTCTGGGTTAAATCCGCCGGCAGTGTGTACTGCGTAGAGAGTGTTGTTTTTGTAGACAGGTGCTCCTGAATCTCCGCCGCAGGATCGTGAGTCCGTTGACGATTTCCCTTTGAGCAGATCGGTATACGTAACGTTCCCAAAGTTCAGGGAGTCTACTTTTTCGGAAATCACTGTTTCCGCCGAAGAAGCATAGTCATGGGGTTGACCATAACCGGTAAGTATGGCTTGATCCCCGATCTTCAACGGCTCTGTGGCCACGGTAAATGAATCGGCATTGATTCCGTCACCGACTTTAATAAGTGCAACATCTTCAGTAGAAGACTTGGTATAGATAGCAGCGATACCTGCTACTTCACCATCTGATTGGCGGAGAAAACCATCCATAAAAGGTGAATTAGAAACACAGTGATGCGCGGTCAACCAGAAATTGTCCCCTACATAGCTTGCCGTGCAATCACGCCGAACACGTTGTTGCTGTGAGTCATCCAAACTTGGAGTTACTGACCACAAAGCCGCAATACGATTATCATTCACCGGCACAGTACTGCTTGCCTGCAATGAAGCGAAGTCATTATCTGCAGCGACAGCCACCGAAGAGCAAGCCCCTAGTGCAGTAAATGCGCAGGCTAGAGAAGAAAGACCGAGTTTAACTATTTTCATCGGTACCCCAGGAGATTAGCTAAGGAGAATTTTTTCACTTAACCAGCGTAGCCTGCCACCAGGCTATAAGCTGACCTAGTAGAACAACTCCTTGTTTCACTCTCATCTAAGGGCCGCCAATGAAAGCTCTCTCACACAAACTACTTGCTTTCGTCTCAGCAAGCTTATTAATCAGTGCCACTCCCGGCACTGCAGTCGCACAATCATCACTTCTGGGATCATCGATACGCGATGAACAACAATCAAAAATTCAAGCATCTGAAACGCCGTCTGCCGACAACGATTTTTACCCCTCTGATCACCGTGATACGGCTTCGCCACAAGTAGTCGATGGTCCATTTGCTCAGTGGGGAATCCCAACCCCTCCAGGGGCAGAAGGATATGAAGTCAACCAAGCCACAAATGAAGAGCTCAACCCGCAAGGGCTGAAAGAATGGCATCCAACTACTAATCCCAACAGTGAAGTTATTCCTGGTCAAATGCGCTCCGACAGAGAAGAAATTCCTGCCGGTTTCGACAAGACCGAAGCGGATATGGCAGAAATACGAGAGGCACAACTTGCCAACCCTGATACTCCAACGCTGAATGCTCAGCCAGGGTGTAAAGTGTATTGGCCTTCTCCTTTTGAAGTATGCGGTTTAATTAAAGAAAAATACGATAAGGTAGGCGGCCCAACTAGTTTCCTTCTTCTGCCAAAGTCTAATGAGCTGACCAATCCAGACGGAATAGGAAAGCGTTCTGAGTTTGTCAATGGATATATCTACTGGCACCCCAAAACCGGAGCACATACAGTTAGTCTCCCAGCAGCAAAAGTCTGGGAACGCCATGGCTGGGAAAAGGGCTTCCTTGGGTACCCCACTACCAGCGATATGGCTTTAGGAAACCAGTGGTTTAAACAAGACTTCCAAGGTGGACATGTTTACACCCACAATGCATTGCCGGCCACTCAGGCTAGCATCCAAGGCGCTATCTATGACAAATGGCAATCCATGGGCGCCCAAAATAGTGAACTTGGCTACCCCATCAGTGATGAGCTAACCACCCCTGACGGTGTCGGACGCTACAACGTCTTCGAGGGCGGAATGATCTACTGGACGCCGCAGCACGGAGCACATCCGGTTATGGATCCGGTGCTTCTTGATTGGTCTGCAGCAGGATATGAGAAAAGCTCTTACGGATTCCCCATAGGAGATCCGAAAGAAGAAGAGGATTTTGTTTCTCAGAATTTTGAGGGAGGAACACTAAAGTCTATTAAACGAGAGGGTCTACCAGGGGGTTCTCTAATAGGTGTTACTCCTTATTTGGAATTTTCTAGTCCTGCTCTAGCAGCAGAGTTTTTTGACCGTGTCGAAGCTGGATTGGAAGAGCTCCCCTTGGAAGATGCGATAAGCCTTCAAGCAGCGGGAAAGCGCTATGGCCCTTGTGAGCTGTCATTGGATAATCCGCACAATCGGAAAAGTTCAGATTTTAAAGCCGTGGGGTTCAAGCCACATACGAAGTGCAAAGAAAAGGTATTGAGCGTGACCCACGTTAATACATTGCGCTATAAGTACTATGCATGGTGGAAAAAAGCACCTGATTTAAGGGGCGGCACAGATAATAAACCGTATTATAAATTCGATAAAAAAGAGAATCTTCCACATAGGTACACCTCGCGTGAAGTGGAACAAGATTGCGTTGGAGACGTCGAAACCTCATTTATTGGGGTAACTGAAGGAACAATTGTTACCTCAACGGGAACTTATTATGCGAGGGCATATAGTAATCCGGCTCGCGTTGAATGTAAGATTCCTGGCAACCTTTAAAAGATGGGGCTCGGTTAGTGCATATATCTAATATTTATCTCGCCTACGTCAAACGCTTCCTTCTAGACTCGCATGGTAGTGCAATCCAGGGTAGTGCAATCCAGGTTTTTGCAGGTGCCAGTTTTGATGAACAAGAGGTCCTCAGATGGATTGCTGAAGGGAAAAAAGTAGACCATGATATCTGGTACGAGAAAATTCCGATAGAGAATGCTTCCCATTCTCTCAGTTCGCCTAGTGAGGTATTAGTTTATTTCGATGGGTGTTCTTTTAACGAAGGGTGGGAACGTGATTTCCAGTGGACAGATCCAGTAGGCCGTAGAGCCCTTATCCCCGAAAAGTTTAATGGAGTTGTACGCCCCCAACCTGAGACAGAAGGAGTGCTACGGGAAGACGGATATGTAGGTGATAATTACTATCTGTGGAGAGTTCCTTGCCCATGGAAAAGCCGCTACCTTTTAGCTCCGTTCCAGGAAAAGAGTAATGAGTACATTGACTATGGACGTCCATTTACGGTTTGAGCGTAATTAACGAGGGTGTCAGATGGTTTGTGTGTGGGAATCTATCCCGCATAAGGAGATGAGCCAGAATGACAACTATGGCACGACGAGATCCGGCTGATAAGGCCAAAATTGACGCGATTGAGAAAAAGCTTTTAGCCAACCCCGAGATCGCCAAGCTTATTGATCAGCTTGGAACCTCCACAACAGACGCAAACGACCTGGTCAGAGGCATGTTGCAAGCCTCTATCACGCGGGGGTTGGAAGCCGAGATGGACGCTCACCTGGGATACCAGGTGGGTGACCGGGATGGTAAAGCCGCTGCTGGTACGGACAATTACCGCAACGGCTCGTATCCAAAGACTGTTGATTCTAACTACGGGCCGGTCACCGTAGATATCCCCAGGGACAGGGCCGGGACCTATATCCCAACCATGGTCCCTAAAGGGTCCAGGCGTTTAACAGACGTCGATGACATGATCGTTAGCCTGTATGCCGGCGGAATGACCATCCGCGATATCCAGCATCACCTGGCCACTGCGATGCGAGTCGATATTTCTCATGAAACCATCTCCGCGATCACCGACGCTGTGCTTGACGAGGTCATGATCTGGCAAAACCGCCAGCTTGACGAGTTCTACCCCGTCATCTTCCTCGATGCGCTACGCATTAAAGTCCGTGACGGCGGCCGAGTGGTCAACAAATCCGCCTACATGGCCATCGGGGTGGACATCGACGGTGTTAAGCATATTCTGGGTTTGTGGATTGCCAAAGAAGAAGGCGCATCGTTGTGGGCGCAGGTATGCTCCAACCTTGCTAACCGCGGCGTACGTGATGTGTTTATCGTCTGCTGTGACGGGCTTAAAGGCCTGCCTGAGGCTATTGAGGCAACCTGGCCAGGCTCAATGGTCCAAACCTGTGTAGTGCATCTGATTCGGGCTGCTAACCGCTGGGTGTCCTACGGTGACCGTAAAGCAGTATCAGCCGCGCTCAAAAAGGTCTACACTGCCCCAGATGAATCCAGTGCTGCTGCAGCCTTGGCAGATTTTGAGGCCTCTGAGCTTGGCGAGAAATACCCAAGGTCAGTCAAGGTCTGGCAGGACGCGTGGGAGCGGTTTGTGCCGTTTTTGCAGTTCCCGCCGGCAGCCAGGAAAGTCATCTATACGACTAATTCCATCGAATCGTTGAACAACGAGTTGCGTAAAGCCACCCGTAACAGGGTGCAGTTTACTAACGATGAATCAGCGCTGAAGACGCTGTGGTTGATGATCTGCAACATTGAAGACAAACGCGCTGCTCGTCGCGATAAAGAAGGAAAACGCGCCTCAGCAACCGCCGGCAGGCTCGTTGAAGGCGCACGAGTTGCTGGATGGAAACAAGCCATCAACCAAATGGCTGTAGCCTACCCCGAGCGCTTCGACCTATATCTATAAGAAATCAACCCCACACACAAACAACTTGACACGCTCACATCAGCAGCAGGAACAACACGCTGGCGATGTACCAGGGCTTATCAGTTATCGTTGATCACGATCGGCGGGTTGACAATCTACCTGTGAACAACGATTTTCCACCCTGCTTTGCAGAGTCCCGATAGTAGCCGCCGTCCCGAAACAGAGGGCGACGAAAGTGACACGAACTACGAACCGGAAAATCCAGAAAAAGTAAAAGATGGAACTTTAGTTCCTAATCAGGCATAACTGCCATTAGAGACAACCCCCAATGCATAAACTGCTGATCACCTAAGTGAAGGAGAGACATGCTTACTACCGCTTTTTACATACTCATAGTCTTTAGTGTTCTTGGGGTCTTGTGCTTTTTCATCGCCAAGGAATCACCGAAAGGTCAATTCAAATCAATTTCTTATAACCGTCTACCTGGGATTATGACTGCGAATACGCTAAGTTCACGTGAGGCTTGGATCGCGGCTCACAAATCTATGTCGCCATATTTCTTGTTGCTTGCCGTGTACTTCAGCTTGTGTGCGGCAGTAAATCTGATTCTGGTGTGGGAAGACGTTGCCGTAAACCAGCAAGCGATTTTCGTGGGTTCGTTGGTGGTCGGCATCGCAATTTTTGGACTTTTGGTTTTTCTTGGAGACCGTGTTGCCGCTCAGCACAACAAATAAAGAAGCGGTCAATAGACAAGCACTGCTACGAATGCCCGGTTGAGCTAAAGCAACAGCATTAGGTCTTTTCGTCGCAGTTCTCACAGCCATCGCAACAGCAATTCCAGTTACGGCAAGGGCTCAGGACCGCTCAGGATTAAGCAGTGCTCAAGAACACTTGTCGAGCCTGGGAAGCTCCCTTCCGGTAGTTTCAGAAAAGCTATTGCCTGCTTTTGAAACGATCTATCGAAATTCCCAGGGGTTTGGGTACCTAGTTTCACCTGATGTATTGGTCCCCGGTTCGGCTATCCGCAACGTCGATTCTGGACAAATGTGTTCAGCAGGATGGTTCTTTGATTCTCCATCCGGCATGGTCTTGTCTACTGCCGGGCATTGTGGAGTGGAGGGAAACTCATTTGTCTTTGTCGACGCCAAGGGCGTTGAACGACAAGTTGGGGCAGTAGTTTATTCCGGCTACAAGGGCAAAGCTGACCTAGGTGTCAATGATTATGCATTGATTAAGGTCGATGATCCCGTATTAGTTGGATCTTTCGTTCCACTTGATCCAAACATTGTGCCTGTGGAGTGGCAAGCTCGACAGCAGTCATCATTGTGCCGAATCGGGGTAGTTGGTACCGCGATTCCGCGTAGTTGGTACTGGTCTTTCCGGAAAGGCGGTACTAGGGCAGGGAAATGAGTGATGTTTAACAGTGGCGGCATTGCAATCCTGTGATGCCGTGACTGGTTACTCATTTCGAAGGAGGGCCGTTATGGCCAACTTCAAAGAGATCATGGCTTTGTGTGTGGAAGGCAAAAGCTATGGTCAGATTGCGGCAGCTCTTGGATGCTCCCGCAGGGATATTTCCCGTGTACAGGCGATTATCCGCGACCAGGGCATCGATAAGGAGCGCTTCGAATCATTGTCCCCGCAGTGGTTTGCTGATGTATTCGATGATGGTCGCGCATCTCGTAGTAAGGCTTATGACCAGCCTGATTTTGCGGCCATGGCCAAGCGTCTTGGCCACAACAAGCATTTGACTCGGCATAAACTCTGGTTGGACTACATTTCCACTGAGTGTGCCCCAGAGCTGGAGAAGTATCAGTACTCGCAGTTCTGCCATCATTTCTCGGGTTTTATCCGGGCCAATGACCTGCGTGATGTCATTGAGCATGCACCCGGCCAAGAACTTTACGTGGACTGGGCCGGCGACAAGATTGCCATCATCGATCAAGCCAGTGGTCATGTGGCGTTGAAGGCATCGCTGTTTCTAGCTGTGTGTCCATACTCGGGGCTGCTGTTTGCTACCGCTGCGGAGAATGAAAAGATGCCAGCGTGGCTTGAGTGTCACGTCAAAGCATTGAACTATCTGGGCAAGCTTCCGGCAATCATTGTCCCCGATAATGCTTCGACTGCCACCTACCGGCCGAAGCGCCATCAGTCCTATCGTGCTGTCACGGCTCGTTATGCCGATTTCGCTGACTTCTATGACCTGGTCATTGTTCCTACCAGGCCGGGAAAGCCTAAGGACAAAGCTGCAGTCGAGCGTGCTGTCCAGATTGCCTATAGCCGCATCCTGGGCTACTTCGATGGTGAAGTCTTCTATAGCCTCGATGAGCTCAATGAGGCGATTGCCGATCGGGTCGAAGATATCAACTGTGTGCTCACGCGTGCGGATGGAACAACCAGGCGCCAACGCTTTGACACCCATGAAGCACCGGTGATGCGCGAACTTCCCGCGCAGGCCTTTACGGAAGTGGTGTGGCGCTCACCTAAAGTCGATCGAAACTGGCACGTGTGCTGCGACTATCAGTACTACTCCGTGCCGTATGAGCTCGTCGGGAAAGTCTTGCGTGCACGGCTGACTACCACAACTGTCAGCCTGTTTGATGGCGACGAGTTAGTTGCTGAGCACGATAGGCTCCATGGCTTCCGCTACCGCTATTCCACCAACCATGCTCACGGCCCGCAGGGCAGTGACGACACTGTGGACGTGTTGACCCGTGATGAACTGCTCAAGTGGGCGAGTTCTTTTGGTCCGAATACGGTCAAGGTGATTACCACCATCTTGGATAACAACGCCGCGTCAATCCCTCGAGGACTTTCCTTGGCACGCAATGTGTTGGCCAACCTGGGGCGCAGGCACGACAAGACCAGCCTGGAACCAGCCTGTGCTGTGGTGGTGGGAAAGAAGCTGGCGGCGAACTTCGCGGTGATCAAACGCATCCAAGCTGACATTGGCCACAACCGGCAGGCGGTGCCACAACAGTCGCCTGCATCGTCATATCCGCAGGTCGTTGACATCACCAATATGAAAGATGCGGTGTTTATCCGCCCTGCCAGCCACTTCAACGACGTGGAATGGGAGGAGGCCTAACCCATGATCGAAATCAGTGACACCAACCGCGCGAAGCTTCGCGCCTTGCGCCTATCGACTTTCGCTGACGTCTACTTCGAACTCCTCAACGATGAGGCATACGAAGACAGCCTTCCTGAAGACATCTTCTTTCTTGCTGTCGACCAAGCACTAGAGTCACGCCGGCAGCGGCAGATCGAAAAAGCCATTGCTGCAGCAGGATTTGCCTACCCACACGCCAGTTTGGCCGAGGTCATTAACCCTGAAGCACGAGGAATTAGCGAACGCCAGCTTAAACGGTATGCCGCGACGAACTGGCGTGAACATCCCAACAATGTGCACATCTACGCCCCGACGGGCACAGGCAAGACCTACCTTGCCTGTGCCATCGGAATCGCAGCCTGCCACGCCGGCTACAGCGTGGCCTACTTCCGACTCGATCAGCTCGTTGCCAAGCTAGCGGCCTATTCGCCCACCGATGATCAATACACAGCACTGATGCGCAAACTGATCAACATCGACGTCCTCATCATCGATGATTTCTGCACCATCAGCGTGGATCTACGCGGACAAGAAGACCTGACCAAGATCGTAATCGAACGAGACGGCCGACTCCCCACCATCATCGCATCACAATCAACAGCCGCCTACTGGGTCGAAGTCTTACCCAGCAGAATCGGAGCCGAGTCCCTAGTCAGCCGCCTTAACAATGGCCGCAGACTCAAAATCGGTGACTTCGACATGCGCCGACACCTCGCAAAGGAGGCTGCAGCAGCCCAAGACACTGACTAACCCCTAGACCCCAACCA
The DNA here is from genome assembly GCF_004795735.1 of Corynebacterium endometrii. Taxonomy (NCBI): domain Bacteria; kingdom Bacillati; phylum Actinomycetota; class Actinomycetes; order Mycobacteriales; family Corynebacteriaceae; genus Corynebacterium; species Corynebacterium endometrii. The sequence continues at coordinate 57,317 of NZ_CP039247.1, forward strand.
ACACCAAGCGCCGGCCGCACACACTCAAGCGACCGGCGCTTGTCAGTACCAACAACCCGGAAAACCGCAGTACCACCTCACCGGAATGCAAGTACCATCAACCCGCTCCTGGCAATCATTGGAATATTCACGGTTCGATGGCATATGCGGGCTTGGGTTTCGTTCTGGGCTGTCATGTGGCCCTTTTAGTCACGTTGGCCATGACGGTGAACTCTTTTTCCGTCGCATTAGCGATAGCGGTGACTCAGGGGGACCTGTATTTGGTATCGAAGGAAACACCCTGATTCCACTTGGGCTAGATTCGGCGGGGCGTGACGAGGACGCCACGTTATCGCTTAATCAGGCGTTGGATTCGATGGTGAATGCTCATGATGTTGAACTGTTTCTGGACGATCAAAAGAACTAACTGGGCGGTGTTCGGGGCTCTGAAAAACGTGCGGCACGAACAAAAGATTCGAGCGAAGTCTAAGGGGAGATGGCGTTGGCGATTCTCATTGGTCAATTAGTTGCGATAGTCGTGCTTGTGCTTGTCGCTTGGGGAATTACGGTAAGAAGTACCCCCGTGCATCTGAAGGCGATGGCTACCAGATGAACGTCTTGGCGGCGAATGATGCAACGTCCTGCGATGTGGCTTCTGATGTCTTTAACCAGGTCACAGACGGCATGCATCCCGGCGATGATTCCGTGTGGGACAAGTCGGGCAGCTCTGTCAGCGTGCCTGGCCGGGGCACAGGCCAGCCGATGCGCTTCGACTGTGAAGAAGAAGGCAACATTCTTGCCTGCCGAAGCAACGATGGCGGTGCGGTTTTCATGTACCAGCAAGGCCGTTAAATCGGCGCCTCATCGCCTGGAAAAGCTACTCGAAAATTTTTCAAGTAGCTTTCGAGTAGCCCCAAACTCGCAGTTCAACACCCGTGATTCGCGTTTCGAGTATTTTCGAGTACTTTTCGAGTACCCACATATCGCCGTCCAGCACTCACCGCCCTCTACATTACAGCCTGTCGGGAACCGACCACGTAGCCCGTGGATCGCGGGGCGAATTGCCATTCCACAAGATGATCTTTGCATCACGCAGGGCCTGCAACGCTTTTCGTGCCGACGGCACGCTGACGTCAATGCTGTCAGCGACTTGACGGGTGCTCATTGGGATAGCAGATTTTTGCAGTGCTTCCAGCACGGCCTCGGAATGAGCAGGAAGCTCTGAAAGCTGTTCGTTGGACAGTCGTCGGACAGCCTGAAGGGTCAACACAACCGAACCATGAGTCTGTTGGTAGACAGGATCCAGGAAGCCAACCGATCGCATTTCCCGGAAGATACGGCGGATGCCTTCGCCTAGCTCCTGGCCAATGCGTAACTCACAGGCGACGCGGGCAATGTGAGGGTTACGTGCAAAACGCGCAATGGATTCCGGGTTGCGGGGATCCGCCAAACCCGGGAAACGACCGGGGCTACTAATGACAATCTTGTCGGGGAAAATTTCGAACCGGATGTGGTCGCCAGAAATGCTATATGAACGGTGAATTACGGCATTGACTAGGCCCTCCAGCCAGGCGTCGGGAGGAATCATTGTTTCTTCAATGAACTTGCCGTTGTCGCCCAAACGGGTAACCCGGGGAAGCATTGACAGAATCGCAGTTCGGGCAGATTCCAGCTGTTCAGGAAGTGTTCCTTCAAACCTTTTATCGTCGAGCAGCTGCTGGTAGCGGCCTGGTAAGCGGTCAGGTTCAGCAAATTTCAACACACGAATATGGGCATTGGGGAATCGTTGTGGCACTTCCGTGCCAAAGAGTAGGTGGCTGGCGACGGTCGGTGTGCCATTGTGGCTCATGAGTCCGCGGGCCCTTAAAGCGTCGATGCCGGAAGTTGAGCCGATCATATACGCATAACTGTCGACATCCGTGGAATTGAGATCGGCTAAAGAGGTTCCGGCCACTGGCTGTGCGTCAAAGAGCTGTTCGCCCTTTGAATAACGCAATTCTAGGATTTCGTCTGGGCCTAATGAATGCGATTGGTCTCCAACCCGCAGGAAACATTCACCGTCGACGCGGTAGTGCACGCGTTCCGACGCTTGGATGTGGAAGCAATAAAGCTGGGCAGGATTGCCGTTTGCGTGGGTGGTTTCGATGACTGAAACATCGCACCGCACAGTAGGGTCTGTAAATTCGATCGGTGTTTGGCGAAGCTTATTGTCAAGCGTGGCTGATGCCTGACCTTCGACTTTTCGGTCTTTGATGCCGACGACGATCATTCCGCCTTCTGCATTTGCGAACGCGATGATTGCCTTTGCCAGGTCCTTTTGTTGGATGCCAAAGGCTTTTCGCTCAAACCACTGGTCTTCTGGCCGGTTGAGCATTTCTTCCACGCTGAAATCCATGGCGTTATTCTACTCGAAAATTTTTCAAGTAGCTTTCGAGTGCTTTCGAGTAGCCCCAAACCCGCAGTTCAACACGCGTGATTCGCGTTTCGAGTATTTTCGAGTAGCTTTCGAGTACCCGCCAAGCACCCACCAAGCGCCCACCGAACCCCCTCTGCCGCCCCAAGCCCCCGCGCGAAAACCCCGTGATAAGCGATATGACCCCGCGTTGCATTACCCTTGGGACTTATGAGTGAAATGCGCGTGTTCGCTGGCCGCCTGGCCGGCATGGTTGTCCTAGGCCCGGACGGTGAGTTCGTGGGCCGCGTCCGCGACCTTGTCCTTACTATCTATGATGACAAAGCCACGGCGCTGGGTTTGGTCCTCGAACTGGCCACCAAGCGCAAGATTTTCCTGCCGATGGGCCGCATCGCCACCATCAACCCCGGCGAGCTGACCACCACCAGTTCCTCGGTGAACATGCGCCCGTTTAAGGCCCGTTCCGGCGAGCTGTCCCTGATGGATGACCTCATCGGCGCCAAGGTGCACACGGATGACCCGGAGCATGAGGATCTGCACGGCAAGGTCGTGGAGATTGTGGACGTGGAGTTGGAGCGCGGCCGCACCCGCGATTGGCGCGTGCGCCGCGTGGCGGTGGCCCAGCGTGGCCGCCTGGGGCGCAAGACCAAACTGGAGATCATCCACCTCAACCACATCCAGGGCCTGCACGCGTCCGGCACCGGCCAGGTCAATCAGGATGCGGAGCTGCTGGCATCCTTCAAAGAGATGCGCAACGCGGACGTGGCATCCACCTTGCAGGATCTCTCCGACGACCGCCGAAACAAGATCGCCTCGGAGTTGGATGATGAGCGCCTCGCGGACGTCCTGGCGGAGCTGCCGGAGGATGACCAGGCGGACATCTTGAGCCACCTCGATATCGAGCGCGCCGCGGACGTGCTGGAGGAAATGGACCCGGATGACGCGGCGGACGTCCTGGCGGAGCTGCCCGATGATACCTCTGACGTGCTCTTGGATCTGATGGATCCGGAAGAATCCGAGCCGGTTCGCCGTCTGATGAACTTCTCCCCGGATACCGTGGGCGCGCTGATGACCCCGGAGCCAATCATCCTGACCCCGCAGTCCACCGTGGCCGAGGCCCTGGCGCACGCCCGCAACCCGGAGCTGCCCACGTCCCTGGCCTCCATGATCTTCGTGGTCCGCCCGCCACAGGCCACCCCAACGGGTACTTACCTTGGTTGCGTTCACCTGCAGAAACTCCTGCGTGAACCGCCGTCAACCCTGGTGGGCGGCATCCTGGACCTTGAGTTGCCGGCGCTTTACGCCGAGGATTCCCAGGAAACCGCCGCGCGCTACTTCGCCACCTACAATCTGGTCTGCGGGCCGGTGCTGGATGGTGAAAAGCACCTGCTGGGCGCGGTGGCCGTGGATGATCTTTTGGATCACCTGCTGCCGGAGGATTGGCGCCAGCAGGATTGGCGCGTCGACCAGCCGGCCTCGGCTTCGGCCCAGACCCCAGCCCCAGCAGCACGAAAGGAGGCCTAAGCCGTGGCATCGAATTACAAGAAGTCTGAGCTGGATACCCCGGTACAGTCCGTCAAGCGCAAGCGCTTCAACCTGGATGGAGACGCGGTGGGCCGCTACGCGGAGCGCATCGCGCGCTTCCTGGGCACCGGCAAGTACTTGGCGTATCAGACCGTGTTCGTGGTGGTCTGGGTCCTGTTGAACCTGCTCATGGTCAAAAACGCGTGGGATCCGTACCCATTCATCCTGCTGAACCTGGCCTTTTCCACGCAGGCGGCCTATGCGGCACCGCTCATCCTTTTGGCCCAGAACCGCCAGGATGACCGTGACCGCTTGTCCTTGGACTTGGACCGCCAGCGCGCGGCGGAGACCAAGGCGGATACGGAATTCCTGGCGCGCGAACTGGCCGGCGTGCGCATGTCCGTGGGTGAGACCGTGACCCGTGACTACCTGCGCCGCGAGCTTGGTGAACTCACTGAGCTGATTCAGCGCATTGAGGACAAGCTTGAGGACCGCGTATACGATCAGCGCACCCAAGATCTTTCCCAGGAGCCCACCGCGGATAGCGATCCGTCGAAGCCGGCGGGTTAAGGCGGCTTAGTCACCCGCCCACCGGCCTTGAGTTTTTAACCTTCCAACACACGCCGTTGACAGAGCGTGCCGAGACCCTGTGCATCGAAACATTCGCAAAGATGCGCGTGGATTGCGGCGCTTGTCAGCGGCGTTTCTTGCGCCCGCATGTCCATGCCGCCACCTTCCCGCCGTTGCTTATTCCGCATGCGCGGCGGGCCGGGGCGTTCGTGAGCGCTAAGGCCGCGGGGGTAGATGCTTATTGATTAACTATTTCATTAACGCTGGCTGCGAGCCCCTCCGTAACGGGGCGGGGGTGGGCGCTTATTGCTAATGAAAACCATTAGCTATTGTTGTGGCGTCCCGTCCCGCAAGGGAGCCTTCCTGTGGAAACTACATAGCCAATCGCTTACGCCGCGGTGCCCCATGAGCGCCCCTTTAGCGGGACGAGTCCCCACACGCCGTAAGTGAAAGGACCCACACCCGTGAAGCGTTCCGCCATCCGCCCAGCTTCCCCCATCCAGCGCCCACAGGACCCACAGAGCCGCACCCGCATACGCGGTCTCGCCCTGCTGACCACCGCGGCCCTGACCGCGTCCGTCCTGACCCCAGCCGTGGCCCACGCCGGCCCGGACGATGGAAAGGTAGTTGGCACCCAAAAGCACATCGATGCCCCCAAGGCCTACTGGACCGGGGATAATTTCACGCTCAACGCGCTCGCCGATACGCCGCTCGATGACGCCGTGCTGTGGGTAGGCAAGGGCTACAACGGCGGTACGGGGGCCCAGCAGTACCAGTACACGCTGCCAGACAATGATGCGTTCAGCGATGTAGGAACCCCCGGCCAGACCTACTACGCCGCGCCCCGCAACCCGGGCGGGAACCAGGATCCAATCTGGTGGGGCTACGGCGCCGATGCCGGCATTCCCACCGATGACTTCAATCAGGAAGCCGCGTCCATGGACCTGATTGCGGTCGAGGGTCCAGGCGAGGTTGAAATGTTCGCCGACAACGGCGATGTTTCAAGCCTGAAACGCCTGTTGGGCACGGGGGAGAGCTCCCCGAAATCAATCAAGCTCAGCCCAGGGCTGCATACCCATAACACCACCCTGTTTACCAAGCCGGGCCGCTACGTGCTGACCTACCGCTCCACCGCCCGCGGCGAGGACGGCAACTTGATCGCCTCCGAACCGCAGCGCCTCGCGGTGCAGGTCGGCGGCCAGAAGCCGCTCGATGCCCCAACCCAGTCCCTGCAGGAGCGCTATGACGCCGCACCATCCGGGGACGCGGCCGCCGCCGGCTACTCCCTGAGCATCCAGCCAAAGCAGTCCCAGGACAACAGCGGCGATGAACACCTGTCCACCATCGCCTTCAAGGCAGATAAGCCGGTATCCGGCACCCTCACCCTGCTCATTGACGGCTACTTCCTGACCGATCTGCCGGTCGTAGACGGCGAGGCCACCTGGCATGAGTTCTTAGGCCCGCTGGATAGTGACATCCAGGCCGTCTTTACCCCAGAGGCCACCGCCAAGGCCGCCCCGCGCTGGATCTCTGAACCCGTGCATTACCGCGCCGGCGAATCCGTCGGCACCGATTCCACCACGCAGGCCGATTCCTGGGTGGACAACACCGGCACCGAGCGCGCGCTGCAGTCCACCGAAGAGGCGCCGCTCGGCGCGCCGGGAATCACGACCAAGCTGGAGCGCGTCGATGATGAGACGCTTAAGTTTACCGTCGATGCCGAGGACCTGAACTTCAATGGTTTCATCGAGGGCGGTTTCTATGACGCCCCGGAGGTCACGCACGCGACTAAGCCGATTGAGGTCAACGTCCGCAACGGGCACGGCGAGGCGCTGCTGTCTTACAACTCGTGGCTAGAGGGATACACCGTCCGTTACTCCGTCATCCCGCACCCTACATACCGGGCCACCGGGTCCACGGTAACGCTCACGGAATCCTTCGATCCTTTATCGCCGGTGGAAAACACGTCCCAGCTGGCAGCCCTGGGAACCGCCGCCGCGGAGCCACAGCCTGAGGAAACGGCGCCCGATAAGTGCCACGACGCGCTGGTCCTTGACCGCGGGCACATCGATATCAAGGCGACCCTGGACGGGGATCGCTTCCTCACCAGCGTGAAGGATGAGACCGGCATCCATGATTCCGCCAACGTGGATCGCGCCCTGTCCGATGTCCTCATCGCCGTCCGCGACAACGCCCTCAACGAGCGCACCGCCGCAATGTCTGACCCTGAGTTAGACTTCTTGGGCCCGGTGGGGGAGCGCTTCTACCTGCTGCCGCAGGTCCAGAACCGCGACATCATCTGGCCGGGCTACAACACCCAGGGCCTTGACTACAGCAAGTTCAAGGACGAACAGGTAAACCTCAACCTAAAGCCGGTTTCCGTTCCGGACGGCGCTACCTGGGGCATGTTCTTGGACAAAGGCTTGGGCGAATACCAGCAGCTGCTCAACTCCGTGGCAGATGATCACACGGTAGAGACTTCCTTTCCGGCCCACGCCCACGCCAACTGGGCCTTTAGCACGCCGGGTACCTACACCTTTGAGGTCACCTACTCGGCCACCACTACCGAAGGCGAAACCGTCACGTCCGAACCGGAGAACCTGACCTTTGCCGTGGGCAACCTGGCCGTTGGTGACTGCGCCGCGCCCACCGAGCAGCCGGATTCAAACCCGCAGCAGCCCCAGCCCGAGACGCAGCCCGAGACTCAGCCCCAACCGGAGTCCGGCTCCGCGAAGTCCCCGTTCGCCTGGCTGGGCCCGATTCTGGGCGTGGCCGTCATCGGCGCCATCGTGGCCTTCATCAACGCGTCCCAGGGCCCTAACTTCAACCCGGTCGAGGAGCTGCGCCGCCTATTCAACATCCGCTAACCCCGCCCACCGTTTAACCCTCGATTCATAGAAAGCACTCCTCATGGTCTCCCTCGCCCGGTCAAGGTCCCCACGCGCGGCGATCTTGGCAGTCATCGCAACAATCTGTGCGGCTGTAACCCTGACCCTGACCCAGACGCTTGCGCTGAGCCCGGCGCAGGCACAGCAAGTCTTCGATCAGGGGCACGTGGATGCCTTCTATGTCACGGCGGATGACGGGCAGCTGCACCTTAAGCTGAAAGAAGACGTCACGGGCTCCGGCGTCATCCACGCCGGGGGTGACGTGGTGCTCCGCGTCAATCAGTCCGCATGGACGGATACCACGGAAGGCGTGGCCGGCATCGGCGCACCAACCTACTTTTTGCCCCAGACCCAGCGCGCGGACGTGGTGTGGCCGGGCTGGGACACCCAAAACGCCGGCGCCGCGGGCTTTGAGTCCGTGGACTTCCACTTCGAGTCCGTCGACGGGCCGGGCGAGGTCTACATCTTTGAAACCGCCGGCTTTGGGGACATCTACCCCGTGACCAATTCCGGCGCCTTGAGCCTTGGAGCCGGGGAAGTCATCAACCAACCCTATCCGGCCCACCGCCACGTCAACTGGGCCTTTTCCCAGCCCGGCACCTACACCATGACCGTGAGCGCGCATTCTAACGGCCAGGCCTCAGAATCGGTCACCTACACCTGGAGCGTCGGCGACGCCGATGCCCCGGCACCGCAACCGCAAGCCGAAGGCGAAGAGGGCGCGGGCGAGGATAGCCCGGGCCAGGCCGTTTCGCCGCAGGCCCGCGACCGGGGCTCGGCAACCCCATCCGGCTCGGGCCCCACGCCACAGTCCGCGAAGGCGGATAAGTCCGGCCAGCCGCGCGGCGGCAACCAGACCACCAAGGCCCAGGCGCCCAACCAATCGCAGGCGCGGGATGAAGCGCACAGCCCGCAGCAACAACAGGTGGCCGCTACCGGCCACCCCATGCTGACGGTAGGCATCGCGATACTCGGCGTGGGGCTACTAGTCCTGGGCCTGGGCATCGCCCGCTTGGTCGCCTCCCTCACTGAGCGTCGTTGATGCGTACCCACGACCATAGGAAAGCCGCGGGCATCCGGGCGCTCGGCGCGGGACTCGCGGGTATTATCGCCGCGGCCACGCTGAGCGCTTGTGGGAGCGCGGAGCCCGTCAACGAGGAAGAACGCCTGCGCGTGGTGGCCACAACGGGGCTTCTGGCTGACATCGTTGGCAACGTCGCGGGGGAAGACGCGCTTGTCACGGCGCTGATTCCGAACGGCCGGGATCCGCACTCCTTCGAGTCAAGCCTGCGCACCACCCGGGACGTTGCCCATGCCGAGGTCCAATTCGCCAACGGGTTGCTCCTTGAGCCGCACAACCTGCTCGATACCATGCGCGAGGTGGGCCAGAGCCCCGTTATCGAGGTGGCCGATCGGGCCTCCACCGTCGGCGCCGAGCTAATTCCGCTGGTCGAAAACGCGGCCTTAGATGCCGTGTGGTTGGGGCTGCGCGTGACCAACGCGACTAACAGCGAGCCCGTTGACTTCGCGCTTAACCGGGTCGAGGGGCCGGGCGAGGTCAGCGCGTACGTCATGAGCACCTTCGGCGTTCCAACCCCGCTGTTCAACAGCGCGGACGGGGTGGACGCCCAAGACGCCACGTCCCTGCCCGCCAACGCCCACACCCATGTCTCATGGGGCTTTAGCGCGCCGGGCATCTACTCGCTGTACTTCCAGAACCAGGACACGCCGGTCACCATCGCGGTGGGGGTTGCCCCGCCGCCGGGCCGGCAGGTCATTGACTCCGGCCACATCGATATAGCCTCGGACCAGGCCACCGGCGCGGTCCGGCTCGAGGACGGGGAGACGGTGATAGACCCCGCCGAGGCCGTCATCGCCGTGCCATCGACTACCTACCAGCCCATCCCGGCGGACCCGGCGTATCGCTTCCTGGGCGTGCCCGGGCATGAGACTTACCTGCTGCCGCAGGCCGTCCTGGGCAAGCACATCCACGGCGAGGTAGACCCGCACCTGTGGCACAACGTTGCCAATGTCATCGCCTACGTTGACGTCATCGCGGAGGAGCTAGTCAAAGCGGATCCCACCAACGGTGACCGCTACCGGGAGCGGGCGCGCGCCTATCAACAGCGGCTTCGCGAGCTGGACGAGCGCGTGAGAAGGACCATCGAAGGCATCCCGCCCGAGCGCCGGCAGCTGGTCACCACCCACCACGGTTATGCGTACCTGGAGCAGGGCTACGGCATGAAAAGCGCGGGCTTTGTCACGCCCAACCCGGCGGTGGAGCCCAGCCCGCGCGATGTGGTCACGCTCCAACGCACGCTGGAAAACCTGCGGGTCCCCGCGGTGTTTCTAGAGCCCCAGGCCGTGCCCAGCGCCAGCACGCTCACGCAGACCGCCGCCCAACTGGGCGTTGAGGTGTGCACCATCTACGGCGACACGCTCGATGAGCGCGCGCCCACCTACGTCCGGTTCATGGAACACAACGCACGTGAACTAGCCCGGTGCTTAAACCCCACGACCCGATCCCATCCATAATCCGCCACGAGCATAGGAACTAGCAATGAATACACTCACCAAAACTCTTACCGCCGCCTCGACCGCCGCGCTGCTTGCCCTTGCCCCGGCCGCAACGCTTCCCGCACAGGCGGGCGATCTATCGCAGGTGGTCAAGGACGATGAGCGCGTCGCCCCGGAGGGGGAGCGCACCGTCATTGACCAGGGCCACGTTGATTTGGGCTTCGTGCTGACCGAGGACGGACCGCAGCTCCTAGCGCGCGACGATTCCCAGGTACAGCCTGTGTGGCGCAGGCTCGATGACGTGGTCTTCCAGGTCGGCGACTCGGCGCTGCAGGCGCTGCCCGAGAATGACGAATTCGAATTCGTGGGCGCGGGCGCGGGTGACAGCGTCTGGGTAGTCCCGCAGGTGGAGGCGCCGGGCGTGCCGTGGCTGGGATGGAATACCCAATCGCCCACCCTGCAGGATCAGGTGGACCGCGGGGTCACCATGGAAGTCACCGGGCATAGCGGCGACGGTGAGGCCGCCCTGTTCCTCCAGAACGGCGGCCTGGAACCCCCAACCATTCTGTGGTCCACGACCGGCGCCGGCGAGGGCGACTTTTGGGTTGACCTCAACACCCACACCCACGCGAATTGGACCTTCAGCCAGCCGGGCACCCACCTGGTGGAGCTCACCGTGAGCGCCGAACTCGTAGGCGGCGAGACCGTCACCGCCAGCCAGGCGGTCCGTTTCGCCGTGGGGGACTCCGCCTCCACCGATGACGCGTTTGGCGCCTCGCTACCCGCGGACGCCGGGGCGGACTCGGCCGAGCCCGCGTCCGGTGCCCGCCCCGCGCTGTACATCGGCATCGGCGTGGCCGGCCTGGCGCTCCTCGCCCTTGTGCTGTTTCTCACCTTCCGGAGGTCCGGCCGTGACTAGAGCAGTCATCGACGTAGCAAACCTGGGCGTCGCCCTGGCCGGGCGCCGCGTCATAAGCGGCGCGAACCTGACCGTTAACCCCGGGGAGTTCGTGGGGCTTTTAGGTCCCAATGGCGCGGGCAAGACCACGCTCATGCGCGCTGTCCTGGGCCTGGTCCCGTCCACCGGAAACGTGGAGACCCACGGTTACATCGGTTATGTGCCCCAGCGCCATGAGGTTGAGTGGGGCTTTCCCATCAGCGTCCGCGACGCCGTGCTCAATGGGCGCGTGGGGCTTATCGGTTGGCTGCGCCGGCCCAACCGCGGCGATCACGAGGCGGTCGGCCGGGCACTAACCTACGTTGGGCTTTCCGAGCTGGGCAACCGCCCCATCGGCGAACTATCGGGCGGCCAACGCCAGCGCGTGCTCATCGCCCGGGCCCTGGCGACGGAACCTGCCGCATTGCTGCTCGACGAACCATTTACCGGCCTCGACGCCCCGAACGCGGACATCCTGCTGAGGCTTTTCGCCGACCTGGCCGCCGCGGGCACGGCGGTCATCATGTCCACCCACAACCTTTCCGAGGCGGTCCACTCCTGCCCGCGACTCGTTCTAGTCAACGGCGCGCGTGAGGGCGCCATAGTCGCGGACGGCCCCTCCGCGGACCTGCTGGCCGATCCCCAGCCCTGGGTCACGGCGTTTGGGGTTGGCACCGATTCGCCGCTGCTGCGCGCCATAGGCATCCACGAGGGGGCGGCATGCTAGAGGTTTCCTTCCTTCAATTCCTCATGGACCTGGCCAACCCCCAGCTGGTCTTCCTCCTGCGCGCGCTGATTGCCTCCGTCCTGGCGGCCATCGTGTGCGGCGCCGTGGGCTCCTACGTGGTCCTGCGCGGCATGGCCTTTATCGGCGATGCCGTCTCCCACGCGGTCTTTCCCGGCCTGGCCATTGCGTTCGCGCTGCAGGCCTCCGTGCTGCTGGGCGGCGCGGTGGCCGGCGCGGTAGTGGCGGTGCTCATCGCCCTGTTCTCCCAGAAGCGCCACGTGCGCGAGGACTCCATCATCGGCATCTTCTTCGCCGCCGCCTTCGCCCTAGGAATGGTGATGATCTCCCGCGTCGAGGGCTACACCGCGTCCCTGACCAGCTTCCTCTTCGGTTCGCTTACGGGCGTATCGTGGGCCGACCTTGCAACCTCGGTGAGCGTGAGCATCGTAACGCTCATCGCCCTGGCCACGCTGCGCCCGCAGCTTACCGCCGTGTGCCTGGACCGTGAGACCGCCCGCGCCATGGGCCTGCCCATCCTGGCGCTGGACCTTGTCTTATACCTGTGCGTGACCGCCGCCGTTGTCATGTCCGTGGCCACCATTGGAAACGTATTGGTCCTGGCGCTGCTTATCACCCCGGCGGCAACCGCCCGCCTGTTTACCCGCGACCTGCGCACGCTCATGCTGGCCGCGGCGATCCTCGGCGCGGTGGGCAGCTTCCTTGGCATCTACCTTGCCTGGGCCATCGACCTGCCCGCCGGGGCCACCATTGTCCTCACCCTGACGACATTCTTCCTCATCGCGTGGGTCGCCGCGCCCCGCCTCCAACGCCAAAGGATATCCGCATGAAACTCCGTACCATCTCCGCACTGACCGTGGCGCTTGCCTTTGCCCCAATCGCCCCTATGGCTATGGCCCCCGTCGCCGGGGCAACCTGTAGCGCCGTGATCCCCATCTCCGCGGGCCATCAGGACCTAGCCGTCATGGGTGACGCGGCCAGCGTGCGCACCGGCGTCATTGACGATTCAACCGGTTCCAAGCGCACGCTCGATTCCGGCGATGCCGTATTCAGGGTCGCCGATTCCCTGCAGCGGTCCATAACCGCCAGCGGCGATCTGCCCACCAGCGGCTGGGTGCTGCCCCAAATCCAGGACTACTCCGTGCCCTGGGTTGGCTTTTCCACCACCGAGCTAGATCCCAGCCTTCTCTCCGGCCGGCTCGCCAGCCTGACCATGGAGTCCTCAGGCCCGGGCAGGGTAGTGGCCTGGCAGCCCGGCGGCCTTGGCCAGGGGATGACAACCATCTTTGACAGCGACAATCCCTCGCTGACCTGGGAATTGCCCGCCCGTAAACACGCCCACACCGGCTTTATCTTCACCGAACCCGGCGCCTACTGGTTGACGTTTACCTACAGCATTCCGGGCCACGGCTCCCACGATCTCCGCGCGGGGTTCCTGGTCGGCGACGAGACCACGACGGATGAACTGTGCGCCACCGAGTCCGGTTCGCCCGGCGAGTCCACCGGCATTGCGGGAATCGCCACCGAAATTGGGAAATTGGACAAGGCCATCGCCGAGTTGGACAAGGTCGTTGGCGGAACGGCCGTAACCCCAACCAAGCCGTCCGCCGCGCCCGCTAGCCCCCAACCATCCGCGAAGGACGCCAAGGACAACAAAGACACCAAGGACCAGGCGTCCACCCGGGCCCCTAAGCCGTCCAACCCCGGCGGCGAGCCGAAATCCCCAGCCACCGCCCAGCCGGCCCAGGCGCAAGCCCAGGCCCCGGCCGAATCCCGCGGCGCGCTTTCGCAAGCGGCCGGCAATCTATCCTCCGGCGCCCCCGCCTCCACCCCGGGCGCGGCGCCCTCCACCGCCGCCGCGGCAATGCCCCGGCCGGGGCAGGCCGGCGGCATTCGGCCAAGCGATGAGGGCGCGGAATCCGTAGACGTGGAGGCCACCGCGGCCTCGAGTTCCATGGTGAACTTCTGGGGCGGCGTGCTCGCCGGTATCGGCGGCCTGGCCCTGGCGGTGGGCGGCGTCCTGCTAGCCTTCGTCAAGCTCTCCCGGCCCAGCCGTCCGGAGGCAGAGGCCGAGGTCTAGGGCCTCAAGTACGCTGCCCGAGCTAGCCCGGCGCCCGCGCCGCGGCACCAACGCGCCATAACTCCCCCGAATTGGGGTAAATATCGCCGGGTGTCCATCCTTAATCTCTTTCCGGCGGGCCCGCGCACCGGCTTTCAATAACGGGGGCCGGCGGCGCCTTATAGGACGATAAGCTGCGGAAACGCGCTATTCCCATTTCCATTTGTGGGAAGCCCGGACAAATCACCGACGGTTTATAGCCTAGTCAGCGCCGGGATCATAAAAATGATGGCCCCTAGCCCTTGTCGAGGCTTGGAGGGCCTTGCTACATTAGGACGCGTGGAACCCCCACTGCCCACGAACTCAACCCCCCCGAGGTTCGGCGGAGTCCCTCTAGTTCCCCCGAGCTAGAGAGTGACGAGCGGCGGTGGGGTTCCCGTCTTTCTGCCTCAGGCTCGGCCTAGTAATGCCATCAAAGCCCCATTAGTCTCCCGCAGAAACGTGGCGGTACTACGGAGAGGCAACCCAGCTCCAGCGGCCATTCATCTGCATTTTCCCGCGTAGCATGCGGCCGCCCGCGGCCTCCCGGCTTTGATTTACCCGGGGCGGGGCAGCGGGGTTAGACTTGGTGAAATATCCGCGCACGAGCATGTAGGGGAGCGGCATGAGCCAGCCCGATTGGATCCATCCTGACCGTGAAAACTTGACGTGGGAAACCTTTGGCGAGGCCTCCCGCTACCTATCCCAAGCCGTGGTGGACTCCGGCTGGTTCCCGGACCTCATCGTGGGCGTGGCGCGCGGCGGCCTCATCCCGGCCGGTGCCATTGGTTACGCCATCGGGGTTAAGGAAATGGGCGCCATCAATGTGGAGTTCTACACGGACATTGGCGCGACGCTCCCCGAACCGATCATCTTGAACCCGCAGCTGGACGTGGCCTCCCTGGAGGGCAAGAAGGTCCTGGTGGTCGATGACGTGGCTGATTCCGGCAAGACCCTGGATTTGGTGGTCAACCTGTTAAAGGAGACCGCGGCAGAGGTTAAGTCCGCCGTGATTTACACCAAGCCATCCACCATCTTTGAGCCGGACTTTTCCTGGAAGAAGACGGACCAGTGGATTAACTTCGCCTGGTCCGTGCTGCCGGTCATCACCGCCGATGGCTCCTTCAAGGAAGGCGCGTAAAGCCCCTAGAAGAAGCCCACCACGGTGGTGCCCAAAACGACAAGCCCGAAGGCAATGACAATGGCGTTTGTCCACTGGCGCAGCGGCGCCAGGCGCGCGACGGCGTAGATGGTGACCATCGGCAGGATGAACTGGAACAGGGTGATCAGTAATCCGCCGGCCACGGAGATCATGTCAATAATCGCCGGCTCCCAGATGGCCACGGGCCAGGCGATGAGGAAGATGACCAGGTAGGCCACGGCGTGCTTGAGCACCGGCGTGGCGCCGCCGGTGGAGTTTTCGGCGCGGCCCGCGGCGAGGGCGAACATGTGCTGAAGGCCCTCACGGGCGCCGAGGGCCACGCCAATGTAGCTGGAGAAAATCGCGCAGATGGCGATGATTGGGCTGGCGATGGCAAGCAGCGGCGTATCGGTGATGTTGGCGAAGTAGGACAGGATGGGCAGGTTGGCCTCGGCCGCGGCCCGCATCCCGTCCGCGCCCAGGGCCAGCGCGCAGGACCACACGAACAACATGGTGAAGATGGTCAGCAGCGCGGTGGTCAGCATGATGATGGAGCGCTGCTTGCCCTCCGCCTCGGTGGACCCGCGTCCGTAATTGGCCTGCATGGACGCGGCGAACTGGCTGGCGGAACCGATGAAGGTAAAGGAAAAGACCAAAACCGGAAGGATCAGAATCAGGGAGCCCACGAAACCGGATTCCGGTTTGACCTCCATGAACGCGGAGAAATCCCACTGCGGAATGAGGTAGAGGGAAAACGCCGCAAGCGTGATGAGCAGCGGAACCACCGTGACCTGCGCGGCCGCGAGCATGGCCTTCTCACCCAGCGCCAAGGCCAGGGTGGGCAGTCCGATGCACAGGGCGGCCAGCGCCCAGCGCGGGAGTTCAGGCCCGCCCAACTGATTGACGATAAAGCTGCCCACGGTATTGGTGATGGACACCGCGTAGACAAGCAGCACCGGAAAGAGCATCACCAGGTACGCCACGGCGAGGAACGCGCCGGTGCCCCGGCCAAAGTAGCTAGACAGCGCGGCCAGCAGGTCTGAGGACCTCGATGGCGCATGTGTGATGACCCGCACGTACGCCAGGTGGGACAGGTAAGTAATGGGGCCGATGAGCAGAGTAGAAATCAGCAGCGGCCAAAAGCCAAACGCCCCGGCCTGCAGCGGGAGGAACAAAATGCCCGCGCCCACCGCGGTGCCAAACAGTGTGGCGGCCCAGGCAAAGTTGCCGCCGCCCGTCCTTCCCTTGCCGGGCTGGGCTGCGTTGCCTACGGGCTGGTTGGCGGGTGCGGCGTTGGCGGGGGTGCTCATGGTGCGGGCCTCCTAAGCTGTGCGTGGCTCCTATGGCTTGGGATAACTTTCCCACACCGCGGCTTTTCCGCGGGAGTATAACGGGAGTTTTATTCAACAAGCCACAGGCGGTTTCCGCACCCAGCAATGCCGGGGCGGGGGAGCGGACCCGGCGCAAGCCGCACGCGCCTGCCGCCGCGCGGCTACCTATAGACGATTATCTCTAGCCCGTATTTTCGCTTTTGCCCAGCGCGTGTCTGGTTCGCAGTGCATACTGGGCGCATGAAAAAGAAATTCCTTTCCCTATCCGCGGCCTGCATGCTTGCCGCCTCCACGGTAACTTCCCCCGCGATGGCCCAGACCCCTGCGCCCGCGGGCACGACCGTCACCGAAGAAACCCAAGACCCCGCCGGTTCTTCCGACGCTGAGATCGCCGGCCTTGTCATCGGCTCCGTTGCTCTGACCCTGGCCGCCGCTGGCGGTGCCGCCTACTTCGCCATCCAGCAGGGGCTCATCCAGAATCCGTTGCCGGGTATTATCCCGGGCCCGGCTAAGCCAAAGCCGGCGCCGCGCCCGGCACCGCGCTATGGGGCGGCGTGTACCGCAGCGCAGGCCCTGTTGCCCGCCCGCGGTGCCGACGGCAAGTGGCTGACCTGCGTCAACATGGGCCAGGGTGAGTTGCGTTGGGTCTATGGCCCAACGCCGCAGGGGGTGGGCACCGCAACCCCGGGCGGGTACTGCAGCCCGGGTGAGCAGGGTGGCCAGGACTCCCGCGGCCGCCTTATGATGTGCATCAATGAGGCGTGGGTCTACGGGCCATAAAAGTCCTCCATTTCCACGTGGGGGATACTCCCCATAGTCACCGTCCGTGACCTGCGGCAGCGGGATAATTGAGGCAACCCCGTACAACTCCGGATCCCCTAAGGAGCCCCAATGTCCCGCATTCGCCGCGCGCTTATCGCCACAATGACCGCCGCCACCGCTATGACGCTGACCGTGGCGCCGGCCACCGCGCAGAATTCCAACCCGCAGCAGGCTATCACCCGCAACGTCAACGCGGCCGCTGCGGATATTAACCGCCAGGTACAGCAGGTTGCGGCGCTTTCATCGCTGCTAATTCTGGCAGCCGCCAATTCGAACACCGGTGCCCAGCAAAGCACCGCCTCCGACCAGACGGCGGTGCTCAACCGGATCAATGAGTACCGACGCTCCAAGGGGCTTAAGCCATGCACCCCTAGCGCCAAGCTGAACGCCGATTCCACCCGGTGGGCCCAGACCATGAACCGCACCCAACGCTTTGAGCATTCCGGATACCCGGGCGTGGGCGAAAACATCGCCTTTGGCGCATCACCAAGCCGCGCGTTTGATCAGTGGCGCAATTCCCCGGGCCACAACCGCAACATGCTCGATTCCCGCATGCGAACCTGCGGCGTGGGCTTTGCCAAGGGCACCTACCAGGGACACAGTGGCACCTACTCCGTATTCCAGTTCACCATCTAGCCAATAGGGGTGCGGCACCGTGGCGCGCCCATTCAATAAAACCGGCGCCCTTGTTTGCTCTACCTCGACCGCACTGATGCCCTTGCTCAGGCGGGATAGGCGCAGCAGACAAGGGCATCCTTGATTGCCGCTGGCCAAATCATGATCACCATTGACGGAACTCGCGTTTGCGAATCTTAATTACATAGCAGCATAAGGAATATCTACTCTAATTGAAGGCAGTCCCGGTCCTGGCAGGAAACCCAATGCGCTGAAGGAGCATTGAGGGGCTTGAAGTGCAGGAAAGCGCCGAATTCTGAGGCGCGTGTGTGCGAAAATCACCTTGAGAAGTTTGCGGTAGAACTAGTCCCAGGGTTGTGTAAGAAGGGTAAGCGCATTGGAATTCTGGAGTAAAGAATTTTGGGCTTTGATTGTGACTGCCTTGTCTGCTCTTTGGGGGTTCCGAATCTCGTTATACATACGCCGACGAGAATTTGAAGACATTTATATCCAGCGGTATTGGGAAATCTTGAACCGAATCGGGCCTAGGCTCCGAGTGCAGCTGATGATGGGTGAGGATCATATTCTCGATCGCGAAAAAGACGGGGTTGCGTCCGCTAGCGTGGTGTATCTGTAGCCCGCGGTAGGCCTTGTGCCGGTGCACAATGAGGCGACCATCGCGGGTACCTTTCGAATCAACTCTTACCTATCCTCGAAAGGAAGTACCCTGCGATGGCCGCTGACCCCAATCATATCGATCCGACCGCGTATGTCGAAGAGCTACTGACTCAAGCCTCCCCAGACCTGATGCGCCAAATGCTCACTGACTTCATCAACCAGATTCTCTCCGCCCAGGCAGACACCGTCTGCGGGGCAGATTATGCAACAGTCTCGCCGGATCGTACAAACACCCGCAATGGTTACCGTCACCGACAGCTAGATACCCGCGTCGGCAGTATTGATGTGGCAATCCCGAAGCTACGCACCGGCTCATTTTTCCCCGACTGGCTGCTAGAGCGCCGCAGCCGCACCGAACGCGCCCTGACCACAGTTATCGCCACCTGCTACCTCAAGGGGGTCTCCACCCGCAGGATGAACGACCTAGTCGCCACACTCGGTATCAACAACCTATCGAAATCACAGGTCAGCGAGATGGCCAAAGAGCTTGACACGATGGTCGAACAATTCCGTACCAGACCATTGGACCAGGGCCCGTATTACTACCTCTCCTGTGACGCGTTGACGATGAAAGTGCGGGAAGGCGGCCGAGTCGTCAAAGCCAGCGTGCTACTGGCCACAGGTGTCAACGCTGACGGCTACCGCGAACTGCTTGGCATGCAGGTTGCCACCGCGGAATCTACCGCGTCGTGGACGGGTTTCTTCCGCGACCTCATCGCCCGTGGCCTCACCGGGGTATTCCTGGTCACCAGTGATGCCCATCTTGGTATTCAAGCAGCCGTGGGTGATTGCCTGCCGCAGGCTAGTTGGCAGCGGTGCCGCACCCACTTCGCGAAGAACCTATCAGCCAAGGTACCGAAGACCCAGTGGCCGACCCTATCAGCAATGTTTCACACGATCTTCCAGCAACCCGATGCCACCAGCGTGTGGATCCAGGCCAGGGATGTGGTGGAGTTCTGCCAGCACAAGTTCCCGAACGTGGCAGGCTACCTCGAGGAGTGTCTCGACGAGCTGTTGGCGTTTACCGCTGCGCCGAAAGCGGTGTGGAGCAAAATCTGGTCGAATAACCCCACTGAACGGCTCAATAGGGAGATCCGCCGGCGTAGCGATGTCGTAGGAATCTTCCCAAACCGAGACGCTGTTGTGCGCCTTGTTGGGGCGGTTTTGGCCGAACAGCACGATGACTGGATCCAACAGAAGCGTTATATGTCACTGGCCAGCCTGACACAGACCAAAGACATCATCGCCGCTGGGGTCATCGACGAGGACCGCGACAACAACCAGGAAAACGCCGCATGAATACCCTCACCCCACATCCCCGAGACGGCCCCTAAACCACCGCCATGAAACTAACCCCAGATTCGAAATACAGATACACCACTACCCAGGACTTGACCAAAGACGGGGTGAGTGATGAAGAGCTAAAGGCTCTTTGGGACTATCTCCTCTTATGTGAGGACGAAATAGATCTTCGGGCTCAGGGAAATGTCACGGACGAAACGTGGGCGGTATGGAGCAGCTCCATCTGTGATAGCGTCCGCCGCTTTCCTCACCGACCTATGTTTCTTTACATCGAGAAGCAATTTGATGAGCACCCGATTGCAACTAAGCCGGAAGAGCGGCCGTTTCAGCAGCTGCGGAAGGTCTACGCAAATGAGAGCTCAATAGAAGACCCTTGGGCTGAAAGCGGAAGGTGGCGCAACGCTTTTACCAGCTGGTTATCGGGCCGAAGGTACGCGCTGCCTTGGGTCAAAATCAAGGTGTGATTTTACCGGCTTTTAGCTTGGCCTCTTTATTCTGAGTGAAGCGAAAAGGCATGTAGACCGCATCCAGATGCGGTGTCTCGTGGGCGCCCAGAATGACTTTAGCTGCGGTTTGGATTCCACTCGAAGGACTTCAAGAATGTCCTTAAGGCATGGCCTAAAGCGGTGGCCACCGGTTGGGAAATGAAAATCTGACACCAGGGAAACGCGTCCCAAGTAAGTTTTGATGTCTTTGTCCTTTGAATCCCTTATTTTCCTGCTGAAACCGAGTAGATGTGAGAACTCATCTCGGTGTGCGTGAACGTGAAACTGGGAACAAGACCAAGAACGGTATGACCTTCGGCCTTTAGTGGAATAAAGCCTGGGGCGTTGTCTTCTTGCTCAAGTCGAATTGAAACGTAATCGCTAACCTCCGTGTATGCGAAAGTGGGGGAGGTGTTAGTGAACGCCCTGATTGACAGTGATAACTCTTGGTTGAATTCGTCGATGAGCGAAATTAGCTCATTCTCGTGGAGATTAGTCACGGTTCAGAAGCCAGCGAAGCTCGGCGATACGCTCCCAAATGCCCATTTCCTTGGGAGAAAGCTCATAACTGATAGCGCGACGCTCGAATTCCAAAATGTCACCGTCAACGCGGCTTTCGAGGCGTTCAAGTTCTCGCCGGGCTTCTTCTGGTGAATAGCGATGAAGCACAGGTGCGGTCATTGCCTTCTCCTTTCGTATAGGACTATTGTGCAACAGACTTTTGCACTTTTCTAGGACATTTGAGCTATAGGTTACCCCGATTTAGAATACGTGTTCTATTTTTGATAGGACTCCTACTTAGGGATTGGGCCTCTTAGATCCAGCAGCCTTGAAGTCACTTATCCTAAAATAAGACTTTTCCGGATTCTGATTCTCCGGTCCTTCTAGTTGCTAGTTTCGCTTTCCTCATCGCATGTCAGATTAGGAATGCGTTTTGAGCCTGCGAAAAGGAATTCCTTTCCCTGTCTGCGGTCTGTATGCTTGCCGTCTCCACGGCAACTTCCCCCGCGATGGCCCAGCTCTCTGACCCCGCGGGCGAAATGCAGCGCCCCATTGTGTGGAGCAATGCGACCAAGGGTACGGCGGTGGTGGAATAAATAATAGCCTTTTAATTGGCAAGGATGTCTAAGCTTTCAATCCAAGAAGAACCTTTAACTCCAAATCCGGAAATTTTTACTAGATAATTCTGGATATACACGACCTTTCACCCACGCTCAGTCCAAGGCTGCAATGTGACTAAATTGTAACCGGATCAAGATAGATAGATTGCTTCCCGATGCCTATATTTATCTATAAACCATTAGATAATCTTTGGTGCTGGACTAAGAATTCGTCCCGCGAGACTAATGGTTCCACGCACCAATTTCATAACCCCTTTCCTATCTTCACTTCGTTAGGGAGTAACTATGTCGCAGCAGGAACTAAATAAGAGTTTGGGTTACTTCCCGTTGATTGCGCTCGGCGTCTCGGGCGTCGTGGGCTCCGGTTGGATTTACACCAACGGTAGTTTCTTTGCCGATTACGGTGCGGGCGGCATGATCTTCGGCCTGGCTCTGGGGTCCATTTTGGCGGCTTTCGTGGCTCTGGCTTACGCCCAGCTGACGTCGTTGTTCCCGCGTGCTGGCGGTGAGGTAGTCTTTGGCTACACGTTGATGGGCAGGCGCTGGGGATTCTGGGCGGGCTGGCTAATAATTGGCGCCTATGTGTCTTCCCTTGCCTTCTACTTCACCGCATTCGGAAACTTAATGGACCGCGTTTTGCCGTTCATGCATCTAATTCCACTCTACGAAATCGCCGGTGAGCCGGTCACGCTTCCCGTACTGATTTCCGGTGTGATTTTGACGCTGCTTTTCCTAGGGTTGAACTACTTTGGCGTGTCCTTGGGCGGACAATTGCAAGTCCTTTTATTCGCGGCATTGCTGTTTATCGGCTTTTGCCTTGTAGTCGTCGGCTTCACTCAGGGTAGCGTTGATAACTTCTGGCCGGCCTTCACAGATGACCAGAATCCCGTCACTAATATAATCCGTTTCATCGTGCCGGGAATGACTTACATGGCAGGCTTCGGTTTAGTGGCCACCCTGGCAGAAGATGCCAACCTACCGCCCAAGAAGATAGGAAACCTAGTGGTTCTCACCGTCCTGTTGGCCGGCTCCTTTTACTGCATTGTTCTGATGTCATCTGCATGGATTCTGCCGTGGGAGGAAGTTGCTGGCATGGATCAAGGTACTATCTCGGCGTTTACCGAGGCTGGCTTCCCATTGTTGGGTTGGGGCGCATTCGCCATTGCTATTCTTGGTTTGCTGACCTCCTTTCTCGGACTGTACATGGCTACTTCTCGCGTTATCGTGGCAATGGCACGAGTGGAACTGCTGCCTCGCTCTTTAGCCAAGCTGGATCCCAAGCGTGGTACCCCGAAGAACGCGCTGCTCTGCGTGTCCGCGATAACTGTGGCGCTCGGATGGCTAGGGCCGGGTGCGATAGGGTGGTTTTTAGATACCGGCGGTATTTACCTCGGTTTGGTATGGGTCATTGTGGTTCTCGCTCAGGCTCGATTGTTTAAGGTTTTCCCTCACTTGGCGAAGAAAACGCGTGCGGGTTCCCGCTTGTTGCCAACCATTGGTGCGGTGGGCGCGGTCCTGGTCATCCTCTTTGCTCTCTTTCCGGGCTCGCCGAAGTCCCTAATTTGGCCAGCGGAGTACGTGATTTTAGTTTTGTGGTTTGCGCTTGGCATCTTTTTCTACGCCGTCTCTTCAAAGAGAGCCACTATTACCGAGGATCAGGCCTTATATGACCTGCTAGGCGAGTACAAGGACACACTGGAAGAAGTAAAAGTTAATCCTGCTGCGACGGATACCAACTTCTCCACGGGCGACATTAAACCGGACGTATCATGAGGGTCCCTAGTCCGTGGCTGCAGCCCCTCGATTATGATGCGGTCCGCCCGCTTGTGCCTACAGATCTGCCTGCGCTGCCTAAACCGCCGGATGACGGGTTGTTGGCGCGCAAGCCTGTTGCAGAATGTGGGGATTCATTACTATGCCTTCCCGACGACTTGCAGCGTCGCCACGCATATCTAGAGTTGCGGTCACCGCGCATGCCAAAACAGATGTATTCGCGCGGGCAGGTAATTGAGCGCCTACGTGCTGCGGAAGAGACATTACCGGAGCCCTTTCACTTGCTAATCCTCGATACGTGGCGCACGGTGGATGCGCAGCGTGAGCTAACCCGGATTTATTCGAATTATACTTCAGATCTCTGTGCAAGTTACGTGGCAGACGCGGATAATCCTCAGGTTCCCGCACCTCACACTACGGGAGCAGCGGTGGATCTGACGCTTTCCATCGATGGCAAGGGTCTGCCCATGGGTGCTGATTTCGATGAGTTTGGCCCAGCGGCCCATTTCCTTCAATTAGAAGATTTAGCTGCAGACGCGGATCCGTCCCTAGTCCTTGCTCGCGACCTGCGCCGTTTATTAGCGCACACTATGCTGGCGCAAGGGTTTGCTCCTATATTTAGCGAATGGTGGCACTTTTCTTACGGCGATCAACGCTGGGCTGTTTTCTACGATGAGCCCCATGCTAGATACGACATTGTTAATGTCGACAATTAATTCTGCAACCTTGAATTTCGGTGGAGGTCGTTTAGTTGCCAACCGAAAATTGAAGCGTCCTGGGTTTAGTTCCTACCTCAGCTAAGGAAGGATTGAACTATGCCTAGAAAGTATTCCGTCGAGTTCAAGGAGAAGGCGGTCCATCAGATCATCGAAATGGTCCGCCTGGAGTCGTGCTCACGGCGACGCGCTTACGAGGAAGTCGGTGAGCTTCTTAGCGTGTCTCACCATACGTTGCGCGCTTGGTACCGTGACAGCGCTTCAGTACGCGATAATTCTGATGCTTCAGGCGGCGAAACAATGGAAGAAGAACTCAGGCGTCTGCGGCGGGAAAACCGCGAGTTTAAACGAGCCAACGGAATCCTCAAAACTGCCTCGGCTTTTTTCGCGGCGGAACTCGACCGACCCACGACCAAATGATCTCCTACATCGACGCGTACAAGGATCAGTTTGGGGCCCGTGGCCATCTGCCGAGTCCTTAAACAAGCAGATCGTGGATTCATTACTTCACGCGGCTACCGCAAAGCCACCACACGTGTTCCCAGCGCAAGGGCTTTAAGCGATAGCCTGCTCATCCCAGAGATACAGCGTGTGCATGCGCAGAATTTCTCGGTCTACGGCATCCGCACAATGTGGCA
Organism: Corynebacterium endometrii; assembly: GCF_004795735.1. Lineage (NCBI taxonomy): Bacteria > Bacillati > Actinomycetota > Actinomycetes > Mycobacteriales > Corynebacteriaceae > Corynebacterium > Corynebacterium endometrii. Next base: position 81,610 of record NZ_CP039247.1, read on the forward strand.
CGCGATGAACCATGAAGGCTTTCATATCGGCCGCGACAAGACCGCACGTCTGATGAAACTCGCTGGCGTTTCTGGCCGCAGACGTGGGCGAACACCACTAACAACGATCAGCCCGAAGACACCGGATCATCGCCGGGGACCTTGTGCGCCGAAACTTCCGTGCGCAGGCACCAGGCAGGCTTTGGGTTGCCGACATTACCTACGTTCGCACCCTGTCAGGATTCGCCTATACCGCGTTTGTCGTGGATGTATTTAGCCGAAAAATTGTTGGTGTCGCTACACGCTCGACGATGCGCACCGACGCGCTGTCGATGGAGGCTTTGGAGCATGCGTTAACGACTGCAGGACGAATCCATGGAAACCAGCTAATTCACCACAGCGATCGGGACAGCCAGTATGTGTCACTGAAGTATTCCACTGCGCTAGCTGAGTCAAAAATCCGCCCGAGTGTGGGAACAGTCGGCGATTGTTACGACAATGCACTAGCCGAAACAGTCAACGGTCTCTACAAGGCGGAACTGATTCATGCCCAGGGCCCGTGGACGTCGGTCGGAGAAGTTGAATTGGCGACCTTGCGGTGGGTGCATTGGTGGAACACTAAGCGAATTCATCAAGCATTGGACTACGCCACCCCACAGGAAATAGAAACCGAGCCCATCAACACAGGGCCGTAAAAGAAGCGGAACTAAACCCAGGACGCTTCAGCTATTGTTTCAGATGGCAGTACAAAGGAAACCGTGCGTATTGCGGGATACGAAGATGGTCAGGGGATTCAGATTGGTGACAGTGTGAATAGACTTCCGGAGCCGGACGAGTTTGGCGCGGAATATTCTTTTTAGAGAGAAGTCACTTCAGCTCTCAAGGTGCCTAGAGCTTGTGTGGATCCGTCGCCGCGCGGGTCTTTTCAAGTGCCTCGCTCAGGTCGGTAAACATCAGCTGGGCTACTCTGGCAAAGATGATGTCCGCAATGACGAACTGAGCCATGCGGCTTGCAAGGGCTGCGGCTCGTAACTCCACTTCGTGGGCGTGGATTTTGAGGGTGATGTCGGCAGAGGCGGCAGCGGGGGAGTCGCCACTGCCGGTTATGGCCACGGAGACTGCACCGTTAGTTTTGGCCAAGCGTAAGCCCTCGATGACTTCCTGTGTGTGACCACTAAACGATAGGCCAATCACAGCGGTTTTTGGATATGCCATTGCTGCATTGACTAGCTGCATGTGGGTGTCCGGATTGTAAATGCAGTCCACGCCAATGCGCTGCAATTTCTGTACTAAATCGTTGGCCACAAGCCCACTAGCACCCACGCCCATGAGCACGAGTCGGCGATGCTTGGCTATCGCTTGGGCAACAGTATCCAAGGCTTCAAGGTCAAGACTCCGGGCGGTTTGCTCAATAGAGCGGGCTTCATGGAAGGCAATTTTTCCAGCCAGGTCAGCTAGTGTGTCTTCCTCCGTAATGCCACCTGTGGCTATGCCTGATGTTAGTCCAGTGGCGCGCATATCCGCTTCGCGCACTGAGGTTGCCTTAATGAGTCCGCGCTTGAAACTCGCAAAGTTTGAAAAGCCCAAGGACTTGGACAGTCGGGTAATCGTTGCAGTTGACGATTGGGCTTTTTGGGCCAATTCAACTGAAGTTGCATGGGCTGCCCATAGCGGATCGCTGATAACCGCTTTCGCAACACGCGCCTCAGATTTAGGCATGGAGCTTAGCTGTTCGTGGAGGCGCGATAGAAGATCTGAATTGTTCGGGCTCACGGTGATGATTATGCCAAAAGCGGAGTGCTTCTGAAACTGAAATCTGAAAATCCCTTACGGAACTATATAGGGTTTGGTAATTTCTTTCATGAGGGCTATCTAGTTGATAGGAGTTTCCATGAACGGCCAAACCATCACCGTAGGAACAACTGAGCAGAGAAATCCAGCATCACGCAATCTCGATGAACTTGATGCGCTTGGCATCGTCACCCTTATGAACAGGGCGGACCATGAAGTGCCGGAAGCAATTGAAAAAGTCCTTCCCGTTATCGCGCAAGCGGTGGACGTTATTGTGGGCAAGCTAGAACAGGGGGGCCGGCTGATTTATATGGGAGCGGGAACCTCGGGCAGATTAGGCGTGCTGGACGCCGCCGAATGCCCACCGACATTTCGCACGGACCCATCCATGGTTGTAGGCCTGCTAGCTGGCGGCCACGGAGCGATGTTCAAAGCCGTAGAGGGCGCCGAGGATTCCGCGGAACTAGGTGAAAAAGACTTAGCTGAAATAGAACTCAGCGAAAAAGACGTGGTGGTGGGAATCGCCGCGTCCGGCCGTACGCCGTACGTAATTGGTGGATTGAAATACGCTAAGCGGGTTCGGGCTGCAACCATCGCCGTCGCCTGCAATGAAGGCTCAAAGATTGGCGCTGAGGCGGATCTCGCCATCGAAGTGGTAGCGGGACCAGAAGTGCTTACTGGTTCCAGCCGTCTGAAGGCTGGAACTAGTCAAAAGCTGGTCCTCAACATGCTGTCTACTGCCACGATGGTGCGCCTAGGCAAGGTGTACCAGAACCTCATGGTGGATGTTGCGCCCACGAACTCCAAACTCATTGACCGTGCAGCACGCATAGTCATGGAGGCAACCGGTGTGGAACGCCAACCGGCTGAAAAAGCACTGGAAGCATCTGATTACCACGCGAAAACCGCCATAGTCATGATTCTTGGCGATATGGACGCGGACAGTGCCCGTAAACGACTAGAAGAAACCGGCGGCTTTGTCCGTACGGCCATCGAACCCACGGATAAGTAACGAAGGTAAGGAACCGTCATGAACTACGCAGAACTAGGGCAAGAGATTCAGTCCCTAGTGGGTGGATCCAATAATGTGGATTCATTCACTAACTGTATGACCCGCCTGCGTCTCAATCTGAAAGATCCGTCGCTAGCGGATGCCGAAGCCATCAAACAGCTTGATGGTGTCATGGGTGTTGTCGAAGGTGAACAGCTCCAAGTCGTTGTGGGCGTGGGGCACGCAGAGCGCCTGCGCCAGGAATACGAAAAGATTCATGGCAATGATGGTGGGGGTGCTGCTGGCGGGGCTGGTGCTGCTGTTGAGTCGCGGGATATTGCTGCGGATACTCGCAAGAACGTCAAATCGAAGCAGACGACCAAGATCCAGCGCATGTTCCAGCACGTCGGCAACATCTTTGTGCCGGTCATTCCGGGCTTTATCTCTTGCGGCATCATCCTGGCGATCGCCAACCTGCTGAAGATGGTGAATCCTGACATTGCCACGCACCCATGGTTCGGCGTGCTGGCCGGCATTGGTGGCATCTTCATTGGTGCGCTGCACTTTATCGTCGGCCACAACACTGCCAAGGAATTCGGCGGCACCCCAGTGCTGGGCTTTATCGCCGGTGGCCTGCCATACATGACCGCGCTGGCCGGAATCCCTGCCGCTGACGGCGTCGACGCGCAGCCGGTGTCCATTCCAATCTTCGGCGACCTGGCGCCCGGCCTGGGCGGCATCATCGGTGTGCTCATTACCGCATGGTTCTTCACCGTCATCGAAAAGCGCGTCCGCAAGGTCACGCCAGCAGCGCTGGACCTGTTCATTGTTCCAGTCGTGACCCTAGCGATTGGCGCAGCATTCTGCCTGTTTATCATCATGCCGATTTCGTCCCTGCTGATGAAGGGCCTGACCTGGCTGCTGGTCGACTTCGCCCTGCAGACCGGCGGCGTCATCGGAGGCTTCATCATGGCGACATTCTTCCTCCCAATGGTGATGCTGGGCATCCACCAGGGCCTGACCCCAATTCACGCGCAGCTGATTTCCGACCACGGTTTTACCGAACTGCTGCCAATCCTGGCCATGGGCGGCGCCGCCCAGGTCGGCATGGCAATCGCCGTGTTCCTGCGCACCGATAATCCAAAGCTGAAGACCGCGATTAAGTCCGCATTCCCAATCGGCGTGCTGGGTATTGGTGAGCCTTTGATTTACGGTGTGTCCCTGCCAATGTTCCGCCCATTCATCACCGCATGTATCGGTGGTGGCTTTGGCGGCGCCTTCATCGCGTGGGGCATGCAGCAAGCTGGTCTATTCGGCGCGGGCACGTTCGGCCTGTCCGGCCTGCTGATGATTCCAGTGATTACCGCTGGCCAGTGGCTGTGGTACCTGGGCGGCTGGGCAATCGCCGTGGTCGCCGGTGCGCTCATCACCTACTTCTTTGGCTACCGCAAGGAAGACGCCGACCGCGTCTACGGAACCCCGGAAGAGCAGGCAGCTGAGGCTACTGCCGCCGGTGACTCCGCCGCGGAAGCGTTGGCGAAGGGGAAGGCGTAGGTTCTTCTAGTGCGCTTTAGCGCTTTATTTGGTGGTTTGGGGTGAATCCCCGGTGTATCGACTTGATTCGAGTTGATGCGCCGGGGATTTCCCGTGCGATGGTGGACTTAGTGGCCGAACAGTTCCTTATGCGTGTGCAGGCGGATGTCGGCTACGTGGAGGGGCGGCCGCGCCAGAAGGAGCGCTCATTAGAGCGGCCGATGGTCTTGGGCGTGGTGAGCAGGTAGAGGACTCGGATGTGGAGTGCGCCGGTGTGGCGGAAGCATCCGGATGTGGATGCGTGGGAATGCCAGGTGGCAGAAGTAGCGGCCGGCGGGGCGGCCGCGGAGAAAGTTGCGCTCGCCCGGGGCCTGGCGCCGTTCGTCAATGAAGGTCGCTACATCGAAATTGATCTGCCGGGGTTGACGTTGGCGAACCTGTACCTGCCCAAGGGCGGGCTGCCGGCGGAGCTGCAGATTCCCGGGCGCATGCGCGACAAGCCGGACGGCGGGGCGAAGTATGAACGCAAACAGAAGTTCTTGGCGTCGTTTGCGCGGCAGTTGGCTCGGACGCGGAAGGCGGCGAAGTCAAAGGGCAATGAGTTCCTGCTCATGGGCGACTTAAACGTCGCGCACCAGAACTTTGATGTGACGAACTGGCGGTCCAACGGGAAGACGGATGGCTTCCTGCCGGAAGAACGGGAGTGGTTCGGGGAGCAGGTCAGTCCGCGCACGCTGGTGGACGTGGTCCGCCGGTTGCATGGCGATAAGCCGGGGCCGAACTCCTGGTGGTCGTGGGCGGGGCAAGCCTATAGCAAGGACGTCGGCTGGCGCATCGACTACCACCTGGCCTCGCCGGGGTTGGCGCGGGCGGCGCGCAGTTACCGCGTGGATTCTGAGTGGGACGTGGACGGCGTAGCCACGCGCATGAGCGATCATGCGGCGGTGGTTGTGGAGTATGCTGTGTAGCCGGTGGGGAGGGGCGGTGGCTTGATGCGAGCCGGCGATAAATGACAAGTTTCGTTTCAAACGGTGCCTAGGCGTGCCGGAAAAGATTTAGCTAAAAGCCCGTTGTTCCGGTCGGCCGACTGTTATGTTGTGACATGCAACATATTTTCACCACATTAGTCGCTTGCTTCACATTTATCGACGTGTGAAGTTTCTCGCGGCCTATGGATGAGGCAGGAAGGCGGGACATGAAAGCTAAGAACGCAACTACAACGATCATCGTGGTAATTGCTGTGGTGCTGACGCTATGTACGCTGTGGATTTCGATTGCGAACGACAGGCAGGCGGCGGCTAGGTCGAGCCTGACTTTTATCGCCGGTGCGGCCACCGGTGGCGGCTGGGATACAACGGCCCGTTCCATCCAGGAGGTCGCGCGCGGGCAAGGAATAGTCAATAACGTCCAGGTGGTTAACATTCCGGGCGCGGGAGGAACCATCGCCCTCGAAGGCCTGGCTCAGAAGGCCGGAAGCGAAAATACACTGCTGGTTATCGGTGGCGGGATGATCGCGTCGTCTGAAATCGCACAGCCCGGTGTTTCGATTACGGACGTGACGCCCATCGCCCGCATGACGGAGGAATACTCAGTCATTGCGGTCCCGCAGGATTCGGAGTTTCAGACTCTGCAGGATTTCATCGATGCGTGGTTGGCGGACCCCCAGTCCGTCACCATTGGCGGCGCAGCAATCGGCAACACTGACCACCTGCTCATCAGCCGCGCTGCCATGACCCTCGGCATGGATCCTAAGGCCATGAAGTACATCCCGTTTGAGGGCGGCGGTGAAATGCTCAACGCTATGCTTTCCGATTCCATTGACGTGGGGGTTACCGGCTATCCGGACATCCGGGACCAGGTGGAGGCTGGAAACCTCCGGGTGCTGGGGATGTCCTCCCCGGAGCGGGTCGAGGGAATGGATTTCCCAACGTTTAGCGAGCAGGGGCTTGACCTTGTGGCGACCAACTGGAGGGGCATAGCCGCGCCACCTGGCCTTGAGCCTGAGGAGCGGCAGGAACTCATCGACATTCTTACCGAGGTCAATGACACGGAAGAGTGGAAAGAAATTACCGATAGAAACAATTGGCAGCGCGTATTCTTGGCCGGTGACGAGTTTGAAAAATTCGTAGCCCAAGAACGCGAGGATGCCCTAGACACCGTGGAGGCATTGGGGCTATGAGTACCGCGATAAATAACAATTCTCAGCGGGATAACGCGCCTACAACGCAAAGGCGTAGCGGTGGGTTCTCAGAGTTCATCATCGTTGCGATCCTCGCCGTGGTTGGTGCGGTACTGCTATCCGGCAACGCAACCGTGGAGGTCATTGGTGATACCACCCCAGGCCCGCTGTTCATGCCGAACATCGTGGGCGTGCTGACCATCATTGTTGCCGTGGTCTTAGCCATCGACATTGTGGCTAAGCCTAAAAAGGGCCATGACCTAATCCATTCCGAGGACCCGGACATCTCCCCCGACCTGCTCGAAGACCTGGGCGCGATTGACGAGCATCCAAGTGATGCCCCGACGCCGGGCCTGGCCGATTGGAAGACCACCGCGGCGGCCATCGTGGGGTTTGCAGCCCTCATCTTGGCGCTGCCGTACCTGGGTTGGGTGATTACTGCCGGGTTGATGTTCTTTATGGTCAGCGCGATGCTCGGCGGGCGAAACCACGTCCGTGATTTGGCCATCGGCTTCATCGTGAGTTCCTTGACCTACCTGGCCTTTTCTGTGGGGCTCGGTTTGAACCTTCCCTCGGGCCTGATTGGAGGGATTTTCTGATGAACAATCTGTCGTTGCTTCTTGAGGGGTTCGGGGCGGCGCTTACGCCCTACAACCTGTTCTTCCTGGTTCTTGGCGCCGTGCTTGGCACGGCGGTGGGCGTTCTGCCCGGGCTTGGATCTTCCATGGCGGTGGCGCTGCTGCTGCCCATCACCTTTTCCATTGACCCAACGGCGGCGTTCATCATGTTCGCCGCGGTCTACTTCGGCGGGCTTTTCGGCGATTCCACGGCCGGCATTTTGCTCAATACCCCGGGCCAGGCTTCGGCGATTGCGTCCTCCCTGGAGGGCCACCGGATGGCGGTAAACGGTAGGGCCGCCACCGCATTGGCGACCGCCGCCTTCGGCGCCTTTATCGGCGGACTGATTTCGACGGTCATCGTTGTGTTTTTCTCTCCTTACCTGGTGGTGCTAGCCACGAAGTTTGGTCCGGCGGAGTACTTTGCCCTGGCGGTATTCGCGTTCGTTGCCATTTCTTCCGTGGTCTCCGAATCGATCATTCGCGGCCTAGGCGCGTTGGCGATGGGCGTTGCGATTTCCCTCATCGGCATCGACGCCCCGTCCGGGACCGAGCGTTTTACGTTTGGTGTGCCGCAGCTGTTCGATGGAGTGGATATCGTCGTGGTGACCGTGGGCATGCTGGCGGTGGGAGAAATCCTTCACCACATCGCGACCCGCAAGCTGGAGGTTGACAAGACGGAGGTGGAGGCCAAGAATGCGCGCATGTCCCTGGCCGATTTCAAACGCGCCTTTCCGTCATACATCAGGGGAACCATCGCGGGCGCCCCGTTCGGCATGATTCCGGCCGGTGGCTCGGAGGTGCCAACCTTCCTCTCCTACGGCAATGAAAAGCGGTTGGCTAAGAAACGTGGCCAGACCGATTTTGGCACCACGGGTTCCATCAATGGCCTGGCCGCACCGGAAGCCGCGGGCAATGCCACGGCCGGTACGGCCATGGGCACGTTGCTGGCCATTGGCCTTCCCACCTCCGCGACCGCCGCGATCCTGTTGGCGGCGTTCCAACAGTTTGGTTTGCAGCCTGGGCCCCTCCTCTTTGAACGCTCTGGCGATATGGTGTGGACGCTTCTGGCGTCCCTGTTCCTGGCGCTCGTTGTTCTCTTGGCCCTGAACCTGACGCTGGCCCCGGTCTGGGCGAAACTGTTGCACATACCGAATAATTACCTCTACGCGGGCATCGCAGTCCTAGCGACCCTGGGCGTTTACGCGGTTGGGGCTTCCGTGGTGGATCTGCTCATCATGCTGGGGCTGGGCGTCCTTGGCTTCTTGATGCGCATGTATTCGATGCCACTGGCCCCTCTTCTCATTGGCGTCATCCTTGGCCCACTGGCCGAGGTTGAGCTTCGCCGAGCGCTCACCATTTCCGGTGGGGATCCGGCGGCGCTGGTAGATAGCCCAATCACCATTGGCGTCTACATCTTCTTGGCCCTAGCGATAGCGGTTTCGGTGGTGCAGCACCTGCGAAACATCAAGAAAGACACCTCGGGTAGGGCGCCTGCGATTGCGAAGACGGAAGGTACGGAAGGCGCCGTGGTTGAGGGGGAGCGTTAGGCGTCATCGTCGTAGAGCCGTGCTCGGTAGGGCCCTGTGCGCCCTGTAAGCCAGGGGCTTACGGTTATTAAAGGCCCACATCTTCCAATCGGGACCGGTGGGAAGATGTGGGCTCTACTGTGTTCGGACCCGGATTACTGCATCCGCGCGTTGACCAGCTCGGTGATAGAGGAGGCGGAGTCCGCCTCAAGCAAGTCCCGGCGGAAGTCATCCTTCATCAGGCCGCGGGCCAGCTTGGAAAGCAGTTTGAGGTGCTCCTTTCCGGAGTCCTCGGGCACCGCGATGAGGAACGCCAGGCGGGTTGGTTCCTCGCCATCGGCCCAGGTAACGCCCGGTTCGGGTAGGCGGGCGAAGGCCAGGACGGGTTCGGTGACACCGGCGGTGCGGGCGTGCGGGATGGCCACGCCGTTGCCCACGCCGGTGGAGCGCTGTTCCTCGCGGGCCAGCGCGGCGGCGACCACTTTGTCCGGATCCGTGACGCGTCCGGTGGAGGCGGCCGCGCGGGTCAGGGCGGAAATGACTTGTTCGCGGGTGCGCGCCGGGGTGCTAAGAACCACGGCTCCGGGCGTGAGCAATTTGGTGGCTACGGCGGGGTTGCCGGTGGGGCGTGGGGTAGGGGCGGTATCGGCGGGTAGGGGCTCCTTAGCCCTTGGCTGCGGCGCGGCGTGGGCCGCGGGGGTGGCGCGATTGGACAGGCCGACGAGCAGAAGAATCAGGCCCGCGGTGACGGTCACGCCCACGATGAGCGCGATGAAGAAGCCCAACACATTGTCTACCGCGCCCAGGACGGCGACGATGGGGCCGCCGTGCATGACATTGTCCTCCACGCTCAGCATGCCGGCCACGGCACCGGCGGTCGCGCCACCGATGACGTTCGCCGGGATGACCTGCAACGGGCGGGCAGCGGCCAGCGGGATGGCGCCCTCCGTGATGCCGAAGAAGCCCATGAACAGGGCGGCGATGCCGGCATCCCGCTCGGCCTTGTTGAACCATGCGCGCCTGATGAGCGTGGCCACGCCAACGGCCAGCGGGGGAACCGCAATCGCCACGGCGGCCATGCCCATTGGGCCGGCGTTGCCGGCGGCGATGAGGCCGCCGCCGAAGAGGAAGGCCGTTTTATTGAACGGGCCGCCCATATCGAAGGCGATCATCGCGCCGATGATAGCGCCAAGGACTACGGCCGACGCCCCGTCCATGCCGGCCAGCCAAGCCGTCAGCGCCTCGAATAGTGAGGCCAACGGATGGCCGATGATGTAGATAAACAGCAGCCCCACGATGAGGGTGGTGAGAATCGGAATCACAATGATCGGCCAGATGGGGGCCACAAACTTGTGGACCGGTATCTTCTTGATGGCCAGGGCCACGTAGCCGGACAGGATACCGGTGACAATGCCGCCGATAAATCCCGCGCCGGCCTCCGAGCCATAGAGCGAGCCGGTGGTGGCGATAAGGCCCGTGATGAAACCGGGCGCGAGGCCCGGACGGTCCGCAATCCCCATGGCTATGTAGCCGGAAAGCACCGGTACCAGCAGGGAGAAGGCCAGGGCGCCGAGTTCGTTGATGGTAGACCAGAAGGAGCCCTCGGGAATCGCCAGGCCCTCGGGCGTGGGGGTGCCGCCGATGGATAGTGCCACCGCGATGAGGAGGCCGCCGGTGACGACGAACGGGATCATGTGGGACACGCCGTTCATCAGGGCCTTGAACATGGTCTGGCCCACGCCCTTGAGCCCGGTCGGGGCGTCATCCCCCCGCGCGCCGGGCGCGGATGATTGCTCAGCATCCGCCGTTATGGCTGCTTTTTCCAGCTTCGGCGCCTGGAGCGCGCGTTCAATGAGCTCCTGGGGGCGCTTGATGCCCTGGTCCACGTCCGTGGCTATGACGCGCTTGCCTACGAAGCGGTCCTTGGGGATGACGGTATCCGCGGCGATGATGACCGCGCTGGCGCCCTCAATGTCGGCCCGCGTGAAGTGGCCTTCAACGCCGATGGAACCGTGGGTTTCAATCTTGATATCTACGCCAAGCTCATCGGCCGCGGCCTGCAGATTCTCTGCCGCCATATATGTGTGCGCGATGCCGGTGGGGCATGCGGTGATCGCCAGGATGAGCGGCCTGGTGACCTCCGTGCCGTGGGCGTGTCTTATATTGGTGGTCATAACCACTTAGTGTACGGCCATGGCCCGCGAAACGGTGGGCAGGCAGCGGTCCTTGGCTTTTAAAAGGTATCAACCCGTGTGCCCCTCGGCGAGGCAGTCCCAGAGGAAATCCATGAGCGCGGTGGCGTCATCGGTAGCAAAAAGCGCGCCGAGGGCCAGGTGGAATTCCAGGCGGCGGGCGTTGGGGATGTTTAGCGCCGGGCGGGTGACAAAAGACCTCTGAGGCTGGGTCCGTGATGTTGCGATGAACGCAATAGAATTTGATGCGCGACATTAAAACTATCCGCCCACTGGGGCGGGCATTTCCTAAGAAAGGACAGGGCAATGACCAGCGTGAATGAGCTGCTGGCCCCCGGCGCGGTGGCGCTAGGGGCCCGTGCGGGCGACTGGCGTGAAGCGATTACCCTCGGCGGGCGGCTCCTCGAGGGCAGTGGCGCGATTACCTCCGCGTACACGGACGCCATGATCGCAAGTGTCGAGGACAACGGCCCCTACATCGTGGTGGCGCCGGGGTTTGCGTTCGCGCACGCGCGGCCGTCGGAGGCGGTCAAGCGCACCGCGATTTCCTGGGTGCGGCTTGCAGAACCGGTGGAATTCGGCCACGGGTCCCATGACCCCGTTGACCTTGTTGTGGCGCTGGCCGCAAAGGATTCCCGCGAGCACACCGCCGCGATGAAGCAGCTGGCCGGGATCATCGGCGACCCAGACAAGCGCGCGGCGCTAGACCGGGTCGGCACGGAAGAGGAGCTGCGCGCGGTGCTGGAGCCGGAGGAAAGGGCACCAAAGGCGGCCTCGGAATACAAGGCGGCGGGGGCCACGCGGGCAACCAGTGCCGATAGCGTTGAATCCAAGGGCAAAATCCTGACCGTCTGCGGCAACGGCCTGGGCACCTCCCTGTTTTTAAAGAACACCCTGGACAAGGTGCTCGACGCCTGGGGCTGGGACCCCTACGTGAGCGTGGAGGCCACGGACACCATCTCCGCGAAGGGCCGCGCCAAGGAGGCGGATTTCATCATGACCTCCGGGGAGATTGCGCGCACGCTCGGCGACGTGGGCGTGCCGGTGCGGGTAATTGAAAACTTCACCTCCATGGGTGAAATCGACTCGGCTCTTCGCGAGCTGTATGACGTTTAAGGGGTAAAAGAACAATGGACGTTCTCATTTCCATCGCGCAATTTATCGTTGATGAAATCCTGTCCGTGCCGGCGTTCCTGGTGGGCATCATCACCGCCGTGGGCCTCGCCGCCATGCGCAAGGGCGCGGGGCAGGTCCTGGGCGGGGCGCTCAAGGCCGTGCTGGGCTTCCTGCTCATCGACGCCGGCGCCGGCCTGGTCACCGCCTCCCTGGATCCGCTGGGCGTGATGATTCAGAGTGCCACCGGCGCCCAGGGCGTGGTGCCCACCAACGAGGCGATCGTCGGAATCGCCCAGGAGCAGTTCGGCAGCCAGGTGGCGTGGCTGATGATCCTGGGATTTGCCGTATCCCTGATCCTGGCGCGCTTTACGCCAATGAGCTACGTGTTCCTGACCGGCCACCACGTGCTGTTTATGGCGACCATGCTGACCATGGTGCTGGCCACGGCCGGCTTTGATGGCTGGATTGTTGTGGGCGTGGGCGCCATCCTGCTGGGCATTTTGATGGTGGCGCTGCCGGCTATCGCGCACCCGTGGACCCGCCGCATCACCGGCGATGATTCCATCGCCATTGGCCACTTCGGCACCGCCGGATACGTGGCCGCCGGCGCCGTGGGCAAGCTGGTGGGCGGCAAGGGCGCAAAGCAGTCCCGCTCCACCGAGGAGCTCAAGTTGCCCGAGGGCCTGCGCTTCCTCCGCGATTCCATGGTCGCCACCGCCTTGTCCATGGCGCTGATGTACATTGTCCTGGCCATCTTGTTCATGGCCCGCGCCGGGACCGAGGAAGCGTTTACCGCATTCGAGGGCGGCGCCACCTCCGTGGGTAACTACCTGATGCAGGCGTTTACCCAGGGTCTCCAGTTCGGTGTCTCCGTGGCCATCATCCTCTTTGGCGTGCGCACCATCCTGGGCGAGCTGGTTCCCGCCTTCCAGGGCATTGCCGCCAAGGTGGTGCCGGGCGCCATTCCTGCGCTGGACGCACCAATCGTGTTCCCGTACGCGCAAAACGCCGTGCTCATTGGCTTTATCAGCTCGTTTGTCGGTGGCCTGGTTGGCCTGTTCGTGCTTTCCGCCTGGCTCAACCCGGCCTTTGGCATTGCGCTCATCCTGCCGGGCCTGGTGCCGCACTTCTTCACCGGTGGCGCGGCCGGCGTCTACGGCAACGCCACCGGCGGCCGACGCGGCGCCGCGCTCGGCGCCTTCGCCAACGGCCTGCTCATCACGTTCCTGCCGGCCTTCCTGCTGGGCGTGCTGGGCAGCTTCGGCGAAGCGAACACCACCTTCGGCGATGCGGACTTTGGCTGGTTCGGCATGCTCATCGGCTGGGCGGCCCAGGCCGGCGGCGCCCTTGGCCTCATCCTGGTCGCCCTCGTTGGGCTGGCGGTCTTTGCCCTGGGCTGGTGGTCCCAGGTCAAGCTGGTTGACGGCAACTGGGACCCGGCGCCGCACCGTGGCGGCGTAAAGGCTGGCTCCGCAGAAGCCGCGTCCGAGGGCGGCTCGCAGGCGGGCCACCCTGACGGCAAGGCCCTAGCGCCCGGCCTGACCGAGGCCTCCCGCAAGTACCCCAAGGTCCTCCCGCCCGCCGGCGCCCCGGTTCCGCCGGAGCCCATTAGGTAGGTCAACTTATGCGTCAACGCCCGGCATCGGAAGCCGCATGCTCCGGGGCCGGGCATTGGCAACTTTTAGTGCTCCTTGGGCAGTGCTTCTTGGGCAGAAATTGGGCGAAGGGCGCTTGGCAGGAACCTTGACACGGCCGCGAACGCGACGAGCTGGGCCCGTTTATTTTCGCCATGGGACGCAGCCACAGCCTTTGATGATGGAAAACAGTAATGCGTAGAACCGCGAATCCGTCGACGAAGGGATGAAGACGCTGAGCATTCAAACCTAAATCTCTGGCGATGAGTCTCCGGGTGGGTCCAGAGGCGCCGGCATGTCGGAGCCCGCAAGCGGGCCACGACCGATCTCCGTAGAATAAGTAAGCATTAATGAAAACCGCTTGGCGGCCGAACCGGAAAGAGTGGGCCCTTCTCATGGACTCGATGAACACCTCGGATAAGAGCGCGCAGGTCAACCCCGGCGTGCATTCGGAAGTCGGCCGCCTGCATGAGGTCATGGTGTGCCGCCCGGGGCTGGCGCATGAGCGGCTGACGCCGGAAAACTGCAAAGAGCTGCTGTTTGATGACGTGCTGTGGGTCGATGACGCTAAGCGGCACCATGAAGAGTTTGTCTTCAACCTGCGCTCGCGCGGCGTCGGCGTGTGGGACATGCACACGCTGCTGGAGGAGACCCTGGCAACGGAGGAGGGCCGCGAGTTCATTCTGGACCGCCGCCACCTGGCGAAGAACACCGGCGTGGGCGTGGGCAGCGAGTTGCGCGAATGGTTCGATGGGATTGATGACGGCACCACCGCGGAACTGCTCATTGGTGGCGTGGCCTTCAGCGAAATCCCCACGGGCCTGGGCGGAGTGGTTGATGGGCTGCGCGACGTGTTTGCCCCGCATGACTTCGCGCTGTTGCCGTTGCCGAATACGCAGTTCGCGCGGGATACCTCGGCGTGGCTCTACGGCGGGGTATCGCTCAACCCGATGCGGCTACCGGCCCGTCACCAGGAAACGCGGCTGCTGCGCGGCATTTACAAGTATCATCCGCGCTTTGCGGGCGCCGAGTTTGAATTCTGGTACGGCGATACCGATGAAGACCAGGCCCTGACCGCGCTCGAGGGCGGGGACATGATGCCCGTCGGCAACGGCGTGGTGCTCATCGGTATGGGTGAGCGCACCACGTGGCAGGGCATCAGCCAGCTGGCGCGCAACCTGTTTGAGCGCGAGGCCGTGGAGACCATCGTTGTTGCGGACATGCCGCCGGAGCGCGCGTCGATGCACCTGGACACGGTTTTTACCTTCGTGGACCGCGATAAGGTCACGGCGTATCCGCCGGGCATTGAATCAATAAAGCCAATCATCCTGCGCCCGGGCGGTGGCTCCGAATCCCGGATACCTTTTTCCATCGAGGTGGCCAAAAAGCCATTCGTCGACGTGGTTGCCGACGTGCTGGGCTTGGATGGCCTGCAGGTCATCGAGACCGGCGGCGATGTCTACACCGCGCAGCGCGAGCAGTGGGATGACGCCAACAACGTGGTGGCCCTTGAGCCCGGCGTGGTGGTGGCTTATGACCGAAACAGCCATACCAATGACAAGCTGCGCAAGGCCGGCGTGGAGGTCATTGAAATCAACTCCGCCGAACTGGGCCGCGGGCGCGGCGGCGGGCACTGCATGACGTGTCCCATCGTGCGTGACGGCGTGGACTACTAGCTGGGCTTGTTTCGTTCGATCTGCGCAGCGTTAGTTTGTTGCAGCTGAACAACAGATTATGCAATCCCCCATACCTATCGTTAGATTGATTTAAGTATCTACTGCAGGAGCCTCGGTAGATCTTGCTCGATACGGATAAGAGGGATGGATATGAACTTACGTCCAACGCAGGAGTCTGCCGAAGCGCACGCGTTGGCATCGGAAGCTCGTGCTGTGGCCGATGGGCGCTACGGGAAGAAGGCCGTGTCTGCGGCAGCGCTTGGTTATGGCCTTGACGGATTCGACCTGTTGATTTTGAGCTTTGCGTTGGGCGGCATCATGACGTCGTTCAATGTAGAACAGACCCAGGCGGGTTGGCTCACTACGTTTACCTTGTTTGGCGCCGTGCTGGGTGGCCTGCTTTTTGGTGTGCTTAGTGACAAGTTCGGTCGCGTCAGGACGCTGACGTGGTCAATCGTATTGTTTGCCGTGTTTACAGGCCTGTGCGCCCTGGCGTGGAACTTCTGGTCGCTGGCGGTTTTCCGCTTTTTGGCGGGTATTGGTATCGGCGGTGAGTTTGGGATTGGCATGACGTTGGCGGCGGAGGCCGTGTCGGCGAAGAAACGCGCGCGTGCTACTTCGTGGGTGGCCGTAGGATTTCAGATCGGTGTGCTATGCGCGGCGTTGGCCTCGGCGCCGATCATTAACGCGTGGGGCTGGCGGGGATTGTTCCTCGTGGGTGCATTCCCGGCGATTGTTGCCGCTTTATTCCGCCACAGCGTTGACGAGCCGCCAAAGTTTGAGAAAGCTAGGGCAGAGGGTGCGCTGGAAAATAACAACTCTATTGGGCTGCTGTTTATTGATGGACCTGACCCCTTGATGGTGGACACGCTGAAACCAGCATTTCGCTGGGGAAGTGAGGTACCTTTCTACTATGCCACGCAAGACCTACACCGAGCAGTTCAAGCGTGACGCAGTCTCGTTGTACGAGTCGACCCCCGGAGCCACGCTCAACGCCATTGCCTCCGACCTCGGGGTCAACCGCAACTCTCTGCGCACCTGGCTCGACGCCTTCGGCACCGGCACCAAAACCAACGCCAACGGCGTAAAAGTCGCCAGCCCCATCGCCGCAACCAACAGCGAACGCACTCCTGCTGAAGGACTCTCCGATGCCGAGCGCATCCGCGTGCTGGAACGCGAGAACGCCAAGCTCCGGGAAGAACGAGAGATCCTGCGCAAGGCGGCCAAGTATTTCGCTTAAAGAGACGAACTGGTGAACCGCTTCCGATTCGTTGACGACCACCGAGGCCTCTATCAGGTCAAGTGGTTATGTGAGGTCCTAAAGATCAACCGGTCCTCGTACTACAAATGGAAATCTGCTGCTCCCCGTCGTCGGCGACGCCTTGTCGCCGACGCGGTGCTGGGAGCGAGGATCAAGGCCGTGTTCACGGCCGAGAACGGCTGTTACGGGGCGAAACGCGTGACTGCGGCCATCAACGCCAGCGACGATAACTCCGTCGGCGGCGTTGCTGCGCAGCGGGTTAATCACAAGCGCACGGCCCGGTTGATGCGGCAGATGGGTCTGTTCGGCTACACGAAAAGACGCCGGGTGAAGACCACCGTGTCTGCGAAACGGGTTCCGAAGTTCCCAGACCTGCTTCGGCGTCGGTTCACCGCAGCCAAGCCGAATTCGGTCTACGTCGGCGATATCACGTACCTGCCGATTGCGGACGGGTCGAATATGTACTTGGCCACCGTCATCGACTGTTATTCGCGGCAGTTGACCGGTTTCGCGATCGCCGACCACATGCGCACGGAGTTGGTCGAAGAAGCCCTCACGATGGCCCGGAAGGTGCGAGGCAACCTTGATGGAGCGATTTTCCACTCGGACCACGGCAGCGTCTATACCTCTGAGCAATACCGGAAGCTGTGCGAACGGTTCGGTGTCACCCAATCGATGGGAGCAATCGGGACGAGCGCGGACAACTCGCTGGCGGAGTCGTTCAACGCCACACTGAAACGGGAAGTCCTGAAGGGCGAGCCTGTTTTCGCCAGCCAACTGGTGTGTCGCCGGGACGTGTTCCGATGGTGCACGCGCTACAACACCAAGCGCTTGCACTCTTGGTGCGGATATCGCTCGCCGAACGCCTTCGAGGCCGCAGGATTAGCTACACTGACTATTGCATCTTGATTACATCCCCGTGTCCACTTTCCGGGGGTCAGGCCCGATGCCCGCACGTCGCGGACTACCATCGCGCTGATAATTATGGCGACGATCCAGAACTTTGGTTATTTCGGCATCATCACGTGGCTGCCAAACTACCTGTCCAGTGAGTTGGGCTTGGGTGTGAATAAAGGCGCCTTGTGGACCGCAGTGACGGTGTCAGGAATGATGCTTGGCATCATTATCTTCGGTCAACTCTGTGACCGCATTGGCCGCCGCTATTCTTTTTGGATATATCAGCTCGGTGCGGCGCTGTCAGTGCTGGCGTATAGCCAGATGACGGGCCCAACCGCCCTGCTGGTTGGCGGGTTCGTCATGGGTGTGTTTGCTAATGGCATGCTGGGTGGCCTAGGCGCATTGATGGCTGAGCATTATCCCACTGAGGCCCGTGCGACCGCCCAAAACGTCATCTTTAACATTGGCCGCGGTTTGGGCGGCTTTGCTCCGGTGGTGATCGCTTACCTGGCAACAAGCGGTGGCTTTGCCTACGCACTGGGGCTACTGCCTATCATTTACGCCATTCAGTTCGTAGCCGTGGCTACGTTGCCTGAAATGAAGGGCAGGGAGCTGAACTAGAGAGGGGCATTACCTGTGAATCCACGTCACTGATGCTGCCTTGAGCCCTGCTTGAGCGGTGATGCGCGGGGCTGCTATCTATTCTTGGTTAACGGGAACCACGGCGCCGTTGAACTCCTCGCGGATCCAATCGGCGGTTTCCTTGGACTGCAGGGCCTCAAGTAGGGCCTGGACCTGGGGGGAGTCATCCGCGCCGGGTTGGCCCACGACGATGTTGACGTAGGGGTTGCCCTCGGGTTCCTCGGAGATGACGGCGTCCTCGGTTGGGTTGTAGCCGGCCTGCATCGCGAAGTTTGAGGACGCCACGGCGCCAGCGACCTGGGGATCGGTGACGGACTGGATGGCGATCTGGTCCTCGACGGGCAGGAATTCCAGCTTCTTGGGATTATCCACGATGGACGCCTCGGTGATTTGGGTGACCTGGGTGGGGTCCAGTTCCTCGTCCAGGCTCAGCAGGCCGTGATGTTCTAGAAGTAGTAGCGCGCGGGCGAAATCCGAGGTGGAACGGGGCACGGCAATCGTAGAACCATCCGGAATCTCATCGATGGAGGAGTACTTCTCGGAGTACATTGCCATCGGTTCAATGTGGATTCCGGCGAAGCTTTCCAGGTTGTTGCCGGTTTCCTTATTCCAATCCTGCAGGTACGGCGTGTGTTGATAGTAATTGAGGTCGGCGCTGCCGTCAGCGGTAGACATGTTAACCTCTGGGCCGCCGGGGATGACTTTGACATCCAATTCGAACTCGTCGTGCTGTTCGTCGACCCACTCGAGGATCTCGGTGTGTGGCGTGGCCGAGGCCAGGATGACGATTGGGCCCTCGGCCGCGTCCTCCGAGGCTTCCGACCCGCACGCCGCCAAAGCCATAGCCGCGGTGGTTGCGGTTGTGGCGGTTAGTAACTTGCGCGAGAAAAGGTTCATGGTTGTACCCCCAGGACGGTTGGGAAGGATTCGTGAGAAACGGGTAACAGTGTAGGCCCGGGGATGAAAGCGTGGGCAAGCATGCTTACTCGCGGGCGTTTGCGCAGTTCATAGATGGGTTGAGAATGAATAAAACTGGGCATCGCCTGCCGGCACTGTGGCCCCGCTGGGCCGCTGATGGCGCGCCGGTTGCTAGGCTGAGAGGGGAAAGAAGTCCCCTTTTCATTAAGGAGTAAACATGGGTACTTACGTAGTGACCGGTTCGGCATCGGGCATGGGCTTTGCGGCGGCGGAGAAGCTGCGCGCGGAGGGCCACAAGGTCATCGGCATCGACCTGCGCGAGGGCGATGTTGTTGCCGATCTGTCCGACGCCGAGCAGCGCCAGCGCGCCGCCAAGGAAGCGCTGGAGCTGGCCGGAGACGCCCTGGACGGCGCGGTCCTAGCCGCCGGCGTTGGCCCCATTCCGGGCCCGGACAAGGCCCCCCTGATCCTGCAGGTCAA
Source organism: Corynebacterium endometrii (assembly GCF_004795735.1). NCBI lineage: Bacteria > Bacillati > Actinomycetota > Actinomycetes > Mycobacteriales > Corynebacteriaceae > Corynebacterium > Corynebacterium endometrii. Next base: position 101,045 of record NZ_CP039247.1, read on the forward strand.
CTTCTTCGGCGTCATCGAGCTGCTTGAGGCCCTGCGCCCAGCGTTCGCCAAGAACGGCAACGCCAAGGTCGTTGTGGTTGGTTCCAACTCCACCACCACCATGCCAATGATCCCCGAGCCTGCGATTGCGGCCCTGATTGACCGCGACCTGGATACCGCGGTGCAGGTCGTGGGCCAGTTCGGCGAGGCAAGCTCCAACATGGCGTACGGCTCCTCCAAGGTTGCCGTCCACCGCTGGGTGCGCGACGCTGCCGTCAAGCGCGAGTGGGCGGGCGAGGGCATCCGCCTCAACGTGATCGCGCCGGGAGCTATCTTGACCCCGTTGCTGGAAAAGCAGCTGTCCACGCCGGAGGAGGCGAAGGCCATTGAGTCCTTCCCGGTTCCAATCGGTGGCTACGGCAAGCCGGAGGACGTTGCCGCGTGGATCTACTTCATGCTGCAGGACACCGCGAACTTCCTGGTTGGCTCCGTGGTCACCCTGGACGGCGGTTCCGATGCATGGTTCCGCGCGCACGATTGGCCTAAGGCTATGCCGCAGGAGGATTTGCAGAAGTTCTCCGCGCGCATGCAGGAGTTCACTCCTTACAACAAGTAGCGCGCAACGTGTAGCAAGCAAATACCCGGGCCCAAGTCTTCCTCATTGGTTGGCTTGGGCCCGTGCCGTCTTTTTGTTTCCCGGCCGCGGGCGGTGCCGGGCTTAGGCGCCGCGTTAAGGTAGATGGCATGAATGCAGGCACCAATCCCCAGGAATTTCGCGAGCTCATCGAGCGTTTCGCCGAGTTGACCGATCCGGCGGCGGGGGCCGGCGTCAATCGCCTCGCGTACACGCCTCTGGAGCGCGACGCGCACCGGCTCTTCGCCACCTTCATGGAGGGCCTGGGTCTGCGCGTGTGGACCGATGCGGTAGGCAACACCTACGCGGAGAAAGCCGGCGGCGAGGCCTTGCCGGCGCTGGCCACCGGGTCCCACCTGGACTCGGTGCCCGCCGCGGGAAGGTTTGACGGCATCGCCGGTGTGGTCACCGCGATGCTAACGGCGAAGTGGCTGGTAGAAGAGAAAATCTCGCACCGCCACCCGGTGCGTTTCGTGGTCTTTGCCAATGAGGAGGGGGCGCGGTTCGGGCGGGCGTGCATCGGTAGCCGGTTTGCCGCGGGGCGCTTCGATGGGGCGGAGCTAGATTCCCTTCGCGATGCCAATGGTGTGAGCCTCGCCCAGGCCATGACCGCGCTGGGCTTTGACGCCACCCGTTACGCTGAAGCCGCCTGGAATCCCAGGGACTGGGCGGCGTTCGTGGAGCTGCACATCGAGCAGGGACCGTACTTGGAGGACCGGGGCGCCCAGGTGGGCATCGTGGATTGCATCTCGGGGTCCAGCCGGTTTGAGCTGCGCTTTTCCGGCCGGGCCTCGCATTCCGGCGGCACCCCAATGCACCTGCGGTCCGATTCCGCCATGGCCGCCGCCCAGCTTATGCTCCTCGCCGAGCAGCTGGCGCTGGATAAGGACCATGACACCACGCGGATTACCTTTGGCAGGATTGCGGTAGAACCCGGGTCAATCAGCACCATCCCGGGCGAGTGCGTAATAAGCGTCGATGTTCGCGATACGCTGCCGGAGCGCCAGAAGGCGGTGGCGGATTGGGTGGTGCGGGAGGCGGAATCGGTAGCGCACAAGCGCGGTTGCGCCGTGACCGTGCATCCGCTGGCGGTGACCGATCCGGTACGGCTGCCGGACCTCGTGCCGGACGCGGTGGCTAAGGCGGCGGCGAATCAGGGGGTGAGCGCGGAAATAATGGCCTCCGGCGCCAGCCATGATAGTCAACTGGTCAACGAGGTATGCCCGGCGGGCATGGTCTTTGTGCCGAGCCTCAACGGCGGGGTGAGCCATTCACCGGAGGAATTATCCCGCTTCGAGGACCTGGCCCGCGGCTGTGACGTGGTCAAGGGTGTGATCCTAGAGCTCGATAGCACAATGTGAACGTTGCTATTGACGATGGTTCTCAACACCCATACTATGTGCTCATGACTACCGCACAGGGCACTGAACCGGAGGACAAACCCGGCCGAAGGCTTATCCAGTACTGGCCGTACCTGGCCCTGGCGGTTGCGCTGCTAGTCATCCCGTGGCTGGCGGGTAACACCGCGGCGGCCGTGCCCGTTGCCCTGACGTGCATCCTGCTTGGGCCGTTGGCGCTGGGCTATGTCGACGCGCGCCAATTCCGCTACACCTTAAGTTTTCCGATTCTGGCCGGCGTGGTGTTTATGGTCTCCAGGGCCTTGTACTACCAGGGCGCGGCGTGGATCTACGTGGTGCCGGTGGTCGCGCTGGCCTGGTTGGGTACGCGTTTAGGGGACCGTCATGGCGCTTGAGGTGTGGGCCCTCGAGCACCCGAATCTAGGGCGCATCGAGCTCCAGCTGGGCTATGACCAGGACTTTATTGACGCCGCCCGGGACGGCAGCGAGCCGGAAGCCAAATACTGGCCGGAGGAGGGCCAGGAATACCGGCCGCTTGAGGTGGGCGACTCACTGGTGGTGCGGGCGCGCAAGCGGATGGCTAATCCGCCGCTGCGGGCGCAGATCGTGGTTGATGGGAGGCTGCACCGCAGGCTAAGCGAGCTGCCGGACATGAAGATTCCGCTCTCAAAGCGGCTGTCTGACCGGATTTATGAACTAAGCACCGTCGGCGGCCCGGTGAAGAAGGGCGAGCCGTTTCTCAAGGTGCAAAGAAACGTGGTGGGTGAGGTGCAGCTTGTCACGTTGCATAACGGCCCGCAGGTCGTGGAGTTTGACCCGCCCGCAGGCTCCCGCGGCGAGGACTATCACCAGGCCATGGAGACCTCCGCCGTCAAGCGGGTGGCCTTCCCGCTGCTCGCCGGCCTCGGCAAGGGTGGATGGGCGCTGTTTATCATCCTCTTCGGCAGCGTCTTTAGCCGGATCGTGGACTGGCTGCTATCCCTTTTACCGGATTGGGACCTGCCGGACTGGCAGCTGCCGCAGCCGCCGAACATTGCACTGCCGGTGCCCCACCCGCCGAAAATCAACCTTCCGGTGATTGACTGGCCGGAGTGGAACCTTCCGGACCTGCCTGAAATCCCGGCGTGGCTGGAGTTCCTCATGAGCTACACCAAAGTCTGGGTGCCGGTTCTCATTGGCATAGTCATTGGCGTCGTCGCCATGCGCAACCACAAAAAGTCCGAGGCCAGCAAGCTTGAGTGGCAGGCCCAACTCCAAGAGTGCGAGCCCCGAGAGTCCGGCGAGCCCCCGGAGCGCGCATCCTCCCCCGAACGCCCGGGGAGCCTATAGCGGCTAATTCGCCGGCGGGTCAAGCGGCAGGTTCATGAATCGCCGAACGAGGCGGCGGTAACCGGCCACCGTCAGCGCGAGATCCTCCAGATGCAGGTGCTCGTCGTGGGCGTGGAGCTGGGAGTTGGCCTCGGCCATGTCGCGGGCCTTGGCGTGGAGGGCAAAGCCGTAACCCACGCCGCCGCCGCGGCGCCCAAAGCGCAGGTCAGATCCGCCCGTGGCGTGGACCGGGACCACGTCCGCGTCCGGGAAGAACTCCTTGGCGGTGGCGGTGATGGCCTCCCAGAGTGGGCCGGCGGCCGGCGAGTGCGTGGCGTCCTCGGTGATGAGGTGTTCAATCTCAACCTCACCAGCCATATCTCCCAGTGCCTCCACCAGAAACGCGTCCAGGTCCTCCTGGCTCTGGCCGGGGAACGGGCGGATGTCCATCTCAAGGTAGGCATGGGAGGGCAGCACGTTGATGGCGCCGCCGGCGCGCAGCACGGTCTGGGAGATGGTGGTGTGGGAAAAGGCGTGGGCGTAGGCGGTCAGCGGGCCAAACGCGGTGTACTGCTCATTGGTGGCTGAGCCGTCAATGAGCGCGGCTTCGGTGGCCTCATCGAAGCGGAAGGCGCGGACAAAACCCTCCCAGGTTTCATTGGACACCGCCGGCGGCTGGGCGGCGGCGATGCGGCGGGCCACCTCGCCAATTTTCACAATCGCAAAGTCCTTGCCAAATGGCGTGGAACCATGCCCCGGATCGCCGTGGACGTGCAGGCGGCGCTGGCCCGCGCCCTTTTCGCCCACGTTGAAACCCAGGGCGTCGGAACCGTCCAGCGCGGGGAGGTGGGAGCCGCCGGTCTCCGATAGGCAGTTCTTCCAGCTCAGCGCGTCACGCTTGTTATTCCAGATCCAGCCGGCGCCCAGGCCGCCGCGGGCCTCCTCGTCCGCCATGCCGGCAAAGGTCAGGGTGCCGGCCGGCGGGTTGCCGCGCTGGGCCTCGCGCGCAACCTCACGCGTTACGGCCGCCATGGTCGCGGTGATAAACAGCATGTCCACGGAGCCGCGGCCGTAGAGCCTGCCGTCCTCGATATGGGCGTCAAACGGCGGGCGCGTCCACTTGGGCTCATCCACCGGCACCACGTCCGTGTGCCCCAGCAGCGTCAGCGGCTCGGCCTCCGGGTCGGCGCCCGGGACGGTGACGATGATGGACACCCTGCCCGGGTGCGGTTCGATGCGCTGAATCTGCGCGCCGGAACCGGCGAAGAACTCCTCTAGGGTGTCCGCGTTGCGCACTTCCTGGCCGGAATCCGCGGTGAGATCATTGACGCAGGCGTTGCGGATCATCGTGGTGAGCAGCTCAAGGGTGTCCTGGTAGAGCTGGCCGGTATCTGGGCTAAGGGGAGTGGTCATAACGCCCCAGTCTAATAGCCCACGCCGCTGGCCCAATAGCGCGGGCTGGGAGTACGGTGTTACCCGGAAGGAAAGGGGTGTTGATGGAACAGCGCGTGAGCAAGCGTTTTGCGGCGGCGGTGCTGCCGGGTCCTGCGCTGAATCCAATTAACACCACGATGATTTCCGTGGCCCTGGTTCCCATATCCATGCAGACCGGCGTCAGCGCCGCCACGGCCGTGTGGCTGGTCGCGGGCCTCTACCTGGTCAGCGCGGTGTTCATGCCCACTTTCGGCACGTTCGCGGACATCTTTGGCCCGCGCAAGGTGTATGTCTTTGGCCTTATCGTGACCGCGGTGTGCGGGGTTATTCCCACGCTGTTTCCCACGTTTGCCGGCGCGCTGATTGCCCGGTTGGGCATCGGCGTGGGCACCTCCGCGGCGTACCCGGCGGTGATGGTGCTCATCCGTGACGATGCCACCCGGCACGGCCGCGAAACCCCCAAGGGTTTGCTATCCGCCGTGTCCTTTTCCTCCTTGGCCACGGCCACGGTGGGCCCGGTGCTGGGCGGTGTGCTGGTGGACGCGTTTGGCTGGGAGGCAATTTTCCTGGTCAACATCCCATTCGCGCTGATAACCCTGGGCCTCGCCCTCGCATACCTGCCGCCCGATTCCGCCCGCCCCGCCGCCTCCACCACCCCGCGCGGGTTGAAGGATATTGACTGGCTGGGCATCGCCTTGTTCGCAGGCTCCATGGTGGCGCTGCTGCTGTTTCTGCTCGACGTGCGCGGCGGGGCCTGGTGGCTGGTGGTGCTGGGAGTGGCCGCCGGCGTGGTATTCGTGCTGTGGGAGAAGAACTACAAGGACCCGTTCGTCGACGTGGTGATGGTGGCGCACAATGGGCCGCTCACGCGCACGTTCCTGCGCTTCTTCTTAACGCTCCTGTGCATGTACCTGGTGACGTACGGGTTTGTGCAGTGGGCGCAGGGGGTGCAGGGCTATTCCAGCTCGATGGCCGGGTTTATCCAGCTGCCCACCATGATCCTGGGCGCGGCGGCCACCATCTGGGCGGGCAAGAACTCCAAGCTGTTCTTCCAGCTCATGCTCACCGCCGGCATGCTGCTGGTGGGCGGGGTCATGCTGGTGTTGCTGGGGGCGGACTCCCCGCTGTGGTGGCTGCTTTTGGCCATGGCCGCCTTTGGCATCCCGCATGGCGTGTGTTCCGTGGCCAACCAGGCCGCGCTCTACGTCCAGGCCCCGGCCAACGCCATGGGTTCCGCCTCGGGGCTGTCCCGGACGTTTACCAACATCGGCGCGATGGTCGCCTCCGCGGTCATCTCAATCGTCTTCGGCGAGGAGCCAACCACCAGCGGCATGCGGATCATTGCGGTTATTCTGCTGTGCGCGGCCGGGGCCCTGTTTGTCCTGACGGTGACGGATAAAAACCTCAAAGCAAACTAATGCTAGATGGCAGGAAGCCAAGATCGATGACCTGGCGGTGGACGCGCTCGTCAAGCGCGGTGAAGGCCCGGGAATAGTCGGCGAGCCAGGACTGGGGCGCGTGGGGCAGGCGCTGGCGGAAGCCGGCGTCGGCCACGCAGTGTGGGGTTAGTGAGACCAGCTGGTCCAGGAGGGCTAGAACCCGCCGGGCCTCCTCGGACAGGGTGCGCCCGGCCAGCCACCGGGCCACGAACGTTTCACCCTGCCAGAAGAATTCATTGTGCACATCCAGTGCGTGACCCGCATATTTGACGCCGCGCAGCCCCGATTGCTGAGAGCCGGAGCGCGAACACAGCGCGTAGACTACGCAATCGCTGACAAAATCCCGGGGCAGGCGGCCGGGAGCCTGGTAGGTGTCATGGCCGGTCATCCACTGGAGCGCGGGCGGCGGGACAGTGGCCTTGCGGGCGGCGAAGACCACGCATGCGCGCTCGAAGTTGGCCGGGGTGACCGGGACGCCGTTGGCGGAGCCAAAGGCGGTGGAATACAGCCCCACGTACTTGGCGGAATGCTCCACGGAATCGGAGTTATTATGCAGGTAGCCGAAGGCGTCCTGGGTCAAAAAGCCGCGCGGGTTGGCCGAGGTATTCACCCGCGTCGCGCCGGACAGCCGCACGTACGGTTCCGCTTTGCGAGGCGCGCGGGAGGTGGCCTCCTTCAACCAAGCGGACAGCGGGCGCTCTACGGGGTGGATGTTCTTGGTCCCCAAGGCCCGGCCGTCCGGTGCGCGCAGCTCGAGGCGCATCGTGGGGGCAGGAACGTGCGCGCTGTCCCACACCGTCCATGCGATTGCCCAGGTGTTGGCCACGTCCTCGAAGGCGGAGGCGTTGAAATAAAAGCCGTCCACGAAACCGAAGCGCTCGGAGAACCGGCCCATGAACTTTGGCCAGCCCATGAACCTGGCCGAGGAAAACATGCCTATCGCCACCCGCGACCAGCCGTATTCTTCCTGTAGCTGCATGATGCGGAAGAGGAACTGGGTGTAGAGCTGCTGGGCGGCCGGGCCCAGGCCCCGCATGGCCCTGCCGGTGGCGTTAATGGTGGCGCCGGCCTTGTGGCTGGAATCCTGGTTGGCGGAGGAGGCGTACGGCGGGTTCATGAGGAATAACACGGGGCGGCCCTCGCGCGCGGCGGCCTTTAACTCCGCGTCCACCGGGGCCGGGACCGGATCGCCGGATAAAAAGTCATACTGCGCGGCCGCTTTCGCGCCGGGCGCGGAGGCCAGGTCGGCGGCGTCGAGCGTGCTGAGCAAAAGGCGGGGGGCCTCGAGGTTTTGTACCAGATTGCCCGTCCCGCAGGCAGGGTCCCAGACGGTCCATTCGCGCCAGCCCGGCAGCGCCCGGTCAAGGTGCGCATGCGCCTGGGCCGCCCAGAACGGCGGCGTGTAGAACGCGCCGGTTGCACGGCGCTGGGCTGATGGCGGCATACCTATACTTAAGCACATGAGCTTTTCGGATTCCGCCATCAATCACGCGCACGCCTCCGCGCTGCGTTCCATTGCGCGCGTGGTGGAGGAGACCACGGAGCCCACCCCGCCGGACCGGGCGCTTGCGGGCGTGCTGGCCATGCTGCGGGAGCGCCCCGCCCTGGTGCTCACCGGTGCGGGCGTGTCCACGGATTCGGGGGTGCCGGATTACCGCGGCCCGCAGGGATCGCTGAACAAGCACCGGCCGATGACGTATCAGGAGTTTCGCCATGACCGCCGGGCGCTGCACCGCTACTGGGCGCGCAGCTTCGTGGGGTGGCGCGTGATGAACGGGGCCAAGCCGAACCGCACGCATTACGCCCTGGTGGAGCTGGAGCGGGCGGGGTTTATCACGGGCGTGCTCACCCAGAACGTCGACGGGCTGCACGCGGAGGCCGGCCAGGGCACGGTGCTGCCGCTGCATGGGGACTTAGCCCAGGTGGTGTGCCTGAATTGCGGGCATGTGGAGGACCGCGCGCACTTTGACGCCCGCGCGTCCGAGGCCAACCCCGGCTACCTCGAATCCATCCACGTCGATAGCGTCAACCCGGACGGCGACGTGGCGCTGCCGGATGAGGTGGTGGCGCGCTTTAGGCTCATCGGGTGTGAGGATTGCGGATCGGAGCTACTAAAACCTGACGTGGTCTACTTCGGCGAACCGGTCCCGGCGCGGCGCAAGGACGCCGCCTACGCGATGCTGGATGCGGCGGATTCCCTGCTGGTTGCCGGCAGCTCCCTGGCCGTGATGAGCGGGTTCCGCTTCGTGCTGGACGCCAAGAAGGCCGGCAAACCCGTGGCGGTCATCAACGGCGGGCCGGGGCGGGGCGATGACCGGGTGGACATCCTTTGGCGCACGCAGGTGGGCCCGGCCTTTGATTCCATCCTGGACGGGCTGGGCCTCTAGCGCCGGGGGCTACAGCTGTTCCAGGATGGTGGTGATGATGGCTATCACGCGCTTGTCCATAGGCAGGTCCTGGTGGAGGACCACGGCCAGGCGGTCGAAGTCTTGGACGTAGATGTTGCGGACGGTGCCCTCGGGCGCGGAGGTGGCGTCCAGGAAGCAGGATTCCGGTGGTACCACCACCGTGTCCGCGCGCGTGGCGATGCAGGTGTAGCGCACCCCCGGTTCCAGGTCCCCGCCGGCCGCCATTTCCTCCAGCAGCGGGCTGCCCACAATCTGTTGGGCGCCGGCCGCGCCGAAGAACGCCTCGATGACGGACGCCATGACCTCTTCGCCGCGGCGCGTGGTCACCAGCGGGGAGATGATGCCGCCCTGGGTGGTGCCGTGGTTCGGCGAACCCACGCAGAACACGTGCCGGACTAGGTGCGCCGTGCCGTACGTGCGCATCCAGTACCGGGCCAGCAGGCCGCCCTGCGAGTGGCCCACGAGGATGACCTGCTCCGCGCCGGTGACCTGCAGGACCGCCTCGATGTAGGCGCCGATCTGGCGGGCGGAGTCCTCCAGGACGCCCGTGGCGCGGTTGCCAAAGTCCGGGGCGAATGCCGCCCAGCCGGCCTTGCGCAGGGCCTCGCCCAGCTGCTGCCAATTGCCCTTGCTCTCGCACGTGCCGTGGATCATGATGACCGGCCACGGGCGCTTCTCGGTGGGGCGGGCGGTCCAGTCATCCTCGAAGATGCCGCGCGGCTTGAGCCGGGCGCCCAAGGCCAGGGAGCCAATCGCCGCGCCGAGTTTGTTGGCGGCGTCCTCGCCGGTGCCGGCTTCGGTATCCGTACCGTCTTCAGTAAATTCCCCGCGCTTGGTCGCCCGCAGCTTGGCCGCGATTTCCGCCGCCACCTCTTCGCGTAGGGCGTTCGCGCTGGCTAAATCCTGCGCCGAGGAGGAGGTTCGCGGCCAGTATTTTTTGAGGCGGGTGGAGATGGTACTGCGGATATCGGGAAGCGAAGCGGGACTCATGGCCCCCAGGGTAGGCAATTTTTTTAAAGAGGGGGTTGACACTTATCCACAATGGGGTAAAGTAAGCCTTGCCTAACTTACAGGTGGCGGTTGTGCTCCACTTGCTCCTCGCACCATCACCTGAAGGCACTTGTCATGGGGAGAAGGACCCGCTGGTTGCGCTTGGCCAGCGGGTCCTTCCATATCCGGCGGGGTTACTGCGCTATCCGGCGGGGTACCGCGCGGCCCGCTAGGCTGGTGGCCATGAGCAAATTGCAGCACTGCAAGGACGTGGACCAAGCCATAGTTCGCCTAAAAGACCACTATGAGGCCTCCTGCGAGTTGGCCCGGGCCACGCTGGCCGCCGGGAACTTTGAGGATTACCGCCATGTCACCTACCCCAAGCTCATGGTGGACATCCGGGAATGGCGGCCAATTGACCGCTCCGAACCCTTTGGCTACGTGGATGAGGCCGGCCGCTACAGTGCCACCATCTCCAAGCCGCACATTATCGAGGCCTACCTGCGGGAAATGCTTGAACGCCTGACCGGCAACTACCCGTGCGATATTTATGTGGGCGCCTCCAAGGTGCAGATCCCGCCGGAGTACATCGCGGATGCCGGGGCCATCCCGGAGCGCCGCGGTGACATCCCACGGCCCACGCTGGATGACGTCAATGACGCCATCGTTGACGGTGATTGGCGCGCGTTCCACGGCAAGGAAAAGCCGCTCTTCCTCTTTGGGGCGCAGCGCTTTGATATCGCCTGCGCGCGCATCGAGCACTACACCGGAATCAAGGTGGATTCGCTGCAAAAGTACATCCTGTTTACCAACTATGACATGCACACCGGAGAGTTTGTCCGCTTCGGCCTGGGAGCCTTGGCCGATGAAGCCTCCCGTTACGAGGCGCTGCTGCTGCCCAACGGGGAATCCATCCACCCCAACGAGGCGGTGGATATAGATGCGGATTCTCTGGGGCTAAGCTCGCGCTTCCAGATGCCGCGCTTCGATCTGGTGACGCGGGAGGGGGATGGCATCACCATGATCAACATCGGCGTGGGACCCTCCAACGCGAAGACCATCACTGACTGCCTCGCCGTCCTGCGGCCCGAGGCGTGGATAATGATTGGTCACTGCGCCGGGCTCGATGGCCGCATGCGCATCGGGGACCTCATCCTGGGCAACGCCTACCAGCGTGAGGACCACATCCTCGATCACCGTCTGGGCGCCAATAGCCCAATCCCGGCCGTGCCGGAGGTCCAGCGCGCGCTGGAGAAGGCGGTGGAAAGCGTCTACGGCGAGGACAACGTGCTCATGCGCACCGGCACCGTGCTCTCCACGGATGACCGCAACTGGGAATGGCGCACCAACCGCGAACTCTGGGAGTGGCTGCGCGGTTCCACCGCCGTGGCCGTGGACATGGAGTCCTGCACGCTGGCGGCCAACGGCTACCGCTACCGAGTCCCGTACGGCACTCTGCTCAGCGTCTCTGACCTGCCGCTTCACGCCGTGCCCAAGCTCCCCGCCCAGGCGCAGGCCTTCTACTCCAACTCTAAGGAGGCGCACGTCATCTGCGCCGTTCGGGCAATGGAGGCGCTGGCCGCCAACCCGCAGCGGCTGCGCACCCGCAAGCTGCGCCGCACCATCGGCGAGGTGCCGTTCCGCTAGGCCGCGAGGGTAGCGGGTAACGGGCTAGAGGACGCCAACCGTCCGAAGCAGCGACTTGGCGGCCTTATCCGTCTCCTGCAGCATGAGCGGATCCGTGCCGGGCATCGGGGAGATGGTGGTATCCGGGAGCTGCGCATGGGTGGGAATACCCACGATGTGCAGCCTGACGTCCGGCTCGCCGCCCCCGCCCACCGCGCGGCGGGTTGCGGGATCGACCTCGGGCGAGGCGGAGGCACGGCCGTCCCGAAATGGGCGCACGCGCCCGGCCTGGATCAACGAATCGAACAGGCCCCCGGCCTCCGGGTTGGTGATGTCCGGCGCGTGCATCCAGGCGTCCACCAGCGCGCCCGAACTGGCCGAGCGCCCGCCCGAGGTCACGGTGAATTCCTCCCCGAGGCTGAGCGCCGGGCGCGGGCCCAGGAATGCGACGAGGCCGGAGTCGGTCAGCGCAAGCAACTGGCGGATGCGAAACAGCGGCGGGCCGGATCCGGCCATCTGGCCGGTGGCGACGAATTGGGCGTAGGCACCGTCGCGGGAGGCGCGGGTAAAGCGTCCCTCGGAGCCCAAGATGGAGGAGGGTTTGCGCGCCGCGGACACCGCCCACAGCCCGGCCTTGACGGGGCTGTCCCATGCGGATACCGCCTCGCGGATGTCCCGCGCCATGCCCTCGCCGATAAGCGCCGTGAGCTCCCCGACGGATCCCGCGAACCCCGCCAGCGGATCCATCCAATAGGCCAGGTCAAAGGGCTCCTCGCTAACCCCATCCAGCGCCGCGTTTAGCGCCCTGACCGCGCCGAATGCCTCTTCCGCCGAGGCCGCGCCCTCCAGGTCCGCCCCGTCAATGAGCGCCAGGACCTCGGGCAAGGGGAGGCGGAGGGTACCGGGTGCAACCCGCGCCTGGGTGCGGTAATACTCCGAGTAGGCGTCACGGACAATCGCCGGCCACACCTCCACGCCAAAATCAATTGCTCGCGAACCGGCCGGGGTGTCCCCAAGGGCCGCGCAGACTTTAGAGAGCCGCTCCAGGTTCGCCGCCGGCGGCAGCGATTTGTACTCACTCTTGGGCAGGTACGGGTAGCCGCGGCCGGAGGTGACCACCAGGTGTGGCTCGCGCCCGGACGGCTCATAGCGCAGCCCGGAGCGTGCGCCCGCGTCCTCAACGAACAATCCTCCGCGGTCAATAGTCAGCAGCGCCATCAGATCGAAAAAGCCCATCCCCAGGCCGCGCACCAGCACCGGGCCGCCTTCCGGCAGTACGTCGACGGGCTGGTCCAGCGGGTTATCCGGGCGGATCCACGTCATCCCGGAGTCCGCCAGCGCCTCCTCCTGCCGGGACGGTCCATTGGCCGTCCAGCCGGTGGCCAGCACGGTGGCATCGGCCAACACCTCGGTCCCGTCGGCAAACCGCAGCGCGTCCCGCGGCCCCCGCGCCTCGAGTGCTACCACCCGCGAGCGATGCTCCACCAACGTCACCCCATCCGGCAGCTGCGCCGCCGCGACCCGGTAGAACCAGTGGATATACGCGCCATAGAGCGCGCGGGACGGGTTGGACTCCGGCCGGGTGGCCGCGATTTCCTCGGCGAAGCCCCGCATGACCGAGTCCTCGGGCGAAAACTCGTCAAAGACGGCAGCCTTGGCTGGTGCGATGCCCTCGCGTTCGCCGCGCAGCAGCCGGATCCACTCATAGAGGATAGGCCCCTCAAACACGGGCGCCTCGACGGTGGCGCCCGGCTCCGTGAACAGCGTCACCGCGCCGGCCAGCGTGTTCATGCACAGCGTGCGGGGCTGGTCCGTGGCCCAGACTCGCCCCGCGCCGGGCTGCGCGTCATCGATGACGTGGATGGTCAGATCGGCACCGTCGGGCGAGCGCTTGAGGTACGCGGCGATGCGCTCAATGATGGACGCCCCGCGCGGGCCCGCGCCCACGATGGCGATTGCCCGTGCCGTTTCCGCGTTTCCCATTTTGTGTTTCTCCACTCCCGTCGCACACCAGCCCTCCCGTCGCACGCCGGGGCGTAAGGCCCCCTCAATCCCATGGACCCCACCCAACCTTGGCGCCCTACGCCGGGGCCTGCCGGATTAGCAATCGGGGGCGCGGGGTTTAAGCTGCTATCCGTGAACAAGTTTAATCAGACCGCTGAGGCGGAGCCACAGGCGCCAACCGGCGTGGCAGATAGCTTCCGCTTCGCTTTTTCCTCGCCGGCGCGGCTGCGCAAGGAGATCTTCGGTGGCCTGGCGGTGGCGCTGGCTCTGATTCCAGAGGTCCTGTCCTTTTCGATCCTGGCGGGCATGGACCCCAAGGTGGGCCTGTTTGCCTCGGTGATCATGTGCATTGCCATCGCGTTCACCGGTGGCCGCCCGGCGATGATCTCCGCGGCGGCGGGCGCGGTGGCGCTGGTCATCGCGCCGCTATCCCATGAATACGGCGCCGATTACGTGATTGCGGCGGTGCTGCTAGCCGGCATCCTGCAGCTCGTCCTGTCGGCCCTGGGCGTGGCCAGGCTGATGCGCTTTATTCCGCGCTCCGTGATGCTGGGGTTCGTCAACGGGCTGGGCATTATGATGTTCACCGCCCAGCTTCCGCACCTGACCAACGTGCCGTGGCAGGTCTACGCGCTAGTGTGCATCGGCCTGTCCATCATGATTGTCTGGCCGCGGATCACCACCGTCATCCCGGCGCCGCTCATCGCCATCGTGGTGGTTACCGCCATCGCGCTGGCCACAGGCTGGCGGGTGCCGGACGTGGGGGACCAGGGGGAGCTGCCCACGTCCCTGCCTGGGCTGTTCATCCCGGACGTGCCGTTTACGCTTGAGACCTTGACCATCCTGGCGCCCTACGTGGTGGGCGTGGCCCTCGTCGGCCTGATGGAATCCCTGCTCACGGCGAAGCTGGTGGATGATATTACGGAGGTGCACTCTGACAAGACGCGGGAATCCTATGGGCAGGGCATCGGCAACATCGCCTCCGCTCTGATTGGTGGCATGGGCGTGTGCGCCATGATCGGCCAGACCATGATCAACGTCAAGGATGCCCAGGCGCGCACCCGCCTATCCACGCTGTTGACCGGCGTATTCCTGCTGATCCTCATCATGGTCCTCGGGGAGACCGTGGGGGCCATCCCCATGGCCGCCCTGGTGGCCGTGATGATCGTGGTCTCCGCGAACACCATCAACTGGCGTTCGGTGCACCCGCGCACGCTGCGGGTGATGCCGGCATCAGAAACTATGGTCATGCTGGTCACGGTCGTTGGTACGGTGACCACGCACAACCTGGCGGTGGGAGTCATAGCGGGCGTGCTCGCCGCGATGGTGGCCTTTGCCCGCCGGGTTGCCCACGTGGTCTCCGTGGAGCTGCGCGGGGATACCTACCGGGTCAAGGGGCAGCTGTTCTTCGCCTCCTCTAATGATTTGGTCTACGCCTTTGACTACAACCTGCCGGGACCGGTCACCGTGGACCTGACGCAGGCCAACGTGTGGGACGCCTCCACGGTCGCCACCCTGGACGCCGTTCGCGCCAAGTATGAGGCGAAGGGTACATCCGTGGAATTCGTGGGCCTGGATGACCAGAGCCAGCAGCGCCTTGACCGGCTGTCCGGCACGCTGGATTAAGCGCGGGTATTGTGGGGCGCTATGGATAAGCGACTAGAAAAGGCACTTAACGATCAGGTCAATTCCGAGCACCAGGCCGCCCTGGTCTACACGCAGCTGGCTTATGAGATGGACAACCTCTCCATGACCGGCATGCGTGATTGGTTCGCGGCGCAGGCCGAAGAGGAGCGTGAGCACGCCGAGCGCTTCGCCAAGCACCTCATGGATCGCGGTTACCGCGTTGAGCTCACCACCATCGAGCTCCCGCCCGTCAAGGCCGCCACCGCGCTGGATGCCTTCGAGGCGGCGCTGGCCCATGAAAAGCACGTCTCTGAGCAGATCCGCCAGATTGCCCGCATCGCTGATGAAGTCAAGGACCTGGACTCCCGCGGCCTGATCAACGACTTCCTGGACGAGCAGGTTGAGGAGGAGGCCACCGTCTCAGAGATCATCGACCGCCTCAAGCTCGTGGGCAACGATGGCTCAGGTTTGCTGCGCATCGACGCAGGCCTGGGGCAGCGTCAGCCTTAGCCGCATTATTCCGACGCCCCCTTTGGGCCCCGCCCCACGCCTCCGTGGCTTGTGGCCATGCCGCCGCACCCCCGGGAACCCGCAGGGGGAGTAATGGCTAAAATCGGGGGCATGCCAAATGTTGTGTTCTCGCTCTACGGCGTGCTCCTCGAAGGGCCTGGCCCCGAGGACCGCCAGCGCATCGAGGCCGCCGCGGGAGTGGAGGACCCTGAGGCGTTCTGGCGGGTGTATTCGCAGCTTCGCCCCGAGTATGAGGCGGGTCTGATCTCAGACAAGCAGTGGTGGCAGAAGGTGGCCAACCGCGCGGGGCTCGTGGAATTTTCCATTGCAGAGGCGGTGGCCGCGGACTTCGGTGCGCGCCTTGACGCCAATGAGGACATGGTGGCCTACGCCGAACAGCTCATCGATGAGGGGCACCAGGTCGGCGTGCTGGCGAACCTGCCGGTGGGGCTCGCGCGACTGGTCCGCGCGAAGCACACGTGGCTAGGTGATCTCGCCGCGGTTGCCATGAGCTGCGACATCGGCGTGGCTAAGCCGGATCCGCGCGCCTATGCCGTGGCCGTGGACGCGCTGGGGGCGACGGTGAAGGACACCTTGTACTTTGACGCCAATCCCTCATGGGTGGCCGGCGCCCGCGAGGTGGGCCTGCGCTCATACCTTATCTCCGGCGTCCCCTCCGTCAAGCAGGTCCTCGCCACCGAGCCCCGCAAGGCGCCGAGGAATAAGCGGGGCTAGGCCCGCTCCAGGGTCTTTCCAAGGGCCAGCGGCGTGCGCAGCAGCTGGTCCAGCGCCACTGCGCGGGCCACGGCGCGGACAATCTCGCGGTGGGTGGGGATCATCCGCAGCTCAACGTCCTCGGTGGGCGTGGAGCAGGCCGCGCGGGCGGAGGCGGCGAACTTCTTGGGCGCGGAGGAATCCGAATAGAAGGCGGAACCCGCCACCACTACGGTCGCCGGGCGGTATTCATCGATAAGCTCCGCGGCCACCTCGCCCAGCAGCCTGGCCCGCTCATCCAGGATGGCCCGCGCCGTGGCGCCGGCACCACTGCCGGTATCTTCGCCCGCCGCCACCGCCGCGGCCAACGATTCCTGGCCCGCCCCCGCGTCCTTCAGCGATTTTAGGACGCCGGCGGTGGTCAGGGCTCTCTCCGCCGCCGCACCGTCGAGGTTGAGCAGATCGGAGCTGACGGTGGGCAACGGGACAATCTGGCGGACGCCGGAGGAATTGGACAGGGCGGCGCCGATGGAGTCGTCGGCGAAAAGCACCAGCACCGGCGCCGTTTCGGAGAGATCCGCCGCCTGAGTTTCCGAGCCCAAGATTGCGGGAATCGCCGAGCTCACGATGACCGGCACGCCGAAGTGGTTACGCAATAGCGATGGCACGTCCAGGCCATCCCAGCCCAGGTTCGGGGCGTAGACGCGGCCGTCCTCGTCCACCCGCCCTGAGGTGGACACGCCCATGGACACCAGCGTGTAGTCCAGCCCCGTGCTCAGGCGGTGGACGCCGGCGATGATGTGCTCGATGAAGTCCTCGTGGGTCAGCTCCGCCACGTGGGTTTCGATGTCAAGATCGCGCAACGGGCGCCCCTTTGTGTCAAAGAGCGCAATGTGCGTGGATTTGGTGCCCACCGCAATGCCGGCCAGCATCCAGTTATTGGTTGCCAGCTCCAGCGGCACGGTGGGGCGGCCCCGGCCATGGGAGCGGGTGAGGTCCATGCGCTGCTGGATGAGGCCGGCGTCCAAAAGCGAGCCGACGGCCCGGGTGATCGTGGGCTGCGACAAACCGGTTAGTTCAACTAATTCGCTGCGCGTGATGATGGGGTTAAGGCGCACCAGGTGGAGACATTTTGCCGCTGGTGTTTGTAGCCGTGAGAATGCCGGTTCTGCCTTATTCATGCGTGAATAATAAACAGATTTAGACCGCTTTGTCTAACGTTGCGGGGGTAGATTTAGACCGCATGGTCTACCCCCAAAATGTCCAAACTACCTGTATAACTATAGAATTCGCCGCCCTTATAGCACCTGCTTAGCAGGCATCCGCCAACCCCGGAAGAACCGTCGCCGCGGTGCCCTCGATGAAGTGGGACGCTATTGGCGTGAGTTCGGTGGGCGCCGGCGAGATCTCAACGATCGGCGTGCCCAACTCGTGGGCCAGCCGCGGCAGGCCCGCCGCCGGGTACACCACGCCGGAGGTCCCCACGATCACCACCAGGTCCGCCTCCGTCATGCGCCGCTCCGCCTCATCCCACTCGCGATGGGGCAGCGGCTCGCCGAACCACACCACGCCCGGGCGCACCAGGTTCCCGCACAGCGGGCAGGCCGGCGGCGTGGCCCGGGGCACCGCCTCCTCCAGCCTTTCCACGGGGCCACGCCAGGGGCGGGCGCACATGCAGCAACGGTAGGAATACAGCGAGCCATGCAGGTGCACCACGTTCGTCATCCCGCCGCGCTCGTGCAGATCATCGATGTTTTGCGTGGTCACCGTCAGTCGCCCGCCGCGCGCTTTTAGCGCCTGCGCCCACCGCGCGATGGCGCGATGGCCCGCATTGGGCTCCGCCCGCCGCGCCACCTCCGCCCGCCAGAGGTACCACGCCCACATGGGCTCCGGGTCCCGCGCCCAGGCGTCGATGCTGGCCATGGCCGTGGGGTCCACGCGTGACCAGATGCCCGTCTGCGGGTCCCGGAAGGTATCCAGCCCGGACTCCGCTGACATGCCGGCCCCCGTGAACACCTCCACACGCTGGGCGCTACGAACAAGCTGCGCTACGTCTTTCATGGCGCCCAGCCTAGCTTTATGCTGGAATGCATGAAGTCTGTTGCTGTGTATTGTGGTTCCGCTTTCGGCCTGTCCCCTAAATACAAGGAGGCCGCCCAAACCCTGGGCGCGGAGCTCGCCGCCCGGGGTATCACGCTGGTGTATGGCGGCGGCAACGTCGGGCTGATGGGCACCGTCGCTGACGCCGCGCTGGAGGCCGGAGGGGAGGTCACCGGCGTCATCCCCCGGCAGCTGGTGGACCGCGAGATGGCGCACCCCCGCCTGACCAGGCTCGAGGTGGTAGACACCATGGCGCAGCGCAAAACCCGCATGGAGCAGCTGTCCGAGGCCTTCATCTGCCTCCCCGGCGGGATTGGAACCCTCGAGGAAATCACCGAGGTCCTATGCATGCAGCAGCTAGGCCACATAGATAGCCCCGTGGGCCTTATAGATATCGATGGCTTCTGGAGCCCCTTTAAGGACCTATTGGCCCAGTTCGCCGCCACGGGATTCATCAAGCAGCGCTACGTGGATGCCATAGTCCTGGATGAGGACCCCGCCGCGGTTTTGGATAAATTCGCCGGCTGGAGCCCGCTGGGGCCAAAATGGGCTGAGTAAATCCTCCGTGAATCCTCCCAGAAAACCGGGGTTTTGCTGAAATTTGGTGAAGATCACCTGTGATTCAAGTTTCCAGCATCAGATCTAAGCGATAGACTACGCCGTTATGACTTCAGAGTATTCTGTAGAGAACCCAGCCAAGGGCACGGGATCCAACGCGGGAGAAAACTCAGCGCCGCGCGAGCCTTCCCTGCTGGACGCATCCTGTGACAACTTCCTGGCAGACCTAGCGGAGCTATCCCCAACCGCGGCCACCGAGTGGGGCATCGAGGGCTTCGATGGCGAGCTGCAGGATTACTCCCCCGAGTACTGGGGCGCGGTGGCTGATCGTACCCGCGAGATGATTGCGGATCTGGACGCCTTGGATGATTCCACCGATGAATCCGATGATGAGGACGACTTTGACCACGTAGATTACGTCACCGCCGCCGTGCTGCGCGATCGCCTGGTCTTGGACCTGGATCTGCACCACCACGGCGAGGATCTGCGCCAGCTCAACAACCTTGCCTCACCGGTCCAGGACATTCGTGACACCCTGGCACAGATGCCGCAGGAGACGCCCGAGCAGCTCGACGCCATCCGCTCCCGCCT
The DNA here is from genome assembly GCF_004795735.1 of Corynebacterium endometrii. Taxonomy (NCBI): domain Bacteria; kingdom Bacillati; phylum Actinomycetota; class Actinomycetes; order Mycobacteriales; family Corynebacteriaceae; genus Corynebacterium; species Corynebacterium endometrii. Next base: position 120,324 of record NZ_CP039247.1, read on the forward strand.
GGACAAGGTCCCGCACGCGCTGGAGGGCTACAAGAAGTCCCTACTGGAGGCCGCCTCCCATGGCCACGTGGCGGCGACCCGCCAGATTAATGAGGTCATTGGCCAGTGCAACGCCCTCGCGGACGCCACCTCCGTGCTCGATGGACTCGGCCAGCCCGAGGACTCCACCGAGGTGGAAAACGCCAAGCAAGCCTTCGAGGAGTTCTCCGGATGGCTGTCCGCGGAACTGCAGCCGAACGCCCCCACCGAGGATGCCTTCGGTCGCGAGCGCTACGAACGCTTCTCCAAGCTTTTCGTCGGTGACACCGTGGACCTCGACGAGGCCTACGAGTGGGGCCTTCATCGCCTCGAGGAAATCCGAGCCGAGCAGCAAGCCATCGCCACCGAGCTCTACGGCGAGGACTGCAGCATCCGCCAGGCCATGCGCAAGCTGAATGCCGATGAGCGCTACACCCTCGAGGGCACCGATGCGCTGGTGGAATGGATGCAGGAGACCGCCGATCGAGTCGTCCGCGATTTGGACGGCGAGTACTTCGATATCCCGGAGCAGATCAAGACCATCGAGTGCAAGATCGATCCCGCCGGAACCGGTGGTATCTTCTACACCCCTCCCACCGAGGATTTCTCCCGCCCCGGCCGCATGTGGTGGTCCGTACCGGCAGGCCAGACTACCTTCCACACCTGGCAGGAGCTGACCACCGTCCACCATGAGGGCGTACCCGGTCACCACCTTCAGCTTGGCCAGCAGGTTGCGCAGGGGGATCTCAACATGTGGCGCCGCTTGGCCTGCTGGAACTCCGGCCACGGCGAGGGCTGGGCCCTCTACGCCGAGCAGCTCATGGCGGAGCTGGGCTACATGGATGACCCTGGTTACCGCATGGGCCTCCTCGACGCGCAGCGCCTCCGCGCCGCCCGGGTAGTGGTGGACATCGGACTCCACCTATCCAAGAAGATGCCTGATGGCTCCTGCGTTTGGGACAAGCCACACATGAAGTCCTTCCTGCGTGAGAACACCGCGATGGATGACAAGAACCTCGCCTTCGAGGTCAACCGCTACCTGGGTTGGGCCGGCCAGGCCCCGTCCTATGCTCTTGGTCAGCGCCTCTGGCAGCAGACCCGCGATGAGGCGGTAGCGCAGGGAATGACCCCCCGCGAATTCCACGCGAAGGCCCTCTCCCTCGGCTCCATCCCGATGTCCATCCTCCGCGAGACAATCCTGGACTAATCCAACCAGTAGGCAGCATGCTGCACGGCCCGCTGCTGCCTGCCCACCGCGGACGCGCCTATAGCCCAGTCTCCCCCTACTTTTCGCGTGGGGGACTGGGCTTCGTGCTGTTCCGGGGAGAGCCTAACTAGGCCGCTCCATCTTCAGGCTCGTAAGCGTGGTACTCATCAACGTGGTAGTAGTCATCTTCCTCAAACAGCCACGCCGGGGGATTGTCATGTTCCTCAAAGTCGTTCGCGTGCTGTACTGATACCTGCCCGCCCTCGGGCTGCCGTTTGTCTGTTGGGGGATTTCCTCCGCCACCGCCATCATCGGGCGGAGTCCACGGCTTGCCGGTCAAGTGTTCGGCGGTGCCGTTAACTTCGTTCCTTAGCAACCGGGTGGCTCCCATCTGGGCTCCGACGGTCTCATTGACCTCGAATGTTCCGTCCGCGTGGTACTTGCCAACCAGGCCGGTCTCGGGGTCCCGGTCGATGTAGCCCATGTTGTTGCGGCCGTCCCGGTAATCATTGATATTGACGTGGTCCCAGCGGCAGACGGGCGACATATTGTTTGCGTCCGTCGGCCCGCCCATCGAGTACGCCACCATATGGTGCATGTCGCACTCCCTCGCGGGCTTGTCACACCCGGGTTCCGTGCACACCATGTATGCGGCGGCCAGGGCGATGCGTTGGAAGAAGCTCGCCGTGCGCTGTCCCTGCCCAAGCGCTAGGGGCTTGAACTGCTTGTTATCGGTAATCATCAGGAAGTCGCTGGCTGCAGCGCCCAGGCGCAGCAGGTCGTTGGGGCTTAGCATGGTGCCCACGGTGGTGGGCAACAGCGTATCGGGGCTCAGCTCCTTGAGCTGGTTTACCGTCGCAGAGATGACGATGGTGCCTAGGCCGCCGCTTGGGTGTTTGGAGGCCTTCTCCTCGGACCAGTTGGCCACAATCGCAGCGAGCTGATCATGGCGGCGTTGATTTACCGTGCGGGTGTCTTCCTCGGGCGGAAGATCCGGCCCACCCGGCTGTAATGCGGGGGCCAGGGCATTTTTCACCAGCGTCGCGGTAACCGCATCCAGGTATCCGCCAATGCGGCAACCCCCGTCCTGATCCGGACGGGATATCCATAACTCGCGCTTGCGCGTGGAGGCGTAGGGGTCCTTCTTATTGCGCGGGGTCACCGCGTTGGCATTAGCCTTGCCAACGAGCCTGCGGAGCCAAGCGCGGGTATCGTCCAGGCTGTGGGTCTCGGCGTAATCGAGGGCCTGGAGCCTAAGTTCATTGGGGCCGGGCTGGCTGTATTTCACGAGTGCGCGCAGCTCTTGCTCGATCATCTGCACCTTCTCGCGGTTCGCGGCCCGTGCGGCTTCCTCGAGCAGCTTCTTGCGCAGTTCTTCCTTCTTCTTGGCTTCGCGCTCTTTGCGGCGCCTGGCCTCCTCTTCGGCTTTGTGCCGCTCTTCCTCGCGGCGGCGTTCCTCTTCTTCCTCGCGCCGGCGGCGCGCCTCTTCAGATTCCGCAGCGGAGAAATCAGCTTCGGTTTGCTCCGGCTCCGGTTCCGGACCCAAGTCCAGTTCCGTTTCTTCCTCCTCGGCGAAGAGCATGTTGCCGGCCTTGATGCGGGCAAATGCCTCTTGCCGGGTGATGTGGAGGCGGGCGGTTAGGTAATCAACGGCTTTGGTTGAGCCCACGCGGCGACCAGCGTCATCACGTTCCGCGATGAACGCGAATGCGGCATCCGTGATGGTCTTATAGTTCACGGCAAACTCAAGGCGTTCGAGCGAGTCGCAGATTGAGCCGAAATAAATATCGTCAACATTCGCCATCAGATCCTTGAGCTCCGAGAGCGCGGAGACGGCGCGCTCAACCGTTGCATTTATCTGTTGACTCTTGGTACGCACCGTGACCCCCCTCCCGGACCCCTTATCGATTAGATGTTCTAATTATCTCACCACTATTTTCCCTCGTCAATAGCAATTTTTAAATTCGAACACTTGGGGGTAAAATCGCCGGACCGGCCGCGAAACCGTCCACTGTCATGCCCCGCTGAGCTCGATCAACGCGGCCGCCCTCACGAGGCTTGCACAATGCAATTGGCAATCAATCAACCGGCCGTATACCCCCGCCGCCAGGCCCCAAACCCAGCCGCCGCCAGGCCCCAACCCCAGCCCCGCCAAACTACCGGCCGTGCCTCCGCTTCCAGCCCCGGCCCAGGTTGAGTAGTTGCGGCAGATAACTGGCGATACCTAGCACAAAGATGATGCGGATGAGCTGGACGGCTACTACGGCGGCGGTCGCCCCGCCCTCGGCCGCGAGGGCCAGCACGGTCTCCAGCGCCCCCGGGGTAGTGGCCAGGTAGGCCTCGAAGTAGGTGATATTCAGCCACCACACCAGCGGCCAGGCGCTCAACGCGCACACCGCCATCAGCGCGGCGATAAACCCGATAGTCGCCGGCAGCTGCTTGGCAAAGGCCTTCAACGCGTCAACGCTCAACGATCCGCCGCAGATCCACCCGATAGCCAAGAACGCAAAAATCTGGAGGGGTTCGATGGGGGCGAGCGTGGTGCCGTCGGGCAAGGCGAGGCCTACCGCGACCGTCAGCAACATGGGGCCAAAAATATAGGGCGCCGGTATGCGCAATTTCTTGGCCACGGGGCCGCCCACCAGCGCAATGGCCACAACGAGCAGTATGACCCACCAGGTGTGAGAGGGCTGGCCAAAGCCGCCCGCCCCGCCGCGGTCACCGGGTAGCACCATCAGCGCCGTGACTAGCGGGAGGGAGAAGCTCACCACCAGCAGGCGAAGGTACTGGGTCAGGGACACGTACCTGTAGTCCGCGCCCAGTTCAGCGGCCAGCATGGGCATCATGGAGGCGCCGCCCGGCAGCATGGAAAGGATGCCGGTCTCCCAGGAGATTGCCCTGGGCTGGGCGCGGTGCAGCAGCATGCCGCCCAGGATGCCCACCACCACCGTCAGGATGGAGACAAAGAGACCGGGCGGCAAAAATCGTAGAAGCTCGCCGCCCGCCGCCACGCTCATGGGTAGCGCGGCCAGCATGCCGATTAGCCCCCTGGCCAGCGTGTATGGAAACGCGGCGAGCTTTAGTTCCTTACCCGTGCCTAGTGCCATGGCCGCGGAGCAGATGATCGCCGCCAGGATCCAGGCGGCGGGCACTCCCCAGCGGGTAAATAGCCAACCCAGGCCCAGGGAGGCCGCTACCACCACGGTCCAGCGCGCCACCGCCATGCCCGCCTCCTTTTACTTCTGCGTTGTGTCTACTTAAGCCCCGTCCACCTTACGCTGTGTTCCGCAGGACCTCCCTCTTCGCGATCGCCCCCGCGGCCGTGTAAAACTTCTTGCATGGATATTGGCATGGGTACCTGGGCGCTGCTGGTTGGCGGCGCGGCCACCGCCGGCTGGGTTGACGCGGTCATCGGCGGGGGAGGCTTGGTGCTGATTCCTCTGATCTTGGCGGCGTTTCCGCAGATGGCGCCGGCGGTAGCCCTGGCTACCAATAAGGTCGCGGCGGTCTCCGGCACCGCGTCCGCGGCGTTCACGCTCTACCGCAAGGTCCGCCCGCCCGCGCGGGAATTGGCCATCTATGGCGGCGTGGCCATGGCGTGTTCTGGCATCGGCGCGCTGGCGGCGTCCCTCATCGATTCCGCGGTCATGCGCCCGTTGGTCATCGTCTTGCTGCTTGGCGTCGGCGCGTTCGTCGCGCTTCGCCCGGCCTTCGGCGCCAGCTCGTCCGAGGTCCCCCGCGCCGGCTGGCGGGTCTGGGCAGCCCTAGGCGCGGTGGCCGCAATCGCCTTTTACGACGGCATCTTCGGCCCCGGCACCGGCATGTTTCTCATCATGAGTTTCACCGCCATCTTCTCCCAGAACTTCCTTCGTTCCGCGGCCATGGCCAAGGTGGTCAACACCTGCACCAACGTCGGCGCGCTGGTTACCTTTATCGCCGGCGGGCACGTCATTTGGGGGCTGGCCATCGTCCTGGCCATCGCGAACATCGTTGGCGCCCAACTGGGCGCCCGTACCGTCCTGGGTGGCGGCGCCAAGCTCATCCGATACGCCCTGTTGACCCTCGTCATTGTCATGTGCGGCTACCTTTCGTGGCAGCAGTGGGGGGTAGCCCGCCCGGGTGAACCTTGAGGAGCCAGAGATTTCCAAGGCGCGTGTTACTTAGACTTTCGGGAGAGTTAACTTTGGGTTCCTCGAAATAACATAAAGGGCTTGTAGATTCCCGGTCTGAGCGCTGAAGCTGGCAAGCAGCTGGCATTAGCGCGGGAAGCTAGTCACTTTTAGTTGTTAAGGAATCACCTAATGCGCATTAACGCTCGCATCGCCGCCCCGCTGGTGGCAACCTCCCTGGTTGCAGGCATGGCGGCGCCGGCTTACGCCCAGGAATCTAACGCCCCGAAGAACATTATCTACATGGTTGGCGATGGTATGGGCTACGGTCACATCGCCTACAACAACATCTATGAGACCGGCCAGTCCAAGTACACCGTTGACGGCGAGTTTGGTGCCGTCACGGAGCAGCCGGGCGAGTCCGTGCAGACCTTCGAGGACTTCAACCGCCTGTCCATGACCACCTTCCCCAATGGTGGCTCTTACGATCCGGAGGCCGCATGGGGCTCCCACACCTACGTGGATGAGGGCGCCACGGACTCCGCCGCGGCCGGCACCGCCATGGCCACGGGCATGAAGGTACAAAACGGCACCCTTGGCGTATCGGCATACGGCCACGCGATGGAAAACACCTCCGAGCGCGCAATTGCTCAGGGCAAGGCCGCGGGCGTTGTGTCCTCCGTGCAGTTCTTCCATGCCACCCCGGCCGCTTGGTCCGCGCATAACAAGAACCGCAACAACTACACCGAGATTGCCAATGAGATCATCAAGTCTGATCTCTCCGTGGTGATGGGTGCGGGCCACCCGGAATATGATGATTCCAACGTCAAGCGTGACACCCCGGATTACTCCGCACTGTCCCAGGCTGATTTCGAGTCCCTGAAGAACGGCTCCGCCGGCTGGCAGTATGTAGAGGCCAAGGAGTCCTTCGAGGCCCTGGCGAATGGCGATGTTGAGGCTGATAAGAAGTACTTTGGCCTGGCGCCGGTAAGCACCACGCTGCAGCAGGCCCGCGCCGGCGCGGCCGAGGCCCCTTATTCCGATCCTCGCAATGACGTGACCGATCTTGCGACCATGACCAAGGGCGCCCTGAACGTTCTGGGCCAGGATGAAGACGGATTCCACGTCATGATTGAGGGTGGCGCAATTGACTGGACCGGTCACGCGAATGATTCTGCGCGTGAGATTGAAGAGGTGCAGGACTTCAACGCGGCGGTTGACGCGGCGGTTGCCTGGGTGGAGGAGAACTCCTCATGGGATGAGACCCTGCTGATTGTCACCGCTGACCATGAGACCGGCTACCTCTCCGGCGCCGAAGAGCGCGGCGAGGGCGGCGAGGGCGTCCGCTTCAATGCCATGAATGGTGAAAAGGGCATCATCCCTGAGGGCCACGACTGGTACTCCGGCGATCACACCAACCAGGTTGTCCCATTCTTCTTCAAGGGTGCGGGCTCTGAGGACATCAAGGCGAAGGTAACCGGCACCGATCCGGTCCGCGGTGACTACATCGATAACACCACCGTGGCGAAGCTGACCCTTGAGGACTGGTGGTTCGGCGAGGGCTCCGGCAACGGTGGGGATTCCACGGGCTCGTCCTCTCAGCCTGAGGGTTCCTCCGTTTCCTCCGGCTTTGCCGGCGCCGGCATCGCGGCGGCGGTAATCGAGGCATTGGCGGCCATCGCTCAGGCGACTGGCCTGGTGAAGATTCTTCCCGGTGACCTGCGATTCTAAGACTATTTCCTCTCCTCGCTGAGCTGCCCTCCGGCACCTAAGCCAACGAGGAGACAACTCACCCGGCCGCGAAATATACGCGGCCGGGTGCCTTTGCATCTGGGGCCCACCAGATTGCTTGGCCCCGCCAGCCCAGCCCTAGCCCAGCCCTAGCCCAGCTCTGTGAGCTCGCCGGTGCCCGAGCGCCAGAACACGGCCCTGTGGGCGGTGATGTGGCGGAAGTGGGGTGAGGTTTCCTCATCCAGGGCCGCAAGGTAGTCCGGCACCTGGGCACGGGGGATGCGCAGGCCCATGGTTAGGTGCGGGGTCCACCGGTGGCCGCGGCCTTCCGGATTGAGGGCGGAGAGTTCACGCGCGGCGCCCTCAAGCTCTTCGGGGGCCTCGAGGAGCCAGGCAATCGTTTGTTTTCGCTTGGTGCCAAAAATGACGGTGCCCACTCGCGAAAGCTGGCAGGGCAGGAGCGGCGGCAGCAGCTCCTTGGCGCGCTCAACCACATGCATCTGCATCCGTTTCGCGAAAGTGACGGTGATGTGAGGGGTTTGATTCTGGCGCGGGAATCCCCGTGCGGCGAGACGCTCAAAGATGCCCTGGATCTGCTCTTCCTGTTCGGTGGGGAGGAAGAGCTTGAGGTTCTCCGGGGAATTGATGGACATGGGGCGATGGTACCAAGCAAGCGCTAGGCATCACGTGGGGGCTTGAGGACCCGCAGCCTCGCCAGGGCGGCGCCGGCGATCAGGGCGCCTAGGGCGTCGGCGAAAAGGTCCGTGACCGTGTCATCGTAATCCACCATGACGTCGGCGGGCGTAAAGCGGAAGCCTATCCACTCCACCATTTCCCACGCCGCCCCCAGGGCTAGGCCAATCATGGTGCTAAAAATGAGGCCGTGCGCGGCCGTGTATTCGCGCGCCTCGGGCATCGGCAGCAGACCTAAGCGGGCGAGCAGCAGGTAGCCGATGGTGGCGATCACCGCTGTGCACACGGCGTGGACTACGAGGTCCCACCCGGGGATGGTGGCGTAGAGGCCAAAGATGTTGCTCAGCGCGGCGACCAGGATGACGGTTACCGAAAAGAGGTCGGCGGCGCCGCTTAGGCCCATGAACTTCGGCAGCATGAGGCCGGGGAGGGCAAAGGCCATGATGCCGGCCTCGAAGATGCCCAGCTGGAAAAGCAGCACGAACGTGAGCAGGGTGGCCAGTACCCGGGCGATATCCGCCAGCCATTCCGTCGCGGTGCGCGGTGGGCGCAAGAAGTTGTCAATCATGTGCCGTTGATTTTACTAATCCCCGCCCGCGCCATGGGCATCGACCGCGCAAACCCCAGGCTGTGCGCGGCGGGTTTGGGTAGTCTGGCCGCATGGGAGAACAAGAGCGTACGGAAGACGGCCGCTACATCATCGTCAATGGGCGTAAGTGGCGCGCCACGGATCCCTCCATCCCGGGGTCGCTGGAATCACAACTGGTCAAGGAGCTCATGGACGCCCGCCGGTTGGTCAAGACGGAGGGCGATGCCGTTCGCTACCGGGTCCACGATGCCAAGGTCGCGCTCGGTGAACGCGGTGAGCCGTGGTGGGAGCCAACGGAAGAAGGCCGGCGGGAGCGCATCGCGGCCGCGGAGCGTGCCCTGCTGCGCGGGCGCGACGGTAAGACCATCTGCCCATCGGAGGCCGCCAGGGTCGTTGGCGGGGAGGATTGGCGGGACCTGATGGACTTGGCCCGCGATGTTGCCGGGGAGCTAGTGGAGTCCGGCGAGGTAGTGGTCATGCAAAAAGGCGAAGTGGTGGACCTGGCCACGGCCAAGGGGGCGATTCGCCTGGGGCCGGGGGACAACCTTTTTAAGGATTAGTCACATGCGCTTCTTGGTCCGCGCGGTGGCGGGCGCGCTCCACGGGTCCTCCGGCCACGGGTGCTTGGGGTAGCGCCCGCGCATCTCCGCGCGCACCTGCGCGTAAGGGCCGGACCAGAAGGAGGTCAGGTCATCGGTGACGGCGAGCGGGCGCCCGGCCGGGGAAAGCAGGTGGAACAATACCTTCACGCCGGCGCACTCGGGGGACTGGGCGAGGCCGAAGCACTCCTGGAGCTTGACCCGGGTTACGGGGCGGCCCTCCGCGTAGGAAATGCGTGGGTGGGAACCGGAAGGCACCTCAAGGTTAGCCGGGGCCAGCTCGTCTAGGCGCGCGGCCTCCGGCCACGGCAGCAGGCGCTGCAGGGCGGGGTACATATCCAACCTGGACGGCGCGGTGCCGTGCGCCAGGGCGTCAAGCTCCGGGCCCAGCCAGAACTCCGGGTCCGCTTTGACCGGATCCGGCCAGGGATCCCCCAGCTGCTTGTGAAGGAAGCGCATGCGTTCCATCAATCCCTGAGCCCTCTCGCCAAAGGTGAACAGTCCAAGGCCGTGGGTGCGGATGGCGGAGGCTATAGCGGGGGCGGCCTCCGCCGCGGAGAGCTGCGTTGGGGCGGATGACAGCTCAATCTTGCCGGCGCGCCTGACGGTTCGCCCGCGCAGCTTCCCGCCCTCAAACGTGGCCTCCGTGGTCTCGGTGACGCCGATGATCTCCAACGCATCCGCTTCCGTAATGCGGGCGGCGGCGCGAATGACGGCGCCGGAGCGGCCCGCGCCGGACCTGGCGCGGGTGACCTCAGCGATGGCCAGCCAGTCCGCGCCCGCAAGGCCGGAATCCGGCGGCAGCCAGGCGCGCGTGCCGGAGGCCAGCAGGTAATCCTCTCCCTGGCGCCTGGCCACCCGCAGCGGGTAGGCCATGCCGGTGATGACGCCGGGATCCGTGGCGCCGTTTCGATTGTGTTCCCCGGCGTCGATGAGGCGCCGGAGGCGGTCAACCTCACGCTGCGGGGCCCGCTGGCGGGCAATATCGCCGGTGGGCCGGTCCGCAAGGACGGCGATGGTGGGCGCCGCCTGCGGGCCGCACTCCAATAGCGCCCTGCCCAGGCGGGGCTCCATGGGCAGGGTTGCCAGCCTGCGGCCAAGCGGGGTGGGCGCGTGGGACTCATCGATGGCGCGGAGCGTGGCGAGGGTCTCCCGGGCGGCCTGGAGGGCGGCGGCCGGCGGCTGATCCGGGAGCGGCAGGTCAGGGCTGCCCCAGCAGGCCAGCCACAGCGCAGCCTGGGTGAGATCAGACGTGGCGATCTCCGGGGTGATGTGCGCGGCCGCGTGCTGGTAATCCGCCTGGGAGTAGGCGCGGATGACGGTGCCGGGGCCCTCACGTCCGGCGCGGCCCGCTCTCTGGTCCACGGTGGACTGGGCGGCGGAGATGGTGACCAGCCCGGTCATGCCGCGCTGGGAATCGCGCCGGGGGACACGGGAGAGGCCGGAATCGATGACGGTCCGCACGCCGGGGACCGTCAGGGATGACTCAGCGATGGACGTGGCCACGATGATGCGCGGGACCTCCTCGCCCTGCTCGCGCACCGGAGCCAGGGCGGCGTCCTGCTCCTTGCTGGTCAGGGAGCCGTGCAGCGGCAGGACCGGGTACGGGGAGCGGTTCAAGCAGCCGATGACGGCGTCCACCTCACGCACGCCAGGGACAAAGACCAGCGTGGAGTGCGGGGCGTGGGCCTGCGTGGCCGCAAGCACTAGGTCGGCCAGGTGTTGCAGGAACTCCCGCGTGCACTCCGCGCGGCCGTTGTGCGGGGAGTACGTGACGGTGAGCGGGTGCGTCACGGCGGGGGTCTTAAGGATGGGCGCGCCGAGGAGCCCGGCGAACTTCGCCGCGTCGAGGGTCGCGGACATGGCCGCCAGGTAGAAATCATCCCGCAGCTGCGTGAGCTCAATGAGCATGCCCAGGATGAGATCAGAATCCAGCTGCCGCTCGTGGACCTCATCGATGGCCACGGCGGACACGCCCGCCAGTTCGGGATCCTTAAGCAGGCGGCGCAGCAGGACGCCGGGGGTGACGAATTCCACCAGGGATCCCGGCTTGTGCTCGCCCTTGATGCTATATCCCACGCGCTCTCCCAGGCGGGAGCCGTCCAGGTATGCCAGGCGCTTGGCGGCCGCGCGCACGGCCACGCGCCGGGGCGCGGTGATGATGACCTTGCCGGGACTGTCAAGGCCCGGGTGGGAGGCTAAGAAATTGGCCAGTGCCGGCGGCACCAGCGTGGTCTTGCCGGTGCCGGGTGGGGCCTGGATGACCAGCGTGGCAGAGGATTCAAGCAGGTGGGGCAGCTCATCAATGGTCCCCGCCACGGGGAGTCCGCTGCCAATGCGCGCCAGGTCAAAGAAAGTCACGCTCAGACATTTTACGCGCCCGCGTCATCCGGGCCCCGATGCGCCGGCGCGTCCGCCCGCGGGGCAAAGACTAAGGCTTCAGGGCCACGCGCAGACAAACCCCGAAGGGGCGTACATTGGTGCCCATGCTCTTTGACGTCACCGGCGCCCCGCGCAAAGTGGCCCCCGGCGTGGCCCACCTGCCCGGCTGGCTGCCGCTGGATCAGCAGCGCGGCCTGGTCGAGGACTTCCGCGACCAGGCCCGCGCGCTGGCCGGGACACCGCTGCAGATGGCCCGCCCGCGGTTGCGCTCCGGGCAGATGAGCGTATTCATGCTCCACTACGGCAAATACTGGACCGGGTACCGCTACGTTGACGCCGTGGACGGCCACCGCGTGCCGCCGCTGCCCACGGGCATGGCGGAGCTTGCGCGCCGGGCCCTGGCGGAGGCGGCCGGCGTGGCCGGGGAACTAGCGCCCTGGGTTGATAGCTACCGCCCGGACATGGCTTTGGTGAACTATTACCCGCCGGGCTCGAAGATGGGGCTGCATCAGGACGCCGAGGAGGAATCCGCCGCGCCGATCGTGTCGGTGTCCGTGGGGGACGAGGCGCTGTTTCGCATCGGCGGCGTGGAAACGCGCAATAAGCCGTGGGATGACGTGCGCCTGGCCAGCGGGGACGTGATTGTCTTCGGTGGCCCCAAGCGCCTGGCCTATCACGGCGTGCCGTCCGTGCGGCCGCACACGCTGCCGGCGGGATGCGGGCTGCACGAGGGCCGGATCAACGTCACATTCCGCCAGGTTCACTAGCCGCGGCACCTAGTCCGCGCGGATGAGGACCTCGGCGCGGCCGAAGTCCCCGGCGGCCAGGTCCGCGGGCCGTATCCACACCTCAAGCGGGCATGCGTCGCCGAACCACCACTCCAGGGTGGTCCAGGATTCGATCTCGGCGAGCAGCGCAAAATCCTTGTCCGGCAGCAGCTCGTCCAGCGCCACGGCGGCGCCGGTGGAGGAGTGCCCGCCGAGCAGCGTGGAATTAAATTCGCCCTTGCGGCCGCGCTCGTGGATGAGCGCGCCCTGCCAATCGGAGTAGAGCAGGTCATAGGTGGCGAAGGCGGAATCGGGCAGCTCAAAGCGGTCATTGGGGGAGGCGATACTGTGGGCGGCGCGGAAGGTGCCACGCTGGTAGGCGTCGGTGGGATTGGGCGCCGGATACGTCCTGCCGCCCTTGTGCCAGGTCAGCGCGCCGGTGCCCGCGCCGTCATGGAAGACCTCCAGGTAGCCCGCGGCGGGCAGCAGATTGAGCAGGGGATTGTCCGGGAGGTTGCCCAGGGCGAACGTGGCCACGTGCGGCAGGGAGCTGGGCGTGAAGGACGGGCCGCCCAGCCAGCTGGACCCGGTGTTGTCCTCAACAAACAGCGCCGCCGTGCGGGCGTCCGCGTACTCCGCGTGCTGGCCCAGCCACGCGTGCGGCGGCGGGCTAAAAACCGGAACCCCATTACAAGTCATAGCAACCAGACTAAACTGGCCGGCATGATTCCTGCAGATAAAAAGGTAGCGGTGGTCACCGGGGCGTCCTCAGGCATTGGCGCGGCAACGGCGCGTGCCCTTGCGGCCGAGGGCTTCCACGTGGTCCTCGGCGCCCGCCGCTTCGACCGCCTGGAGGCGCTGGCCCAGGAAATCGGCGGCACCGCCGTCAAGCTGGACGTCACCCTGCAGTCCTCCGTGGACGCGCTGGCTGAGCAGCTTCCGCGCGTGGACGTGCTGGTTAACAACGCCGGCGGCGCCAAGGGCCTGGAGAACCTGGTGGACACGGACATCGAGGACTGGCAGTGGATGTATGAGACCAACGTGCTGGGCACCGTCCGCATGATTCAGGCGCTCATGCCCAAGCTGGAGGCGGCTCCGGAATCTTCCGGCCTGATTATCAACGTTGGATCCACCGCGGGGTGGATTGAGTACGCGGGTGGCTCCGGCTACAACGCCGCGAAGTTCGGCGTGCGCGCGCTCTCCCGCGTGCTGCGCATCGAGAACCAAAACGTTCGCGTCTCCGAGGTGTGCCCGGGCCGCGTCGCCACCGAGGAATTCTCACTCGTGCGCTTCGGCGGCGATAAGGAGCGGGCCGCCGCGGTGTACGACGGGGAATTAAACCTCACCGCCGAAGACATCGCGGAGACCATCCGCTGGATCGCCTCCCTGCCGGCGCACATGAACATCGACCAGGTCACTATTCGCCCGCGCACGCAGTATTAAAACGCAGCAGTGGGCCCCTGCGCAACGAAGCCGCCTTTCCCAGGGCGGCTTTTCCCAGTCCCGGGACTTTCGTTTTACCCCGCTTGAGATTTAAGTTAGGCCCATGACTTTTGCCGCGCTGACCGCTTTCATCGGGGTCTGGGCCACCATGATTGTGGCGCCGGGGCCCGACGTGGTGCAGATCATCCGCACCGCGCCCCGCGGCGTACGTCAAGGCGTGGCGTGCGCTGTGGGAATCGTGGCGGGCATCGCGGTCTGGGTGACCGCGTCCTTGGCGGGAGTTTCCGCGCTCATTGCGGCCCGCCCGTCGATGCTGGCGGTGCTGCAGGTAGGCGGCGGCGCGTTCCTCGTCTGGATGGGTATCGCCTCCGTCAGGGGCGGCCTAGCCGAGCGCGGGGCCACCCGGCCGGGGCCGTCCCACACGTCCGGGCAATTGTCTGATCTGCCGCAGGAAACCGTCGCCGCGGTGGGCGCCGGCGACGTGGTTGGTTTGACCACGCCCAGGGCCTTCCGGCTGGGGCTTGCCACTAATTTGTCCAACCCCAAGGCTTTGGTATTTTTCGGCGCGGTCTTTGCCCAATTCATCACGCCGGGCATGTCCCCGGGCTGGACGTTTACCATCGCGGCCATCATGTTGGGCATGGCCTTGGGCTGGTTCGTGGGTTTTGCGCTTCTGGTCCGCGCCGGGGCCCGGTTTGTGGCCAAGCAGTCCGCGAACATTGACATACTCGCCGGCGTCATCTTCGGCGTCCTTGGCGCCGTGATGGTGGTGGAGGGCCTGTGGCAATTGCCCTTGTTCATGTGATTTAGGCAGCGCAAGCGGATAGATCGCGTAGCCTTAAGTTTATGATTTTCACTACCACGAACACGGTCGAGGGCCGTGAGATTTCCGAGTACATCCGCATTATCGGCGGCGAGACCGTGATCGGCATCAATTTCTTGAAGGACATCGGCGCGGCGTTTCGCAATCTCTCCGGCGGCCGCAGCGCCGGCTATGAGGAAGAGACCGTCCGCGCGCGTGAGGCCGCGCTCAATGAGCTGTGGCAGCGCGGCCAGGAGCTGGGCGCCGATGCCGTAGTGGGCATCGCCGTTGACTACTCCACCATGGGGGCATCGAATGACATGCTGATGGTCTCCTGCACGGGTACAGCCGTGCGCCTGAAGCCGCTAAGCTAGCTGGCATGCATGAAATTGAAGTGGGTATCACTGGCGAGTCCATCAAGCTTGGCCAGTTCATCAAGCTGGCCAGCCTCGTAGGCACGGGCGGTGAGGCGAAGGAGCTCATCGCGTCCGGCGCCGTGACCGTCAACGGCGAGGTCTCCACGCAGCGCGGGCACCACCTGCATGAAGGTGACGTGGTATGCATCGAGGGGCAGTGCGCCCGCGTGGTGGCCGACGATGATGATGACTACTTTGATGAGGCCACCGCCGATGATGACTTTGATCCAGAAAAGTGGAGGAACATGTAATGCCGGCGTTCGAAGCTGAAGTAGGCATGCCCTACTGGATTGACCTGACCACTTCCGAGCCGCGCAAGTCCGCCTATTTCTATGAGAAGGTGCTGGGCTGGGAGGTAAACCCGGCCTCGGAGGGTTCGGAATACCAGATTGGCCGCCTGCAGGGCCTGCTCATCGCCGGATTTATCCCGCAGCCTGAGGATGCGCCGTTCCCGGACACGTGGGTCACGTATTTCAACACGGCCGACGTGGCCGCGGATTGCGAGCGGGCCAAGAACCTGGGCGGCCGCGTGCTGGTGGAGCCGCAGGAAGTGCACCTGGGCACGTTGGCGCTGCTCGCGGATACGGCGGGCGGGATGTTCGGCCTTATCGAGCCCTCGGGCGCGGAGCACTTCGTCGCCGGCGGTGAGCCGGGCTGCCCCGTGTGGCACGAGCTGACGGCCACCACGAGGTTTACCCAGGCTTTGGATTTCTACGGCGAGCTGTTCAACTGGGAGATCCGTGGGCTCCAAGGCGCCGACTCTGCCGACTCCCCCCTCACCTACGCCACCGCCGAAGCCGAAGGCGCACCGTTCGCCGGTTTCTGGAATGCCGAGGGCAATTTCCCGCCGCAGGTGCCAAGCTTCTGGCAGACCTACCTGGGCGTGCGCGACGTTGCCGCGGCCGCTAAGGCCGCCGAGGCCGCCGGGGGCGAGGTCATCCGCGCGCCGTGGGATTCCCCGTTCGGCCGCCTCTGCTTGATTGCCGATTCCACCGGCGCTACCGTGACCCTGGCCGAGGTGGAGGACGCGCCCGAGTTCGAGCCTTCCGAGAGTGACTCCGTCCTTTAGCGGCCACGCGGGCGCAGCCCCCGCGGTGGAAGAGCTTGTCGCGCTGATTCCGGCGGGGAACGTGACCACGTACGGCGAGGTTGCCACGGTAGTGGGCACCGGCGCGCGCTACGTGGGCACGGTCATGCGGCAATCCTCCGGCCTGCCCTGGTGGCGGGTGGTGCGCGCGAATGGCGCGAGCCACGACGCTGACCGCGCGCGGGCCCATTGGCAGGCGGAGGGCATCGCCTTTCGGGGTGGGCGCGCGGACCTCAAGCGCTGCGGTCTAGACCGTGAGGATCTGCGCCACCTGTTAGCGGGGCAAGCATGAGGCGGGCCGTGCCGGCGGCCGTTGTGGCGGTGGGCCTGTTGGGCGCCTGCGCGTCCGAGTCTGCCGAGGTCACCGGCGCCGCCGCCGGGCGGGGTGAGGTAATTCACCTACCGGCGACTGACGGGCCGCACGACGTAATCGTGGCCTTCCACGGCTACGGCGGCGCGGCGGGTCAGCTGGAGCCGTTGGGGCTGGAGGACTCCGGCGCGATCGTGCTCCACGCGCAGGGCGAGGAAGGCGCCTGGGCGGGTGCTCCCTACGCCGTGACCAGCATGGAGGAGGACGTGGCCTACGCCCGGGCCCTCGTGGATGCGGTGAAGAAAAACCATGAGGTGCGGGATGTCTACGGCGTGGGCTATTCCAATGGCGGGGGCTTTGTCCACGCCCTAGACTGCGCGGTTCCGGGAATGTTTACCGCCACCGTTACCATCGCGCCGGCATACTATGCGGGGGCGCTGGAACCGTGCGAGGGTAACGCGGTGCATGCGCCCCGGCTTAATTTTCACGGCGACGCCGATGAGGTCATCGCGGTGGAAGGCGGCCAGCGCCACGGGGAGGAATATGAAAGCTCCCGCGAAATCACGGCTGAAATAGCCGAACAGGGGGTGCCGGCCACCACGCGCATCTTTAGCGGCGGCCATGACTGGTCCGGAGCCAAAGACGAATTGGCGGGGGAGATCCTGGAGTTCTTTGACTTGGAGGGGGACTCGTAATAAATCGTGTATCCGAGGCGACTGTCTTGTAAGCGTTACAACTTCGAGAGTTCGAAACGAGCTCGGCAAGAGATGTCCTGAGAGGTGGACGGAGCCTAAGAGGAGAGGTAATTTTCAATTTTCAGGACAAATGTGACATGTAGCATGCTACTGTGAGCGGAATCACCAATACCTTTTGCTAGGAGGGAGCTCGCATGGGCATTGCTGCACTCGTTGTGTTTATCGCGGTGACAGTTGTGTTTAATACGTTGCTTAAGCGCGATATCTCGGAATCTCTCGTGGTGGCTTTGCTGGCTACCTCGCTGCTCGGCGGTACGAATGCGCCTGCACTGTTAGGCAGTGCAGTCTTTAGTGCGATGCAATCTGAAGTTACCTTTGCCGGTATGGCCTTCGTGTTCATGGGCATCATCGTGCAGTCCACCGGTCTCATTGACCGCCTAATCGGAATTTTGAATTCTATCTTCGGCCGTGTCGCTGGAGGCGCAGCATACGTATCTACCCTGTCTTCGGCGATGATGGGGCTTATTGCGGGATCTACCGCGGGTAACTCCGCAACTGTGGGTTCCGTAACTATTCCGTGGATGAAAAAGTCTGGTTGGAGTTCGAACCGAGCTGCAACACTCGTAGCTGGTAATTCCGGTCTTGGTGTGGCTTTACCGCCAAACTCCACAATGTTCATTATCCTGGCGCTCCCTGCTGCAGCAGGTGCCTCAGCGTCATCGGTGTATGTGGCGCTGGCATGTGGTGGTGCCTATGCGGTTCTCTATCGCTTATTGGTGGTGTTCTGGTGGGCGAAGAAGGACAAGATTAGGGCAACCCCGGCGGACGACATGAAGCCGCTGTCTCAAGCTTGGGCCGAAGGGTGGCGTTCACCTTCTATTTTCCTGGGCATTATTATTCCCGTTCTTTTAACTATTGGGCCAGTGGCTGGGTTCCTAGGCAAGGAAACCATGATCGGCGAGGATGCTGTGGGTGCCATTTCAATTATCGTGTGGGTGCCGATTCTGATCACTATTATCGCCCTGATTGAGGGTGCTAAGCGCATTACCCAGAACAACGCTCATTTTGTAGCGCAGCTAAAGCGTGACTCTCATCAATTTGCCACTGTGGGAATTTCCCTGTTTGCGGCTCTCGCAGCGGCGAACATTATGGAAGAGCTGGGTGTCGGCGCACAGTTGTCTGGCTTGCTCGACTCAATGAATCTTCCCAAGTGGCTTATGCTCCTGGCCGTAGGTGTGCTGGCAGTACTTGTAGCTACACCACTGTCTTCCACCGCGACTGCCGCAGCTATCGGTGCCCCAGCTGTTGCGGCACTGACGGCAGTAGGTATCGATCCAACTATCGCCATTGTGGTCATTCTGCTGTGCACTTCTACCGAGGGCGCTTCACCTCCTGTGGGGGCGCCGATCTACCTATCTGCCGCGATGGCCGAAGCGGAACCACAAAAAATGTTTGTGCCGCTCATTCTGTTGTTCGTGCTCCCGATGATTCTATTGGCTTGGCTCATTGGTATGGGCTGGTTGCCGATTTATGCCCCGACTGCCTAAAAGGAGAAAGATGAAAGCCTTGTTTAAGCTGATTCGCATTTTGTTCTTTATCTTTATGGGTCTGTTCCTCATTGGTGGTGTGGCCATTATCGCCACGCAGACCTTCGGTATCATTTCCGCAGATGGCGACATTGTGACAGGTGTGAATGACTGGCTGTCTCCATTGACTTTTGCTCTGGCCACGGCCTGTGCCATGTGTGCATTTGTGCTGAACTATGAGCCGGGCAATGAAAGGTCAAAGCCTGCCGATTGAGCGAGCAGATGCGCTGCCGGGCTTTTCTATTCAGGTTTAGTCCACATGTTTGACCCACGTCGATGTGACCTTCTCGGCCAATTCGGTAGGCGTGAGCTCGGGGGTGCGTCGGGATAATGCCTGCCTGAGCAGTAGTAAGCCGGTGGCTTCAAGGTGGGCTCGCATAGCAGCGCGAGCTTGTTTTGGATCGTGATTCTCTAAGGCTTCGATGATAGGCAGATGTTCTGAATGAACCTGTTCTAGGGAACGGTATGTGCGGACCGTGGAGTCTGACAGTAAACGCGTGTGAGTGCGAAGCTTGTTAACGACATCCCGGCCGCGGCGTGCATGTCCGGCGGCCAAAATTGCATCGTGAAGCTCTTGATCCCATGTGAAAAATCCAGGTTCATCGTTAGCGTTCATCGCACTGGACATATTAGCGACGATGGACCTGAGCTGCTTGAGTTCATGTTCGGTTATGTCGCGAGCAGCCCGTCCGGCTGCAGCAGGCTCGATGGCCATACGCAGCGAAAATATGTCAGCCACGTCGGAGGCTTCTGGTTCAATGATCCTAAAGCCGCGGTTGCGGACAAATTCGATCACGCCTGCTTCTTCTAACCGCAGTAGTCCATCGCGCACTGGGGATCGGGAGATGCCGAGTTCCTCCGAGAGCTGGTACACGCTGTACCAGGACTCTGTATCCATTTCACCGTTTTGTACGCGGTCCCGTACATAGTTCATCACCTGGGTTGCCAAAGTCTGAGTAGTGACCGCGGGCAGTGGGGAATGGGAATGAAGCATAACTAATAACACTACCCAGGAATCACTCTCATTGAGTAACATGTTACTCAATGAGTAGTGCGTATTTTGTCTGTAATATGCCTGAATTTGCCCATCGCAGAAAGACCTTTCATACAAGAAAAGAGCTAGAGCAACGATGCCAGTAGAGTCCCAGGGATCTAAGTTTAACCGTCTCGAACCGCGCTCCTACGCGCGTGAGATCCGGTCTGGTATGCGCCTTGATATGACTACGAGGGCGGCGTATACCTCGGATGCATCTATCTTCCGGCGTGTACCGCAGGCTGTGGTGGAGCCTCGGATGTTGCAGGATATCCGGGATGGTATCGCTGTTGCTAAGGATCGCGGATGGGCTGTTGTCGGTCGTGGCGGAGGAACATCGGTGGCGGGCAATGCGATTGGTGATGGGCTCATCATCGATACATCGCGTTATTTCAACCGAATCATCGCAGTAGATCCAGTGGCTAGGACGGCTACAGTCCAACCGGGTGTGGTATGTGACAAATTAAGAGAAGCCGTGGCCGAATACGGACTGACTTACGGGCCAGATCCGTCTACCCATTCGCGTTGCACGATTGGCGGCATGGTGGCTAATAATGCTTGCGGTTCACATTCGGTGGCATGGGGCACGGCTGCAGACAATGTGGTTTCCTTAACAATGCTTCTTGCTGATGGACGGTTGGTCACCTTCGATGAACACGGCTGCAGTGACCCAGAACTGCAGGCGTCCATTGACGCGCTGGCTAGCGAGAATGCTGAATTGATTAATAAAGAATTAGGTCGTTTCCCACGCCAGGTTTCTGGTTTTGGATTGCATTATCTGACTGACCATTCAGCTAAGCCTATTCATTATGCGCGTGCTTTGGCTGGTTCTGAGGGGACTCTAGGAATTATTACAGAGTTGACCGTAAATCTGGTTGAGGTGCCGAAGGCTAAGGCTTTAGCGGTACTGGCGTTCGAAACCGTCTTTGACGCGGCGGCTGCTGCCCCGAAGCTACGTCAGGATGGGGTGGCTACCATTGAGGGCATGGGCGGTGACCTTTTAGCTGCGCTGCGCTCAAAGGTGGGCCAAGAAAAGGCCGGCGGCAATCTGCCAGGTAAACGTAAGGGGATCGCGTCTGGTGGATGGCTCTACTGTGAGGTAGTCGGTGCCGACGAAGATGCTGCCTTGGCTCGTGCACAGGAGGTCGCCACCTGTGTACCAACAGTTGATTACATCGTGGTATCTGACCCGCTAGATATGCGTGAGCTGTGGCGTATCCGGGAGGCGTCCGCGGGTCTTGTTACACGTCTGCCCGATGGTGGCGAGGCCTGGCCTAACTGGGAAGACTCCGCAGTGCCCCCTGAGAACCTAGCCGATTACCTGCGTGACTTGTATGCGCTGATGGATAGGTACGGCCTTCGAGGCATCCCGTTCGGCCACTTTGGTGAGGGGTGCGTGCACGTTCGCATCTCTTTTGATTTTGGTACTCCTGAAGGTGTCAAAGCTTTCAAGGCATTCATGGAGGATGCCGCCTCGTTGGTGTCGTCCTATGGTGGTTCTTTGTCCGGTGAGCATGGTGATGGCCGTGCTCGTTCAGCGTTGCTCAAGCGCATGTATTCCGATGAGATGCGTGCGGTATTTGAGCAATTCAAACTCCTCTTTGATCCGGAGAGGCTGTTTAATCCGGGTGTTCTGGTTTGGGCTGATGAAGTCACTGATGGCCTACGTATGGCGCCAGGCCAGCGCACTTTTGAGCTAACTCCAGTTCATGCTTTTAGTCATGACCGTGGTTCGATGGTCAATGCGGTTAACCGATGCGTAGGTGTCTCTGCTTGCCGGTCTGATGACGGCGGGATGTGCCCATCATTTCAAATAACTGGTGATGAAGTTCATTCAACTCGTGGGCGCGCGCGTATTTTTAGCGAAATGTTCCGCGGTGAATCTGTGGCAGACGGTTTCAAGTCAACTGAGGTTGAAGAGGCTCTTGACCTGTGTCTGTCGTGTAAGGCCTGCGCATCTGAGTGTCCAGTAAATGTAGACATGGCTACCTACAAGTCTGAATTCCTCAACGAGTTCTACAGGGGAAAGCTACGCCCTATGGCGCACTACGTGATGGGTTGGTTGCCACTAATCGGATACCTAATTCATAAACTGCCGGTGGTTCCACGGCTCGTCGATTCCGCGATGCAAGCTCCGGTGTTGTCTACTGTCATTGGCAAGCTCGGAGGTCTCGATACCAACCGTTCTCTGATTAACTTTGCGCATAAGTCTTTGCGTAAATGGGCCGCGATGCGAGGAGCGTCGGCGCCGGGATCAGCTGGAACCGTGGTGCTATGGCCAGACAGCTTCAACACCTCCTTGGACACCTCGCCTGCTATTGCTGCAGTGGCGGTTTTGGAGAAGCTTGGCTTCACAGTAGAAATTCCGCAGGAGTTCGTGTGTTGCGGTCTGACCTGGCACTCTACGGGTCAGTTGAGGATGACACAGAGAGTTCTTCAGCAAACCGCAAGGGTTATGAAGCCGTATTTAGACCGCGGGTTGACTGTGATTGGTGTGGAACCGTCCTGTACGGTGATGCTGCGCAGTGAAGCTACTGAGCTGTGTGACGATCCAACTCTAAAGAGCCTTGCTAAGGCGACTGTAAGTTTCGCGGAATTCGTAACGCCATTAATCGAACAGGGCGTGGTCGATGGAACAATCGTCCCAGGTGATGTTTCTGCGCTGACTCAGATACATTGTCATGAGAAGTCTCTGGGGGATCCTTCCCAAAGTACGCGCCTTCTGGCTGCACTGGGAGTTAGTGAGGAGCAGATCGCTACGGGGTGCTGCGGTCTCGCTGGCAACTGGGGCTTTGAGAAGGGGCACGCTGAAATGTCGTTGGCTTTGGGCGAGCGTGAGCTATTCCCGCGGGTGCGGGAAGCGTCCAAAGACGGCAAGGAGATCATTGCTGATGGGTTTTCGTGTCGTACCCAGATCAGTCAAGGTACAGGTGCTGAAGCTAAACACATTACCGAGATAGTTCGGGACATTATCTGCTGACTTACTATTCAACTTCCCTTAGTAATGTTGCGGTGCGTTTCTAGCACTGTACCGAACAATATCGTGAACGTGTCCGCCTCACGGCTCGACGAGCTGGCGGACACGAAAAAGCGGCGAGGAGGTAGTCTCCACGCCGCTTTAGGGGGTTAAGGGGTTACTGCTGGCCGAACTGCCCGGTGGCTGCCGGCGCTAGGTTGGTGTAGACGTGCTTGTGCTCTTGGTATTCCGCGAGGCCGGTTGGGCCCAGCTCGCGGCCGTTGCCGGATTGCTTGTATCCGCCCCACTCGGCCTGCGGCAGGTAAGGGTGGAAGTCATTGATCCAGATGGTGCCGTGGCGCAGGGCGCGGGCCACGCGCTCCGCCTTGCCGGCATCCGTGGTCCAGACCGCGCCGGCTAGGCCGTACTCGGTGTCATTGGCAATCTTGATGGCTTCTTCCTCGGTGTCAAAGGTCTCAACCGTGACGGTAGGGCCAAAGGCCTCGGCGTGGACGCACTCCATGTCCTGGGTGCAGTTATCCAGGATGGTCGGCAGGTAGTAGATGCCGGCGCCGAGGTCCGTCTCGCCGGTGCCGTGAGGTCCCTCGTTGTCGGAGGACTCGGCCTTGCGGCCGCCGGAGAGCACGGTAGCGCCCTCCCGCTTGGCGGTCTCAACGTAGTCAGTGATCTTGTCGCGGTGCTCGGCGGAGATCAGTGGCCCGGTCTCAGCCTTGGAGTCCGTTGGGCCGCCGATCTTGATCTTGTTGGCGCGGCGGGCCAGTTCCTCAACGAACTTGTCGTGGATGGAGGCCTCCACAATCAGGCGGGAGCCCGCGGAGCAGACCTGGCCGGAGTGGAAGAACGCGGCGGTCAGGGCGTTGTCAACCGCGGCCTCGAAATCAGCATCGGCGAAGACAACGTTGGGGTTCTTGCCGCCCAGCTCAAGCGCCGTGCGCTTGATGGTTCCGGCGGCGTTCTTGGCGATGAGCTTGCCGGTCTCAAGCCCGCCGGTGAAGGACACCATGTCCACGTCCGGGTGGGTGGACAGTGGGTTGCCGCAGTTGGCCCCGGCGCCGGTGATGAGGTTGGCCACGCCCGCCGGCAGGCCCGCCTCTTCGAAGGCGGCCATGAGCAGCATGGCGGTGTGCGGGGTCAGCTCGGCCTGCTTGAGCACAAAGGTGTTGCCTGCGGCGATGGCAGGGGCCACCTTCCAGGACACCTGCAGCAGCGGGTAGTTCCAGGGGGTGATAAGGCCGCATACGCCCACTGGTTCGGCGTCGATGCGGGAGCGGACGTTGTCATCGGCGGGGTCAACCACGCGGCCGGCCTGGTGGCTGGCCAAGGTGCCGAAGTACTCGAAGGCGCCAGCGATGTCATCCATATCGCCCTCGGACTCTTCCAGGCGTTTTCCGGTATCGGCGGACTCGGCGGCGGCGAATAAGTCCTTGCGCTCGCGGATGATATCGGCGACCTTGAGCAGGATCTTGCCGCGCTCGATGGCCGGGACGGAGGTCCACTCGCCGGCGTCGAAGGTCTCGCGGGCGACCTTGATGGCGCGCTCCGTGTCCGCGTCGGACGCCTCGGAGACCACGCCCACGGTGGAGCCGTCCGCCGGGCAGGTGATGGTGCGGGTCTCGCCGGACTGGGCCGCTACCCACTCACCGCCGATGTAGAGGCTGCGGGGGCCGCCAGAGGCGTGAACAGGGGCGAGCATTTCTTCTTTGGTTGGGTCGAAAAGGGAGGTCATAAAAGCCTTTCAAATACGTTGTTGTTAACTATCGTCGCGCCAGGTGCGGATCGGGGCCGCATTGTCTGACATGTCGGAGCTGCCGGAATCCTCACGCTGCATGTGCAGGAACGCCATGTGCCGTTCAAACAGGTCAAGCAGGTTGTTGATGAGCTGATGCTGGGTATAGCCGTAGACGTCATAGCCCAGGGAGCCGCTGAGGCCGTAGACCTCAAGGCGGTAGTAAAGCTCTTCGCCCACGCCCTCTGCATAATCCGGTCGGGGTTCCGCCACGGGGAACAGTTGATAACGGAAGTTGCGCTCGTCTTCCAACTGAACGTTGAGATCCAGGTGGGAGACGTTGATCTCAGGGACCACGGAGGTCAGAAGGGTGGCCTTGTAGCCGTTGGCGCGCATCTCCTCCGTGACCTTCTTCAGCGCGGGCGCGGCGGTCTCGCGGATGTAGTTAGTCATGTCATCGCGCGTTGGCCATGCGGTAGCGCGGTTGAGGCGCAGTTTCCACAATTCATCAGAATCCGAGGTGGAATCCACGCGGCCGGACATTGCGTGTGGGAGGGCCAGGGCGCGGGCCTGGGCCTCGTAGTGTTCCAGACGCAGGCACTTCCACAGGGAGAACATGATGAAGTACACCACGAAGGAAAACGGCAGGCCCATGACGATGGTCGCGGACTGGACGGTGGGGATACCGTCAATCTGCAGCATGGTCAGGGTCAGCACGCCAACCGCCACGGACCAGAAGATTCGGGACCAGCGTGGGCCGTCCTGGCGGGAATCCGTGATGCGGGAGGTGAAGTTAGACATCACCAGGGAGCCGGAGTCCGCGGACGTGATGTACAGCAGCAGGCCAATCAGGGTGGCGATGATGATGAGGAACGTGGCCCCAGGGTAGGAACCCAGGAGATCATAAAAGCCCTGCTCGGGATAGTTCATCGCAGTCTCGCCGAACTCTGCCTTACCCTGGTTGCGGACCAGGTCGATGGCGGAATTGCCGAAGAAACTCATCCACAACAGGATGAACAAGAACGGGAACGTCAGGGTGCCCACGATGAACTGGCGCAGGGTGCGGCCGCGGGAGATGCGGGCCAGGAACAGGCCGACGAATGGCGCCCACGCAATCCACCATGCCCAGAAGAACAGGGTCCACGCCTCCATCCAGGCGTGGGTCTCATCCGGATTCGGGGAAAACGCCATGGTGTCCATGGTCCAGGAAGGGAAGGAGGAAACGTAGTCACCAATGTTCATGATGAGCGTGTCAAAGAGGTAAGAAGTCTTACCCGCGATAACCACGTACAGCATCATGGCGATGGCGAGGAACACGTTGGCCTCGGACAGGCGGCGAATGCCCTTGTCCACGCCGGAGACGGCGGAGACCGTGGCCACGGCAATGGCCACGATAACCAGGCCGGCCTGCAATCCGGCGCCCTGGTCCCAGCCGGTGATGAGGTGGATGCCGTAGGCGAGCTGTACCACGCCAATACCCAGGGACGCGGCCACGCCGAAGACGGTGCCCAGCATTGCGGCGATGTCTACCGCGTCGCCGGCCGGGCCATGCACGCGCTTTCCAATCAACGGGTACAGCGCTGAACGGATGGCCAGCGGCATGTTCAGGCGATATGCAAAGTACCCGAAGGCCATGCCCATGAGAGCGTATAGTGCCCAACCGGTCAGGCCGTAGTGGAACAGGGCAAAGACCACGGCGTCCTTGGCGGCCTGCATGGATTCGGGGTCCTCCAGCGGCGGGGCCAGGTACATGGTGATTGGCTCCGCCACCGCGAAGAACATCAGATCCACGCCAATGCCGGCGGCAAAGAGCATGGAGGCCCAGGTAAAGAGGTTGAACTTTGGGCGGGAATGGTCCGGGCCCAGGCGGACATGGCCGGAGCGGCCAAAGGCGATGACTAGGACGAATACCACGGCCACCGTGGCGGTGAGGATGTAGAACCAGCCCAGGTTGGTGGCAATCCAGCTGGTCACGTTGCCCAGGGTCTCTTGGGCGTGCTCCCGGCCAAAGAATGCGTAGGCCGCCACGGCCAGCACGCCGATGGCGGAGATGATGAACACCGGCCAGTTGGTCTCCGGCGGTTCAACCTCGCCGGCTCCTACATCGTCACCGGTTTCTGCGCGGTAGCTGCCCACCAGGGCCCGCAATTGGTAGCGGTTCGCCCGGCGCTTGGCGGGCTGGGCCACCTCCTGAGCCTCACTCTGGTGGCCTGGATTCGTATCAGACACGTCAATAATCTCCTCACGCGCCTGCCCTAAGGGGCCGGGTGGCCACCATTGTTCGGCCGCTGCAAACCGCAACGCCCAGGGCGGTGATTGGGAGCTCCGCCGGGGCGCTTCTTGGGGCTTCAAATCCCAAGGCAGGACCGCGTTTCCGGTCCGCGATTCAAGACGGCTTCACGGAAGCAGGCGCTTGAACTTTAGTTATAGGGTGTTTTCCAAATTGAATGGGATTTTAGCCAAAAACCGTATCAATCTATATGCTAGGTTACTGTAACAACCGTTCGGTTTCACGTTGGTGAGATGACTAGGGGTGATTTTCTGCCGCGTCAGCTCCATCGCTGGAGGGGCCCTCGCGGCGGCCGTGCGCAGGAAAGTCACGCTGAGACCTGTGGAAACCGTGAATAAAACCATATGCGCGAAAGGAATCTTGATGAATTTCGTCAACAAAGTACTCAAGCGAGACAAGGCCAAGACTGAGGGCAAGGCCAAGACTGCCC
Source organism: Corynebacterium endometrii (assembly GCF_004795735.1). Classification (NCBI taxonomy): domain Bacteria; kingdom Bacillati; phylum Actinomycetota; class Actinomycetes; order Mycobacteriales; family Corynebacteriaceae; genus Corynebacterium; species Corynebacterium endometrii. Next base: position 147,214 of record NZ_CP039247.1, read on the forward strand.
CATCCGTAACTGATGAAGTCAGCGACGTAGTAGTTGTGGGCGGCGGCTCCGCCGGCTCCGTCATCGCCAACCGCCTGACCGAGGACAAGGACACCCGCGTGGTTGTCCTCGAGGCCGGCCGCCCGGATTCCCTGTGGGATCTGTTTATCCACATGCCATCCGCATTCTCCTTCCCAATCGGGAACAAGAACTACGACTGGAAGTTTGAGTCGGAGCCGGAGCCAGAGATGAACGGCCGCCGCGTGTACCACGCGCGCGGCAAGGTCCTGGGAGGCTCTTCCTCCGTCAACGGCATGATCTACCAGCGCGGCAACCCGATGGACTATGAGAAGTGGGCCAAGAATGACGGGATGGAGCACTGGGACTTCGCCCACTGCTTGCCATACTTCAACCGCATGGAGACCGCCGCCGCGGCGGAGCCTAACGACCCGCGCCGCGGCCACAACGGCCCGCTGTACCTCTCCCGCGGCCCCGCAACCTCCCCGCTGTTCCAGGCGCTGTTCAAGTCCGTCCAGCAGTCCGGCCGCAACCTGACCAATGACGTCAACGGCTACCGCCAGGAGGGTTTTGCCCCGTTTGACCGCAACATCAAGCACGGGCGCCGCCTGTCCGCGGCCCGCGCGTACCTGCACACCATCAAGAACCGTAAGAACCTTGAGATCCGCACCCGCGCGCTGACCTCCCGCATCCTCTTCGAGGGGCAGAAGGCAGTGGGCGTTGAGTATGAGTGGAAGGGTCAGACCCGGCGCATCTATGCCAAGAAGATTGTCCTGTCAGCGGGCGCTTTCAACACCCCGCAGCTGATGCAGGTCTCCGGCGTTGGCCCTAAGGAGCTGCTGGAGAGCCACGGCATTAAGGTGGTCAAGGATCTCCCGGGCGTGGGCGAGAACCTGCAGGATCACCTGGAGGTCTACATCCAGTATGAGACCAAGAACTCCACTGACTCCTCCCAGCCTTACCTGGACAAGTGGCGTTGGCCGCTGATGGGCCTGCAGTGGCTGACCACCCACAAGGGGCCGGTCGCCACCTCCCACTTCGAGGCCGGTGGCTTTGTGCGTTCCAATGAGAATGAGGAATACCCAAACCTCATGTTCCACTTCTTGCCGATGGCGGTGCGCTATGACGGCCAGAAGGCTGACGTAAAGCACGGCTTCCAGTGGCACGTGGGCCCAATGTTCTCTGACACCAAGGGCCATGTCCGCATCAAGAGCGCAGACATCAAGGACAAGCCGGAGATTTTGTTCAACTACCTGCGCACGGATCAGGACCGCCGCGAGTGGGTGGAGGCGATCCGCGTCGCCCGCTCCCTGCTGGACACCGAGGCCATGCGTGAGGTGGGGGCAACCGAGTTCAGCCCAGGCCCTGCCGTGCAGACCGATGAAGAAATTCTGGAATGGGTGCGCAATGACGGCGAGACCGCGCTGCACCCATCCTGCACCGCAAAGATGGGTTCCAAGGATGACCCCATGGCCGTGGTGGACCCTGAGACCATGCAGGTCTGGGGCGTCGAGGGGCTCTACGTCGTGGATGCGTCCGTCTTCCCATCCGTGACGAATGGCAACATCTACTCCCCAGTGATGATGGTTGCCGAAAAGGCCGCGGACCTGATTGCGGGCCGCACGCCACTGGAGCCAATCCACGTGCCGTGGTACAAGGCCGGCGAGGACATGCCGCTCTACGCCGAGGGTGAAGCCATCCGCGATCACGTCGAGGCACCACGCGGCGCTTACTAAAAGCCCGCCACCGGAGCACGGCCAGTGTTCCGGCCGCCGCCTGCCCCCGCGTCGGGCGGGCGGCTTTTCCTATTCCAGGCCGTCGCGGCAGGCTAGTATATGAACAATGTTGAGGAAACTACCGCTGCCGCTTGCCGTGGCGTTTAGCCTGGCGCTGGGGTTGGCCGCGCCCGCGCAGGCCGCCACCACGCTCAATCCATCCGGCGTTCCGGAAAGGACGTCCATCACGCTGCGCTACGGCAATGGCGCCACCGTGGCCACGCCCAATAGCCACCAGTCCCGCCCGGCGCTGTCCCTGTCCAAGCTCTACCTGGGCTACTGGGTCTCCCGCAACGGCGCGCCGGAGGACAAGGCGCGGGTGGAAAACATGATCCGCTACAGCGAGGACGGCACCGCCTCCTACCTGGACAGGAAATACCCGCAGGCTATCCCGTCCGTCATCGGCCAGTTTGGCCTGACGGAGACCCGCCACAATGGCTACTGGGGCAATACCACCACATCCACGCAGGATATGGCGCGTTTCCTGTCCACCGTGCGTGGGGATCCCGCCGCCGCGCCGCTGTTCCGCGGGATGGAGACCGCAGCGCCCATCGCGGCCGACGGCTACCGCCAGGACTACGGCACCGCCCGCATCCCCGGCGTGACCGGCACCAAGTTTGGCTGGTCGGATGACCGCGCCTCCCTGCACGCCACCGCGTCCACGGGCAATGGCTTTGTCATCGCCGCGCAGACCTCGGGGCCGGCCGCGCAGCTTACCGCCGACGTCCTCGGCGCCGTTCGCGTCACCCCCAGCGCCCCGGGCGCTCCGGCCGCCCCCGCGCCGGCCGGTTCCTCCCGGGGGCTGGTGGCCGCGGCGAATAACCTGCCGCGTGAAACCCCGCAGCACCTGCGCCGGGCCGCGCGCGATGCGGCCTACGGCGTTGCCCGCACCGAGGCTCAGGTCACCGGCCAGGTGTGCGACGCCCTGGCGCGGGCGGGCTCATCCCAGGTGTGTTAAAGCCCGGCCCGGCCGGGTAGGGGATGCGCACCCAACCCGGGCCCGGCGGCCGCGTGCGCGCATGGCGGTTGCCGCGGCGCACCAGCACTATGATGGTTGAGTACATCGCCACGGCCACCACGGTGTTCTTGGCGAGGTACGCCGCGTCATCCATGAGGTAGTTCCACGCAAAGTGCAGCGCCACGGCCGCAAACGTCCAGCCCACGGCCGGCCCGATGTTGCGCTTGTGCAGCGCCCAACCCACGCCCCAGCCGGCGATAGCGGCAAACACCACGTGCAGGCCGGGCCCCACTATCACGCGTAGACCCCAGGTGAAGGTGGCGCCAACCGCGTCCGATTCGGGATCCATCACCGCGCCCGTCACGCCGTAGAGGACGTTTTCGAAAATCTCGAAACCGGCGCCCACCACCGCGCCCACAATCAGCCCGTGCCACGGCCGGTCGAATTGCGAAAAGGCCAGCAGGATAAGCGCCACGATAAGCGCCTTGGCCACTTCCTCCGGGTAGCCGCCGGCCCAGCTGGCGGCGGCATTATCCCAGCCCAGCGCCGTGGCGGCCTCAATGAGGGCCACGGCGGGTAGCACGGTAAGCCACATCGCCCCGCCGGAGCCTGCCAGCAGGGCGCAGGCGACCCACAGGGCATTGGAACGGCGGCCGCGTCCGGGCCACATCGGCGAGCGGGAGATAAACCACAACAAAAGGGCCAGATACAGCCCGCCCGCCACCATCCCAATGCCGAACCCCACCGGGGAAGATATCGCGGATGTGAACAGGAAAAACAGCACGCCGCCCAGGCCGGACAAGGTCAGCAAGCCAACCAGGATCTTCGCGGCCGTCATAGCGCCTCCAGGTTGGTCGCGCCGCCGGTCGGCAGTGGTGCCCGCGTTGCCGTGGCCCACAGGGCCTTGGCCAGGTCCCCGGCGCCGCGCCCGCTGATAACCGCGTAGTCATCTCCCACGTTGATGGCGATGAGCGCGTGTTCGGCGGCGATGAACACGGAGCCGGCCTCGGAAGCCAGCGTCTGGCCCTCGGGCTGTGCGCCGCCGCCAAAATACATGCGGGCGGTGCGCTTAAGGGCGGTGGTCGGGTCAAAAGGAAGGGAGGGCTGGGCCGCAAGATAGCGAGTCGCCACGACCGTGTCGCCGCAGTCCCACGACGCGTCAAATTCCATGGGCTCCTCCACCGCGCACCGGGTGCCCGCCACCTCCTTGCCGGCGAAACTGACCGGCCCATACTCGGCGGGCTTACCCGGAATCACTAAACCCAGCGCCGCGGGCAACCCCAACGCCGCAACGCCCAGGGCACACACGGCCGCCACGGCGTTCCCCGACTTGTTCAACGTCATGCCGTCCACTTTTATCAGAATTTACGGGGTTAAGTTGGGCTAGAGTGGGTGGGCATGAAGGACTTGTACCAATTTATTAACGGCCCATGGCTCACTTCCCACGTTATTCCCGATGACCGCGGCGTGGACGGCGCCTTCCACAAATTGCGCGATGACGCGGAGCTAGAGGTCAAGGAGATCGTCGAGCAGGATTCCGGCCGCGCCGGTATCCTCTACTGCCAGTTCATGGACGTAGAAACCATCAACGCCCGCGGCATGGCCCCGCTCGACGCGGACTTGGACCGCCTAAGCGTCAAGGACTCCACGGAGTTTGCGTTCGTGCTCGGCGAGCTAGACCGTGAGGGCGTGGGCGCGCCGGCCTCGTTCTACTCCAGCAAGGACTCCGGCACGGAAGATGAGGTGGCCTACGTGGTCCAGTCCGGCCTAGGCCTGCCGGATGAGGCCTATTACCGCGAGGAAGCCCATGCGCAGATCCTGGCCGCCTATAAGAAGCACGTCGAGGAGATGCTGGGATTTTTGGACCCGGCCCGCCTGTTCGGGCTGCCGGCCGCGGCCGCGGCCGAGCGCATCGTGGCCCTAGAGACCGAGATCGCCGCCGGGCACTGGGACGTGGTGGAATCCCGCGACGCCATCAAGACCCACAACTACCGCAACCTATCCGAGCTCCCCGCCAAGGTCCGCGTCATGCTTGAAGGCGCCCGCGTGCCCGAGCACCGCCTGGTGGCGATGATGCCAAGCTACTTCGAACACTTAGATAGGCTCCTTACCGACGAGCGCCTCGCGGACTGGCAGCTCTGGGCCACCTGGCACATCCTGTACTCCCGCGCCGGCCTGCTCCCGGAGGAGGTGGGCGCCAAGAACTTCGAGTTCTTTGGCACCAAGCTCACCGGCGCCACCCAGCAGCGCGATCGCTGGAAGCGCGGCGTGGGCCTGGCGGATTCCTTCGTCTCCCAAGAAATTGGCCGGGTGTTTGTGGACAGGCACTTCCCGGCCTCTTCCAAGGCAGAGATGGAAGAGCTGGTGCGTTACCTGACGGACGCCTATGAGGACCGCATCTCCACGCTGCCGTGGATGACGGAGGGCACCCGCCGCCGCGCGCTGGAGAAACTCTCCCAGTTCAACGCCAAGATTGGCTACCCGGACAAATGGCGCGATTACACCGGCCTGGAATTCTCCGGCGAGGATCTGCTGGCCGACGTGCGCGCCGGGCATGCCTGGGCCCACGACTTTGAGCTGGCCAAGCTGGGCAAGCCAACCAACCGCGACGAGTGGTTCTGCCCGCCGCAGATGGTCAACGCGTTTTATAACCCAACCGTCAATGACATCACCTTCCCGGCGGCCATCCTGCGCGCGCCGTTTTATAGCCCGGACGCCGACGCGGCGGAGAACTTCGGCGCTATTGGCGCGGTAATCGGCCACGAGATCGGCCACGGTTTTGATGACCAGGGCTCCCAGTATGACGGCCGGGGCAACCTGGACTCATGGTGGACGGATGAAGACCGCGCAGCCTTTGAGCGCCTCACCGCCAAGCTGGTGGAGCAGTATGACGGTGAAGTCCCGTCCGTGTTGACCGAGGCCGGCATCGAATCCAGCGGCGTCAACGGCAAGTTCACCCTGGGTGAGAACATCGGTGACCTGGGCGGCCTGGGCATCGCCGTGGTGGCCTACAAGAAGTACTGCCAGGACAAGGGCATTGACCCGCTGGGCCAGCTGGCGCCCTTCGAGGTAGAAGACGCTGACCCCGCCCTGGGCGAGAAGGAGTGGAACGGCCTGCAGCGCCTGTTCTTCGCGTGGGCTCGCGTGTGGCGCACCGCCATCCGCCCGGAGCTGGCCACCCAGTACCTGGCCATGGATCCTCACTCCCCGGCGGAGTTCCGGTGCAACTTCATCGCGCGCAACATCGCCGAGTTCTATGAGGCCTTCGACGTGGACCAGGATTCCGCCATGTTCCTGCCGGAGGACCAGCGGGTGACCATCTGGTAGTTAGCCCGCGGTCCGGCCGGTAGGCTCGGAGGGTATGAGCGACGACAAAAATTCCCAGCAACGTCCGTTGGAACCCGGCCAGGACTGGCGCATCGGCGGCCAGCAGCGCCAGCTGAGCGAGGAGGAGCAGCTAGAGCAGCTGTGCTCCTACATGGACGCGCATTATGACCTGCCGGATTTCACCCCACCGTGGAGGGGCGGGGCGGGGGATCCTCTGCCCGCGGACCGTTACTCCGCGCTGCTGCCCGACCGGATCACGCACGCCTCCGTCATGGTCTTGGGCTCCGGCGGCGAGCACGAGATGCCGGGCGTGGCCTTTGCCGATGAGTTGGCCGGCCTCCAGATCCGCGACCTGCCCGAGCTGGGCGCGCAGGTCTATGCACCCGGTCCAGCGGCCGGCGCGGCGCAGGGGACCTGGGTTATTTCCTTGCACTCCGGCGGCTGGTGGCGCGGCTCCGGCCAGGCCCTGGAGATGCAGTGGCGTCCCGAGGTCGCGGCCGCGGCCGCCCTGTCCGGCGCCACCGTCATGGACCTGGACTACCCGCTGGCGCCCGAGCACTCCGTGGCGGACATGCTAGCCGCCATCCGGCGCGCGGCGGACTACGCCCGCGGCGAGGGCGCGGCCCGGCTGGTGCTGTGGGGTTATTCCTCCGGCGGTGCGCTGGCCGCTGCGGCCGCCGATCCGGAGCTGGGAATCAATCCGGACGCGTTGCTGCTGACCTTCCCGGACCTGGATTCGGTCGACGGCCTGCCGGACGAGGTCCGGGCGGGCGTAGCCGTTGCCGCCCCCGAGTCCTGGCCGCGCACGCTGCTGCAGGTAGCGCTCCAGGATGAGATCGCCGCCCGCCCGGAGATCCCGGCGGCCGCAACCCACGTCCGCGTCGAGGAGTACGTGGCCCGCCACCGCGTCTCCACGCCCACCGTGGCGCGCGAGCGGGTCAAGGCCGCGGCGCGTTTCCTGGCCTCCGCCCCCGAGTAGGCGGTAGGCGTTAACGAAATACGTGGCGTGCAAGGCTTGATTCATAGCCTTGCACGCCACGTGTTGTTTAGGAGGGCCCGCCCCCCGGCCGCGATTACTCGGAGCCCTCCGGGCGGATCTTCATCTCCGAGTCCTTCCACAGGCCGGAGCGCGTGATGACCTCATGCTGAATATCCGCCTCCACCGGGGCCTCGCCCAGGGAGTTGGTGCGCAGCTCGTACTTTTCGATCGAACCGTAGTCACGGGCCCAATCGTTGGCCAGGTAGGACGGGATCTCATAGGAGTAGTTCACCGCTTCCGCCGTGGCCATGGCCCCGCCGCCGCTGAAGGACTGGAAGTCCGTCAGGGTGGACTTGCCGGGGGCGTCAGGGGAGACGCGATACTCCGGAATTTCCGTCACGCCGGCGTAGTGGTCAAACGTGCGCTGGCACGGGAACTGCAGCGCCACGGACCAGTCCAGCAGCGCCGGGGTCTCCAACGTGAAACGCTCACCCAGCGGCTGGAGCTCCGGCACGCGCGGCGGGGTGAAGGCAACCCAGTCGTCCTCGTCGAGGGAGTCGTCGGTCGCGGAGACGCGCACAACGTCGGCCTCCGCCGGGATGTCCTCCAACGCGATGCGCAGGTTGCGCCACTGCGGGGTGGCACCCACATCACTCATCTCAAGCTCACCGACATTGGTGACGGATTGACCGTCACGCGTGCCGTACTCAAGCACGAGGTCCAAGCCCTCTTGCTCCACGCCGTTAACGTCATGGTGGTAGATGCGGCCGGCCACGGACATGGTCAGCAATGGGGTGGTCTCCGTAGCCTCGGGCAGCTCGAACCACTGGGTGGTGACCTGGGCGGTGCCCTGCTGGGCCTCGTTGTAGGAACCTAGGACCGGGACCTTGGTGTAGTCCAGGTTGAACGGTAGCTGGATGGTGGAACCGTTGGCGCCCTTGGTCTCGCGGGTGCCGCCCTCGGACGCGGACTCGCGATCCTGCTGCTCCTGCTGCTCCTCGGTCAGGGTGGTTCCGTCATTTGCCGCGCCCTGGGACGGATCGGCAGGCGCGGTATCGGAAGAATCCTCCGTCTGCGTGGCAATGGCGCCCACGGAGGCGGAGTTCATGTTCTCCGGCTCGATGGACTCGGGAATCCAGTTGGGGTCAAACCCGGAGAAGCGCTCCTCCTCGTTGACCAGTGAATCCGCCAGGCTGCCTTCAATCGGGGTGAGGAACGCGGCATTGGTGTTTTTCTCAATCAGCGCGTGGGACGCAAGGCCGCAGCGGTCCCCGCCCAGCGAGGCCAGGTTGCCGCGTCCGATGGAAAACGCCTCCCCCTGCGAGACGTACGCCTTGGCGAAGGACGCCATGGACACCGAGACCATGACGATGCAGGCCAGCGCGATGGGGGCGGACACGATACCCGCCCAGCGGGAGACCTTCCGGGCTTCATCGGCGCGGAAGTCAGCCTCGTGGCCGGCCTCGCGGGCCCGGTCCAGGCGGACGGAGTGCAGCATGGATTGCACCACGCCGACTCCCATGATGACCAGGCCGATCACCAGCACCACGGTGCTAAATTCAATACCCTTAAACTGCGGGGCGCGGTCCCACCAAGGGATGCCGAAGGAGGAGACGTACCACCAGGCGTTCCAGCCGGCCAAAGAGATGGCCATGAGCAGGACCACGGAACCCACCGCGAACGTGCGGGCGCGCGGGCTCTTCAAGGCAATCTGGGACAGCACCACCGCGCCCAGCGCCGCCACCACGCCAGCCACGCCGGCGTAGATACCAAAGTGGTGGGTCCACTTGGTCGGGGTGAACAGCAGGAAGAACATGGACAGCGCGATGATCAGCAGCAGGCGGCGGGTGGGGCCGGCCGGCACGCTAGGAATCCGGCGGTCCTTAACGTACGCGAACAGGATGAGCACCAGGCAGAACAGCATGGTAAACATCGCAAAGCGGCGGGTCATGGAACCGTCCACGGACTGCTCGAAGAGCGTGGTGTAGCGGACGTACTCTGAGTGCCACGGTAGGGCCGGGCCCACCTCGGTGCGTACGCGGGTGGACTCAAGCACCGTGGCCAGGGTCTGGTCACCGAATACCGCAACCAAAATCGCGGTGCCACAAGCCAGGAATGGGGCCACCATGGTCAGCCAGCCCAAGGCGCCGCCACCCATGGATGCAACGCGCTCAGACATGAACTTAAACAGCCTCGGCAGGCAGACCAGGAACACTCCCACGGCGAATAGGCCCGTTGGGCCGAGCCCCAGCGTCAAGGTGGCGATGATGGTGCCCACCGCCGCCGGCAGCAGGCGGCGCGTGGCGATGGAACGCTCGAATGACGCCCACGTCAGCATGACACCGAGCGCCACGATTGGCTCCGGGCGGGTGCCGTTGTTGTACGGCAGCCAGAACGCCAGGAACATAAAGGCCGCGGTCCAGTGGGCCACGCGGCGGCCATCGATGTTGGCGCCAAAGCGCGGCAGGATCTCGCGGGAGAGCACGAACCACACCAAGAGGCCGGCGATCAACGCGGGCAGGCGCATGAAGATTGACGCGGTGTTGATCTGCGCCAGCAGCGCAATCAGGTCATAGTACGGGGAGCCGAACGGGGACTCCGGAACGCCGTACCAGCGGTAGTAGTTGGCCATGTAATCCGCGTTCTCGGAGACGCGGCCCATGGTGAAGATGAAGCCATCATCGGAGGTATTGGAACCGAAGATATGCCAGAAGACCAAGATGGCCGCCACCACGCCATCCAGCGGGCGAACCTGCTTCCAGGACGGTGGCATGAAGCCGCGCTTCTGCCCGTCAAGCGCGTCTATGCGCCACAGGCAGAACAAGGAGACTAACACCATTGCCAGGCCGATCCACATGGCCGCGAGCTTCAACGGGGTAGGGGACGAGGTAAAACGGGAGTTGATCTCCACGTCCACGTCCAGACCCGCTGAGGAGAGCGCAGCAAGCGCCTCAGGGGTGTTTTCAATCTCCGTGTAAACGCCGGTGACCTGCGGACGCAGGTCCTCCTCGATGGTCTCCTCAAAGCGCCCGGCGCTCACCGTGGTGCCGTCACCGGTCATGGTGAGGCTTAGCGCGGCATCCGCCGGAAGCTCACTTGCCTCTTCTGCGCTTAAGGAGAGGACCACCTCATCCAGGCTGGTGACGGTCAGGCCAAAATCACCGGTGCGCACAAACATGCCGCGGTTGGTGGCCTCCTCGGATTCCGGCGGAACGGTACCGTAGAGCAGGGTTTGGCCTTCATTAAGGTAGTCGGCGGCCTCCAGTGGGATGGTGGCCTGAATGGACTCCGGCGCCACGGAAATCAGCGGGGCGTTGACGGAGTTTAGGGATTCATTCTGGGGCCAGCTCAACGAGGCCTGGGTCTGATTGACCGGTAGCAACGGGGTCGCCACGAACATCAAGAAACCCACGAGCCCGGCGACCACTGCGAGGATGCGCAGCCAAGCTGGGGACTTTTGGGTTACCCGAAAGGTGGCGGGAGGGTTCTGGGTTTGGGTTGCAACGCTACTTGACACGCAGATAGTTTACGTCACGAACCAGGGATTACCCTACCCAGCCGGGCCTGCTGGCGCGGGTGCGCGGCATGATAGCCGGTGGGGGAGTGGGGGTCAATCATGACGCGTGGGGGAGGCGGAATCTGTGGATAACGTAGCCTAGGTTCCTTCCTGGCGGGGCGCGGGTGTGGGGTTATCCACAGGGGCGCTGCGGACCGTTGTGGCCTGCGGGGTGGCGGGCTTAGCCTCGGCGGCATGAGTTTGCAGCAACATTTTCAACTCCGCGCCCAGGGGCTGGGTTTGGTGGCCCAGGCCGAAGGGGTCTCTAAGTCGCAGATGGTGGCGTGGGGTGCCACGCCCGATGAGGCCGATTCGATGCTGGGGCTATGGTCGGTGTATTTCGGTCAGACGCCTTTTACCGGTTTGCAGCGCCGCGCGGCGGCAAGCCCGCTGTCCCTGCCGGATTTGCTGCGGGTGGAAAAGCACGTGGCGAAGGTGAAAAAGCAGCGCGATAAATGGGTCCTGCGCGCCCAATTATCTACCAGCGCGCCTGAAGATATAGACCGGCTGGCCAAGGCCTTTTTGGACGAACACGAGCCTAAGAAAGCGCCCGAGATGGGGTTTCGCTCCCGCCGGTTAGCGGATCGTGACCGGTTCGTCTTCGATACAGATAAGCTCCTAGGCGCTAGATTGCGCGCGGTCCTTGGGGCCAAGCGCGGCAGCCTGGAGGAGCTGGAAGAGGCGCTGGATAAGGCGGCGGGCCCTGGGCTGCCGGAGGCCGTGGTCAAGCTCAATCTGATTGTCCCGCTGGACGCTGACCTCCGGCTGGTGCATACCGATGCGCAGGATGGTCGCGAGGCGGTCTTTCGCACCGTCGAGGGCGCAACGCTAACGGGGGCGCAGGTGCTGAATGCGAAGTTCGAGGAGTCGGGGCGGGTGCTGGCGGTTCACCCCGCGGAAGGCAAAATCAATCTTTATGACACGGAGCGGTTCGCTAATCCCAAGCAGTTCATGGCGGCGGCGTTGATGAACCCCACGTGTTCGTGGCCGGGGTGCTACGCCCCAGCCGTGGAGTGCCAGGTCAATCACGTGGTTGCGGTGAAAAATGGCGGGTTGACCAACATGAACAATCTGGTGATGGCGTGTGGCTATCACAATGGGGTCAATGACGATGACCGGTGTGGCTTTACCCGCCGGGGTAAGAAGTTGCGGGGTTACCTAGACATCCTTGATGGGGTGGGCTGCCGCATCGCCTACCCCGGGGCGAGCGCGCAGTTTAATGCCTCGGCCTACCGCTTCCCGGCGGATCTCACGGCCGCCTAAAGCACCCCTAAACAACGTTAAGGCGCATAGCCTCAGGCGCAGGGCCCCTGCGCCGGCTTTGGCGTGCCCGCACGCCGCGGCGCCTCCAGCCACGGCGCTAGACGTTATCGCGCGAGGCCACCACGAACGGGCCAACCTGCTTCATGGTCCACAGGGCCTCATCCTCAAAGACCTCGGGGTTGAAGAAGATGGACCGGAAGCGGACGTTGGGCTGGTTTGGGTAGATGTCCTCTGCGAGGTGGATCTTGTAGCCTTCGCCCGGGGCGTCGATGGAGCCGCGGAACAAAATCGCGTCCGGCGAGTGCCACGGATCGCTATCCAGCGCCTCGACGAATTCCTCAGGGGTGGCCTCCTGGGACAAGTTAGCCCACCTCTCCATCTGCTCGTTGCGGACGGAGAATTCGCCCAGCGGGTTGGCGTAGTGAGAGGTAAAGGCGTTGTAGCCAAAGTACGGGTAGTACGCCATGAACAGGTTCTCATCGGTCATGATCACGGTCTCGTTGGTCACGTGGCCCTGCTCTTGGAGGAACTGATGAATGGTGTTGTAGTTCTGGGAGCTATCGGAGGTAAAACGGTCGGCGCGCTCGCCGTAACCGTCGGTATCGGAGTAGGCGTGGTCAATGGCTGACTCGTTGGCCTCCGGGATTTGCTGCGCGTAATAGAGGCCGCCGAACATGCATACCACGGCAAAGGCGGCGGTGATGCGCTTGCTGGTGGACTCGGGCAAGCCCTGCGGGTAGAGGCGGGCTACGCCGCGCAGGCGGATCTCGGCCAGCGCCAGGATGCCGGCCGTGGCGAGCTGCAGCACGATCAGGATTTCGATCCGGAAGCCCAGCAACGTGGTGCCGGCCAGGGTGATTACCATTGACGCTAGGGCCCACAGATACAGGCCCGCCAGTCCCCATGCCATGGTGTGAATCTCACGGTCGGCCACCCGGAACACCAGGTAGATTAGGCCAATGAGGCATAGCAAGCCGATGACGGAGGCGGACAGGAACGGCACCGGAATCTGGGTGCCTTCCTCCGGCAGGTAGTGCTGCGCGGTGGTCTCCAGCGGCGCGTCGGAGCGCAGCGCGGCGAGCACGTAGGGACCCCACGCGATGGCGGCGATAGCCAGCGAGCCCACGCCGATGATGGCGACGCGAACAATCGGCAGCCAGGTGCGGGCAAAGAGCGCGGACAACAGCCCGATGAGCACCACAATGGTCAGGGCCACGGCGCCGGTAAACAGCGTGTAGAAGCAGGCGGAGATGCCGAGGAAGACCATGATGCCAAACGTGGACCACCAGGAACCGCGGAAGGCGCGGGCGCACAGCACGGTGGCGGCGGGCACGCCCATGCCGATGAGCGCGGAGTACGGTTCTTCCGCGGCGATGGTCAAGGTGATCGCGGTGGTGGCCAGCGCAATGGCCGTGGCCACGGGCAGCGAGCCGGTCAGGTGCTGCCACAGCGGCACCAGCATGCAGCCGGCCGCGGCCAAGGAGATCAGGGCCCATGGCTGGTAGACCTCCCAGCCCGGGATGCCCAGCAGGTTGGCCAGGCGCCCGCCCAGCCAGAACCAGCCCATGGGGTAGTAGCTGGGCATGTCCGCGTAGTTCATGTCCTGGTACGCGGCGGTGTCCGCCATGCGGGTCAGAAACTGCGTACGGAAGACCTGGTCCACCTGGATTCCGTCCAGCCACAGGCGGGTGGCGGACAGCGGGATGCCCAGGGACGCCACCGTGAGCATCGCCGGGGACACGTAGGCGATGACCGGCGTGAGGATGCGGCGCCACGCAGGACGCGCCTTCTCGCCCGACGCCCCCTTCCTCACCCCGTACTCATCCAGCAGCCACCACAGCAGCAGGCCCCCCACCAGCACGAAGATCAACACCAGGCCCGCCGTTCCCAGCGCCCGGGTGACCATTGAGGTGTTAAACGCCGGCAGGGTGGTGGCCTTGAGTACCTTCCACGCCGCCAGCGTGGCCACGCCGCCGCCCAGTGCGGCGAGCAGTATAAGCAGCGCCGTGCGCGCCGAGGTCAGCGAATCCGCCTGGTACGGCTCGTTGTCCCGGGGCAGGAGAACATTCTGTTTACCTCTGGCCTCATGGTCGTGGGCGGGGGTGACGGTAGCTGTGGTCATTTAAATAGTCTCCCATAACAGCGGGCCGGCGGCTAAACCCAACAGGCCAAATACGCGCCAAGGGCGAGGGTGATGGGAGCACCCTCGCCCTTGGTTTTCCGCTGGCGTATCGGCATCGATAGCGCCGCGGCGATTCGGAATTTAGAACGGCAGCTTGCGGAAGATTGACTGCGGAATGAACTTGAACGCCAGGGACACGTACTGGAACAGTGGGTGGACAAAGATGGATTGGCGGTTGGACAGCACCGCCTCCACGGTTGCCTTGGCCACGTCATCCACGTCGACGGTCAGTGGGGCCTCGCCGGCCTCGGCGGACATCTTGGTGCGGACCTGGCCCGGGCGCACAACGAGTACCTTGGCGCCGGAATCGCGCAGGGCCTCGCCCAGGTTGATGAAGAAGCCGTCAACGCCGGCCTTGGACGCGCCGTAGACAAAGTTGGAGCGGCGCACGCGCATGCCCGCCACGGAGGACAGGGCGATGATGGTGCCGTGGCCCTGCGCCTTGAAGCGCTGGCCCAGTAGCACGCCCAGGGACACCGGGCCGGTGAAGTTGGTCTGCGCTGACGCCACGGCGGCCTCGTGGTTCTGCCACAGTTCTTCCTGGTCGCCCAGGGTGCCGAATGCCAGGATGGCAACGTCCACGTCGCCGTGGGCGAAGGCGGCCTCGACGGTGGCTGGGTGGGAGTCAAAGTCGGTGGCGTCAAAGTCCACGACCTCGACGGTCGCGCCCTTGGCCTCGAGTGCGTCCTTGGCCCCGGCGATGCGCGGGGAATCCTTGCGCGCCGCCAGGGTCACCTTGGCCGGGCCCTTGTCTAAGAACTCCGAGACAATGCCCAAACCAATTTCGCTGGTGCCGCCCAGAAGGAGGATGTTTTGTGCTTGGCCTACTGCGTTAAGCATATGGTTATTCCTTTCTATTGCAGCTCGAGGCGGCGGGACATATCGGATGCGAAGACGCCGGTTGGGTCGATCGCGTTGCGGGTCTTGAGCCAGCCCTCCATGCCCGGGTACATCTTGTGGAAGTTTTCCGCGGAGGTGCGGGATTCCTTCGCCAGGTACAGGCGGCCGCCGAATTCCATGACGCGGCGGTCCAGGTCATCCAGGAACGCGCCCAGGCCCGGCTTGATGGGGAAGTCAACGCAGACGTTCCAGCCCTCCATCGGGAAGGACAGCGGCGCCTTGTTGCCCTTGCCGAACAGCTTGAACACGTTCAGCGCGGAGTAGTGGCCGGAGCGCTGGATGTCCTTGATGATCTCCTTGAACGGCTCCACGGCGTCGCGCGGGACCACGAACTGGTACTGCAAGAAGCCCCTCTTGCCGTAGCCGCGGTTCCACTCGCCGATGAGATCCAGCGGCTGGTAGAACTGCGTGAGGTTTTGCACCTTGTCCTTGTACTCGCCGGACTTGAGCCACCACAGCTCGCCGATGGCAATCATGGACAGCTTGTTCATGGTAAAGGACGGGAAGATGTCCGGCACGGTCACCAGCTGCGGCGCGTTGAACTTCAGCGGATCCTGCGCCAGCTTGGGGGCGTATTCCTCCAGTTGGGCCAGGGTGGCCAGGGAGCCGCGGGAGATGGCGGCGCGGCCCAGCTTGGGCTCAGGGGAGATGGCGTCAAACCATGCGGAGGAGTAGGTGTAGTTGTGCTCCGAGCCGTCGGAGTGGAACTCGATGGTCTCATCCAGGTTCGCGGTCAGGTCACCGTCGGCGATGAAGTAGGCGGTTTCCGTCTTGGTCATCTTGATGGTGGCGCGCAGGATGATGCCGGTCAGGCCCATGCCGCCCACGGTGGCCCAGAACAGTTCGCCGTCCGGATCGTCGGCGGAGCCTTCTGGCTCGAGGTGCAGGACGCGGCCGTCGGCAACCAGCAGCTCCATGGAGGCCACGTGGTCGCCGAAGGAGCCGGCGGAGTGGTGATTCTTGCCGTGAATATCGGGGCCAATGGCGCCGCCGATGGTCACCTGGCGGGTGCCCGGCAGCACCGGAACCCACAGGCCGTACGGCAGCGCGGCCTTCATCAGCTGGTCCAGGGTGACGCCGCCGTCCACATCAACCAGGGCGTTGTCCGGGTCGATGGAGTGGATCTTGTTCAGCGGCTGCATGTCGATGACCAGGCCGCCGGAGTTCTGCGCAGGGTCGCCGTAGGAGCGGCCCATGCCGCGGGCGATCACGCCACGGCGCAGGTGCGCAGGCTTGTCCGAGTTATCGTCCGCGACCTGGGCCACGGCCTTCTGAATCTCCTCGACGTCCTCGGTGGCGAGGACGTGCGAGACGGCGGGGGCGGTGCGTCCCCATCCGGTGAGTTTCTTCTCGGTGGTTTCTAGAGTGTGGTTCTGTCCCATCTTTTTCTTTCAGTAGAAAATGGATTGGAAAATGGCTTTCTCAACCAGCCTACTCAGCTTGGCCCCCGAACGCCGGAGCGCGCGCGGTGCGGCGCTTGAGCGCAGCCGGCGGGTTAGTACAGGTCCATGATGTCCCGGATTTCCTTGGGCAGTTCCTCCTGGCTGGTGATCTGCGGCTGGCCCGAGGCCTGGTATTCCCGCAGAATGTCATACACGCGGCGCCGTGAGGTGGAATCCAGCATGGGCAGTTCCTCGGCCATCAGCCGCATCATGAAATCGTTAAACGGTGCGGTGGCAAACTCCGTGGCGACGAAGCGGCCGTTGCGCCGGTCATCCTCGGTGCGTTCGTCCTGGGCCGCGCGCTGAGCCGGAGTCATGTTCTTCTTGTCGGCATCATATTGTGGCATGCCTTTAAGCGTACGATGTTTAGCATGACTAATACCACCGAACATTTTGATGGTTACGCACTGGATGACACCCTCGAGGGCCGCCTCGCGCAGGCCGCGGCCGTGGGTGTTCTTACCGCGCTGCCGGATTATTTATCTGGCAAGTCTCTGGTCGCCGCCTACGCCGCCGGATTCGTGGGCTTTGGCGCAGTGGTGGCCTACACCAACGCCGAGGCGCGGGAGGACTCGGACGCCGATGCGCAGCCGGTGACCGAAGAGAAGGACCTGGGGTTTGCCCTACCCGCCCTGGCGGTGGGGCTGATGGCCGCGAGCATGTCCCTGGATAGCTGGGTGAGCCGCAAGTTCGCCGGTTTCCTGCGTACCAAGGGCGTGTCCAAACCGTGGACCGCGATGGGCGCGCTGGGGGCCGCCCTGGCGTTCGGGGTAAGCGAGCTGGAGGCCCGGGACCACGCCAAGCGGGCCGCCGATTCCCAGTAGTGGGTACGCTGGGGCCTATGGAAGCCAAGTACGTAACCGAAGCTGATGGTCGCATCGGCGCGGCGCGTGCACACGGCGCTGACGAAGGCCCCGACGCATCCACGCTGATCCTGCAGGTATCAAACGTTCAGCCGGATGCAGAAGTGCACCGCCACATGGGCGTAACCGATGCCGCGACGTTTGCAGAGCTCCACAAGGTCCTGGGCGTGGTCTTCGGGCTAGACGCCTCGCCGGAAGAGGCCAGCCCCTGGCACTTTTATTGCGTGACTAAGCGGATCAATCCCGAGCATCGCCTGCGGGACTTCCTGCGCCGTGAGGGGGACACGGTGCAGCTGCAGTGGGGGCTGTGGGAGTTTACGCTGAGCGTAGCCGAGGTTTACCCCCGCGATGCCGGCACGCCCCGCGCCCTGTGCGTGGGCGGTTCTGGTTCCTTTCCCGGAACCAGGTTCGATCTGACCGGAATCAATGCGGCGCTGACGGGTGAGGAGACCATCTCTGAGGTCCTGCGGCTCGTGCGCCCCGAGGTCCGCAGCGTGATCGAGCGCTCGAGGCTATACGACTTTGTGCCGCTGCTCCAGGCGCTCGACCTAGCCCGCCCGGTGGATCCGGCGCTGGCGCAGCGCGTCTCCGGGCTGCCGCGCGAGGTGACCGAGCTGGGCCGGGACGCCTTCTGGTGCGTGGTCCTCGCCCTGGCGTGCCTGGGGGAGGAGACCCTGACCGCCCACGTTGCCGCCACCACCATGGAGGCGCTGGGCTGGGTTGAGGATGACGGCTCCGCCATATCTGCGGTGTCAGTTCGCGAGTACTGCCCCGCGTCCGTGGAACGCCTGCTTGAGCTTCGGGCCTGCGGGCCCGACCAGCTCAGCGCGCTGGACCGGCTGGATATCTACCGGGCGCTGCTTCGGAAGTAACCGCCCGTGGGCGTATGATGACCGGGTGACTAACCAACAGGACCCAGCAGCACAGTCAACGCCAGAGTCGGAGCCGCAGCAGGCCCAGGGATATGAGGTGGCCAAGCCATCCCCTGACTCCTCGTTGAAGACCCAGCTCACCCGCTTCATCGCCGTGGGCGTCATCTCCGCCGTGGTGGACCTGGGCCTGACGCTGATTTTGCAGGCCGTGGGCCTAAACCGCACCTTCGCCAAGGCGATCGGCTGGTGCTGCGGCACCCTGACCGCATACATCCTTAACGCAAAGTACACCTTTGGCGCGAAGGTCACCGGCCGGACCGGCGCGGCCGTGGCGGTGCTCTACCTGTCTACCTTCGCCGTTCAGGTATTCCTTTATTGGGTGCTGGACGGCCCGCTCCAGGCGATTGGGCTGGCCGGCACGTTTAAGGACGTCGTGGCCTTTGTCATTGCACAGGGCGTGGCCACCGTGACGAATTTCGCCGTACAGCGCGCATTCATCTTCAAAGAGCGCTAGGGCTGACGCGGCCGGCGCCGCCTGACCCGTGTCAGGGGCGGCGGAAGTCCTCCGTGCGGCCGGCGTTGTGGAGTTTGAGCCACTCCAAAAATCCCCGCGGGTCCTTCTTCTGCACCAGGAAGAACCAGCCGAAGCGCGCGAATTCCTGCGGCAGCAGCTTGCGCATGCCGCGCTGCCAGAGCAGGTAGCCGCGGTTGCGGTAGGTGAAGTGGCGCTTGAATTCACCCTCCGGGTACTGGGTGTGCATCTTGCCGCCGAGGATGGGTTTGAACTCGGAGGAGCCGTCGGGATGCAGGTATGCGCAGGTCAACGCCGTGCCGAAGGCAAGGCCAGAGTTGGCGAGCCGGCGGTGGTATTCCACCTCATCACCGCGGATGAACAGGCGGTAGTCCGGCACACCGATGACCTCCATGGCCTGCGCGGAAATCAGCGCGCCGTTAAACAGGGACGCGATGCCGGGCAGGAAATCCCCCTCGAGCTCCTCCATGCGGCGGCGCCACACCAGGCCCTGGCGCAGCGGGAACGCCAGCGCGCCCGGGTCTTCAATGTTGCACACGGCCGGGGAGACCTCGTGCAGCCCGTTGGCGGCGGCCACGCGGTAGAGCTCCTCCAGCACGCCGTGGTCAGCCGGGCGCCCGTCATCATCCGCGCACCACACCGCGTCCGCGCCCAGGGCGAGCGCGGTCAAAAAGCCCAGCGCAAAGCCGCCCGCGCCGCCGAGGTTGGTCTTTGACGGTACATACACCGCTCGCTCACCGGCGAGCTCTTCTACCAGCGCCTTCACGGAATCCTCCGCGCCGTTGTCCACCACAATCACCCACTGGACTGGGTGGGTCTGGTTGACCACCTGTTCAAGCGAGGCGCGAAGAAGCTCCACGCGCTGATGGGTCACGATGACCGCCGCGGTGGAGCCGGATGGATTCAAAGGCTTTACAGACATGCCCTACATTTTAGGCGCTTGGGCCTGCGAATCCGTAGAGGGACTTACTTTGAGAAAAGCTGAGATTACTGCTGTGGCAGGCGCGGCCATTCCACGCCTGGAATTTCGGGAAGCTCGATGAGCCCTTGTTCGCTCGCATGGATAAGGCCCGCCGCTGCCGCCAGGGCCACCACGGTACCGATGCCCAGCCCCAGGTAGGTCTCCAGGGTGCGGCCGACGGGCCAACCATTGGCCGCGTCCGTGCGGATGGTCTCCCAGATTGGCGAGGCCGCGGAGCCCGCAGCCACCGCGCCCGCCGCCGCGCCCCCAGGATTGGCCTGGGCCCCGGCGATAGCCCCGGCAACCGCGTCAGGGGTCAGCTGCGAGGATGCCGCCTCGCCGGCCCCGCGGAACGATGACGTGTAGCCTTGCTGCCCGGTGAGTTCCTTCCATCCGGCCTCCGCAACATACTTGGTGGTCTCCCACCCGGAGGCCTTGGAGCTGAGCGAGCTGCCGCTTGCCTCCGCCTCCGAGGACGCCCCCGCCGCCCCCGCGCTCACACTCGCCGCCGTCATGGCCGCTAGCAATGCGGTGAAAATAGTGCTGGAATGTTTCATGAATACTCCTTGTCCAAATAAGCGGTGGCGTGAACAAGAAATCCCCCCGCCCCCGAGTTGATAGCTTCTCTAAAAATGTATCTCGAGAGTAACTAGTTTGTCCTTGATTCATTTAAGAAACTTGGGGAATTAACGCTGGCATGGCAAAACCCCAGCCGCAACGGCTGGGGTTTGGGTCATTCGGAAAAGACCTAAGGCCCTCAAGGAGCCGGTTAGGAAACTAGAAAGTTGGCAGCAAGCCAGCGTTGGCTGCGGCCACACCTGCGAGGCCAACCACCGCAGCGATGCCTACGCCGAGCAGGATCTCAAAGGTGGTGCCGACCTTCCAGCCGTTGGCGGCGTCGGCCTTGACGGAGCTGAACAGGCTAGGAGAGATTTCATTGCCGTTATCGATGGAGTTCCGAAGGGAGGAGGTGACGCCAGTGCCAGGGTTGAGCCCTTCATCGATGGCGGCGCCGAAGACGTAACCGGCGGTGTATTCATCGCTAGAGGAGCCATGAACTGCGTTTGGGTCCTGAGCAAAAGCTGCGCCGGTGGACAGGGACAGGGCGGTGGCTGCGGCAACTGCAGCGGTAGCGAAGCGCTTCATGGAATACTCCTAGTGATAGAAAGGGAATAGGCGTTTGACCTGCGCCATCCAGCAAGCCGTGCGGAGCGGTCAATACGTCTTGAATTATTATCCATGCATGAGTGTTTATGAAGGGTTTCGGAGATTTCTTTTACCGCGGGGGTTGAATCGCCGCGGGGTGGAATCCTATTCCTGCAGGTCAAGCGCCTCAGTGGGGGCGGGCTGAATGAGGGGCGAGTTGCTTTCCGGAATGAATAAAACACCCCTTTTGGGTGGGGTTAGCGCTGGTCTTTGAGCTCTTCGGGGATTTCGAGCTCTGCGGGGGCGGCGTCGGATGCCTCTTGCTCGAAGCGGACCAGCAGGTCGCGGACGTACTCGCCGGCGCCGGGGCCCTCGTAGGCCTCGACCACGTCAGCCACCTCGCCGCACTCGCGGACGGTGCCGTGGTCTATCCACAGTGCGGTATTGCACAGCTGCGCCAGGAAGTCATTGGAATGGGACGCGAAGACCAGGATGCCGGAGCGCTTGACCAGCTCCTGCAGGCGCACGCGGGCCTTGGCCATGAACGCCGCATCCACGGCGCCGATGCCCTCATCCAGCAGCAAAATCTCCGGCTCAATCGAGGTGACCACGCCGAGCGCCAGGCGCACGCGCATGCCGGTGGAGTAGGTGCGCAGCGGCATGGCCAGGTAATCGCCCAGCTCGGTGAACTCCGCGATCTCATCCATCTTGGCCTTCATCTGCTTGATGGATTGGCCCAGGAAGAGGCCGCGGATGATGATGTTGTCATAGCCGGAGACCTCGGGGTCCATGCCCACTCCGAGGTCAAAGACGGGGGCCACGCGGCCGCGGACGTCGGCGGAACCGCGCGTGGGCTCGTAGATGCCGGACAGCAGGCGCAGCAGGGTGGACTTGCCGGCGCCGTTGTGGCCCACCAGCCCCACGCGGTCGCCCTCACGCAGGTGGAGGTTGATGTTAGACAGCGCCTCAACCACCACGGTGTTGTCCGCGTTCTTGCCAATCGCGCCGCCGGCGGTGGACAGCATGGCCTTTTTTAGCGAGCGGGACTTGGCGTCAAAGATGGGGAAGTCAACGCACGC
The DNA here is from genome assembly GCF_004795735.1 of Corynebacterium endometrii. Classification (NCBI taxonomy): domain Bacteria; kingdom Bacillati; phylum Actinomycetota; class Actinomycetes; order Mycobacteriales; family Corynebacteriaceae; genus Corynebacterium; species Corynebacterium endometrii. Next base: position 169,046 of record NZ_CP039247.1, read on the forward strand.
GTTGTAAGTATCGATAGAAACCATCGGGAAACCTTTCGTGTGATGCCGGAGGGCATTACACCCAGTAGGAAACGCGGAAACGCCACTGCTTCATGGCGAGCAACGTGATGAGCAGGCCTGCGGCGGTGCAGGCCAGGACGATCCACCAGTGGTAGGCGGCCACGGGCTCACCAATGAGCGGGGCGCGGACAATCTCCAGGTAGTGGTACAGCGGATTGACCTCGGCGATGCGGGCGCGCTCCGCAATCTCACCGCCCTGCTCCTTGAGCGTGTTGGTCATCCAGACAATGGGCGTGACGTAAAACAGCAGCTGGGTCAGCGCCTCTAGCAGCGGGGCCACGTCGCGGAAACGGGTGGCGATGATGCCAAAGAACATGGCCACCCACACGCCATTGGCCAAAAGCAGCGCCATGCCCGGGATGACCAGGAAGAACTCCCAGCCCAGGTTGCGCGGGAAGATGAGGATGAGCAGCAGCCAAATGATCAGGTTGTGGCCTAGGAAGATGGTCTGGCGCCACACCAGGCGGTAGACGTGTACGGACAGTGCGGAGGGCAGCTGCTTGATCAGGCCCTCATTGTCAATGAAGATGGTGGCGCCTTCCTTGATGGCGCCGGAGATGAAGTTCCACATGATAAGGCCCACGGTCACGTGCGGCAGGAACTCCGCCACCGGGATCTGGAACAGCATGGAGTACAAAAGGCCCAGGGCCAGCGCCATGACGCCGGTGGCGATGGTGATCCAAAAGGGGCCCAGGACTGAGCGCCGGTAGCGCTGCTTGATGTCCTGCAGGCCCAGCATGAACCAGAGCTCGCGCTGCTTGGCGCCCTGCACAAGGTCCGCGAATGCCGCCCGCATGGTCATGGATTGCGACGGTGGCGCGGTGCCCTCTTGGGGTTCCGCGGTCATACGGGCTACGTCTGCGGCTAGATTCCTGGCTGGATTCCGGCCGTGGGTGTTGTTGTCTTGCACGCTCAAAAACCTTAGTCGTGTTGGGGGAAGATGTGGAGTTTCCACGGCGTTAGATGTCTAAAAATATTGGGTAAGCTGGGTGTTTCCTTGGATTGTCGCTGTGGCTTGGTTATTCGTGATTGGATAGAAACGGGTATAGAGTAGGGGGTTAATTGGACCGTGGGACTGTATCAAGTGCGTAGGGAGGGCAGACGCGTGAGCTTCGATGTGCCAAGCGTGCGTGGCCTGTATACGGGGCTTTCTGACGGCTGGACGTATCTCAATGCCCATGACACGCCGCAAATCGCCGAGCGCGTCTCCGCCGGCGTGGCCAGGGCTTTCCGTACCGCGGCGGCCGTGGCACCCCAGGACATGGACGGGGGCCACCACGCGCAGCGCCCGGCCCCGGGCAGGCTTGAAGGCGCCGCTTTTACCGACGCCGCCCGCATAGCCGTCGCCGACCTTCTCTCCGTCAGCGCCGATCGCGTCATCTTAGGCCCCAACCTGCCTGCGTTGTACCAGGCGCTGATGCGCGCCATGAAGCCGCTGCTGAAGAAGTCATCCGTGGTGCTTTCAAGGGTGGATGACCCAGAGCTGGCGCAATCGCTGGCCTTCGGCTGCGCCGATGTGCGCTGGGCGCAGCCGGACCTGGGCACCGGTGAACTGCCGGCCTTCCAGTTTCGCGAGCTGGTGGACGGCTCCACGCGCCTGGTTGCCTTCTCCGCCGCGCATGATCTTCTGGGAACTGTGGCCCCGGTCGGGGACATTATTGACTTGGTCAGGTCGCGTTCGCGCGCGTGGACCCTGGTGGACGTCTCCGCGTTGGCGTCCGTGCGCCCGGTGAACTTCGATGAGCTGGGTGCCCACATCGCGGGCGTGGACCTGGGCGCGCTGGGCGGCCCGCAGATGGCGGCGTTGGTATTGCGTGATACCGCCATGTTCAACCGCCTCGAGCCGGGGCACTTGAGCGAGCGCTACCTTTCGGCCGGCCTGGCCGGCGGGGTGGGCCCGCTGGTGGATCACATGGCCGCGCTGGGGCTGGGTGGTGATGCTAGGGGCTCACGCCGCAACCGCCTGGCCGAGTCCATGGCCAACCTGGCCGCGTACATGGAGCGGCTGGGGGATGAATTATTCCTGCTCATGGGTTCGCTGCCGGCGGTCCACATCGTGGGAGTGACCGGCGAGGCCGCCGCGGGGGCCGCGATGGCGGACCGCCTGCCGCGCCTGAGCTTTGTGGTCAGCGGCGTCCCGGCGGAAACCGTCCACCAGCGCCTCTTCGACAATGGCCTGGTCACCACGCTGACCCCGGTGACCCCGCTGCTTGAGGAGATGGGCGTGGCGGAGGCAGGCGGCGCGGTGACCGTGTCGCTGAGCCCGTTTAACACCAGCCAGGACATTGAAAACCTGGTGCGCGTGGTGGCCTCCCTGGCGTAGCGCGGATCTGCGCTACTGGGTTTAGGCGGTGGTGAGCACCAGCGTGCCGGTGACCTCGCCGGAATCTAGGGCCTCGTGGGCCTGGGCCGCCTCCGCCAGCGGGTAGGTGGCGTGCAGGTGGTGGGTGATGTCACCGGAGGCCAGCAGGGGCCAGACGTGCTTGACGGTCTCCGCCACGATCTCCGCCTTGGCGTCCTTGTCGCGCGTGCGCAGCGTGGTGCCCTGGAGCTTTAGGCGCTTGGACACCACCACGCCGATGTTGAGTTCTTCCTTCCTGCCGCCCTGCATCCCGATGGTCACCATGTGGCCGTCCTTCGCCAGCGCCTTGAGGTTGCCCTTGAGATACTTGGCGCCGATGATGTCCAGGATGACGTCGCAGGAGTCCTTCAATTCCTCGGCGAAGTCCTGCTCCTTGTAATTGATGAGTATGTCCGCGCCGTACTTCCTGCAGGTCTCCAGCTTCTCGGCGGAGCCGGCGGTCACCGCCACCTCGGCGCCAAGGGACTTGGCCACCTGGATGGCGAAGGTTCCAATGCCGCCCGCGCCGCCGTGGATCAGGATGCGCTGGCCCTTATTCAGGCCCGCCTCCATGACCAGGTTGGACCAGACCGTGCAGGCCACCTCGATGACCGCGGCGGTCTCCTCCATGGAGTAGCCCTCGGGAAGGGGGAGCAGCTGGCCTTCCGGCACGGCCACGTATTCGGCATAGCCCCCGCCGGAGAGCAGCGCGCCCACCTTTTCGCCGGGCTGGCGTCCGGTGTCACCGGCGTCCTCGATGACGCCGGCTACCTCAAGGCCCATGATTTCAGAAGCGCCCGGTGGCGGTGGGTATGCGCCGCGGGCCTGGAGCAGGTCAGCGCGGTTAACCCCGGCGGCGGCCACCTTGATAAGCACCTCGCCCGGGGCGAGGGAAGGGGTGGAAACGTCCTGCAGTTCCAGCGAACGCGGGTTGTCTAGGTCTGTCTGCACAATAGCCTTCATACCCACCCAGGGTACGGAAAGCGGCGGGAAGCCGCCGCAAATCCGGCGCCAGAGTGGACTTAGGGTGGCGTCAGTTGGTGCGTAGGGCCGGTGCTGGGGTAGTCTATTGGGCACTGGAGACGTGACAGAGCGGCCGAATGTACTGGTCTTGAAAACCAGCGTGGGGAAACTCACCGAGGGTTCAAATCCCTCCGTCTCCGCTCCTAAACCCCTGGTGGGAGCCGTGCACAGCGGCACCCGCCGGGGGTTTGCCCATCTCGGAGGCCGTTTGGCCGGCGGTCAATTCCGGGCGGGGTAGCCTAGGAATAGACGTTAAGGCCTCCAAGAAGCCAAGGACCGTGACTGGATGAACACCGTTTTAGAATCTCTTGCCTCGAACCAAGTGTTGCTTCTCTTCGTTCTGGTGGGCTTCGGGATGATTTTCGCCAAGGTTCGCGTCCGGGGGCTGTCCCTTGGCGCCGCCGCCGTCCTCTTCTTCTCCATCGCGTTGTCCGCCTTCGGGCTGTCCCAGGGCCATGAGCTCCTGGTCGCGCACGATATTGGCACCCTGGGGCTAGCGGTCTTCGCGTTTGCCATTGGCATTAACTCCGGCCCCAACTTCTTCCACACCATGAAGACATCCCTGGGGCCCATCGCCGGCATGCTGGCGGTGTTCGTGCTCGCCGGCGTGGTGGCCGGCGTGCTGGGCCGGGCCATGGGGATGGACTGGGCGCTGATCGCGGGCACATTTGCCGGCGCGGTGACCAATACTCCGGCGCTGGCGGCGGCGGGTTCGGGTTCCGGCGACCCGGCCACGGCAACGGTGGGTTACGCCATTGCCTACCTCTTTGGCGTGATTGGGTTTATCGGCTGGACGTTTTTCGCGCTGACCAAGCGCTCCGGGGATAGGGATAAGCCGCAGGAGGTTATCAACCGCACGGTGCGCATCACCCGCACGGACAAGGTCACCCTCCAGGACGTGATCAACTACGTGGGCGAGGGCGTGGCCTTCTCCCGCCTGGCCCACAGTTCCAAGGCGCCGATTGAGACGCCCGCGCTTGACTCCGAGCTCGAGCAGGGCGAGTTGCTGACCTGCGTGGGCAGCAAGGAGCAGCTGGACCGCGTGGTGGAGTACCTGGGCCATGCCTCGTCCGTGTCGCTGATGGCGGACCGGCGGTACATGGACTTTCGCCGCATGACGCTGTCAGATCCGAAGCTTGCGGGCAAGACCGTGCAGTGGCTGGACATGGAGCACCGCTTTGACGCCACGGTCTCCCGCATCCGCCGCGGCGACACGGACATGGTGGCCGCCCCCGACGTGGTCCTGCAGCTGGGTGACCGCATCCGCGTGGTGGCGCCCACGAACCGGATGAGGGAAATCTCCGATTTCTTTGGGGACTCCGCGCGCGGCCTGGCGGACATCAACCCGGTGGCACTGGGCGTGGGGATGACGCTGGGCATAGTCCTGGGAAACGTGAAGTTTGGTTTTGGTGACTTCAGCTTCGGCATTGGCGCGGCCGCGGGCACCCTGATTGTGGGCCTTATCATGGGGCGCATCGGCCGAATCGGCAAGGTGTACACGTCCGTGCCGTACACCGCGTGCCAGGTGCTCTCCGAGTTTGGCCTGCTGGTCTTCCTTGCCTACGCCGGCACCACCGCGGGTTCCCAGATCCTCAACGCCTTCACCGGCGGCGAGTGGCTAAAGATCTTCCTGCTGGGCGGGGTCATCACCACGATGATTGGCCTGGGCATCTTCCTCATCATGCGCCGGGGATTTTCCATGGGCGGCACTAGGCTTTCGGGCCTGCTGGGCGGCGCGCAGACGCAGCCGGCGGTGCTGGCCTTTGCCAATGACCGCACCAACTTCGACCCGCGCGTGGCGCTGGGATACGCCATGGTCTACCCCGTGGCGATGATCGCCAAGATCATCATCGCCCAGGTACTAGGCAGCCTGGGCTAGCCTTCTCCTGCGGCCCAGCGCGCGTACCCGCCGCGCAGTGACGTCCCGCCCAGGCGGCGCGCGGCAGTGGCCGAACGGACGCCGGAGGCGCAATAAAACAGCACGTCATCCCACGTGCCGTCGGCTACACCGGCGGGGCCTTCCTCGGCCGCGAGGAGTTCATCGAGGGCAATGTGCTCATCGCCCGGGATGTGGCCCTGGGCGCGTTCCTCGGCGGTGCGCACGTCGATGATGCGGGTGAAACCGGCGGGGGAGGAGGCCTCGGGGGCGTCGGATAAAAGCGGGCGTTGCGGCGGCTGGCGGGTGGCCTGGAGGGGGACGTACTCCCACCGCGCGGTCAGCGCATCGAAGTAGCCCAGCTGGCCGGTGAGCGGCTGGCCCACCCCGGTGAGCACCTTGATGGCCTCGAGAGCCATGGCGGAGCCCACCACGCCCACCACCGGGCCTAGGACGCCGGCCACCGCGCAGCTCGGCACGTCCGAGGGCGGGACCGGGAACACGTCCTCAAAGATGGGCCCGCGGCCGGCATGGAAGACGGACATCTGCGCCTCAAAGCCCAGGATGGAACCCCACACGTGCGGGATACCCAACTTTGCGCACGCCCAGGACGCCACGTAGCGCGCCGGGAGGTTATCCGCGCCGTCTAGCACCGCGTCCGCGTCCGCGAGCAGCTCCAGGGCATTGGCCTGGGTCAACTTCGTGGCGTGCGCTACCACCGTGACCTCCGGGTTAAGCGCGTTCATCGCCCGCGCCGCCGAGTCCGCCTTGCCCTGCCCGGGCTGGGTGTGGATGACCTGGCGGTGGAGGTTGCTTAGGTCAACATCGTCCGGGTCAATCACGCTGATGCGGCCCACGCCGGCGGCGGCCAAGTAGAGCAGCGCCGGGGAACCCAGGCCCCCGGCGCCCACAACGGCGACGTGCGCGGCGGCCAGTTTGTCCTGCGCTTCCTGGCCAAAACCGGGCAGCGTCACCTGGCGGATGTAGCGGGAATTCACATGCCCACCCACTGCCTAGAGCCGTCTTCCAAAAACTGTTCCTTCCAGATGGGCACCTCCGCCTTGACCCGGTCCGCCAATTCCGCGGCCGCGGCGAAGGCGTCCCCGCGGTGGGCGGCGGCCGCCAGCACCACGAAGGCCGGATCCCCAATGGCCAGCGGCCCGGTGGCGTGCGCGCACCACAGCCGCACCCGGGGATGGCCCGCGGAGACCTCCCGCGCCACGCGCCCAATCTCCGCTGGCGCGGTGGGGTGCGCGGAATAGGTCAGGCGGGCCACGCGCTGGCCACCGTCGTGATCGCGGACAATGCCCTCAAAGCTCACCAGGGCGCCCATGGCATCCGTCATAACCTCCGCCCGGGCCTGCGCAAGCAGCGGGGTCAAGCCCGGGTGCTCCACCATCAGGGCGCCGATGACCTTCCCGGTCTGGGCGTCAACGTAGCTGGGATCTGCGTGAGGCTCCGTGTGAGTCAAAGGGGGTCCTTTCCGGGGCGGGGATATCGAGGTCGATGTTAACCCCCATAACGGCGCACTGGCGAACGGCCCCGGGTCTTAGGCATAGTGGGCGTCATGATTGACGTACGCTATTTCGCCGCCGCCCGGGCCGCCGCCGGGGTGAGCGCGGAAACCGTTCCTGCGGCCGAGACGCTGGGTGCTTTGTGCGCGTACCTGGTTGAGCGCCACCCGGCATCGGCCACCCCGGAGGGCGCCCTACCTTTAGAAACGGTGCTGGGCAAGAGCTCCTATCTGCTCGATGGCCGAGGGGTTGGGGACCTGGCCGCCGCGCGGGATGAGCCGCTAGGCGGCGTGAAGAGCGTGGACGTGCTGCCGCCGTTTGCCGGCGGTTAGCGCGCCGGGGCGGTGACCATCCCAATGACCGCCTGGGCCAGGCCCAGGATGGCCGCGCCGAATATGGCCGCCCACCACCCGTCGATGACAAGGGTGCCGCGGCCAAGCGCCAATTGGTCTAGCACCCGCGGCACCGCGAGTAGCACCGCGCCGTTGACCACAAGGGCGAACAGGCCCAGGGTCACGCAGGATAGCGGCCAGCTAATGGCGTGGAGGACGGTGCCTAAAACGGCGTTGACCACAACAAAGGCGGCGGCCACCACCACAAACGCCACGCCCTCGGACGATCCCTGCGGATCTAGGGTTATGCCGGGGACCAGCGCGACCACCACCCACAGGGCTAACGCCGTGGAGATGATGGTCAGTGCAAGGTTGATAAGCGTACGCATGCCCCCAGGCTACGCGGTGGCCTTCTCCCACGCGGCCAGCAGCTTGTCCGTTTCCTCAGCCACGGTGACGGTGATGCGGATGCCCTCATCGAAGGCGCGGACCAGTACGTCATGCTCGGCCAGCCTGGCGGCCAATTCCTGAGGGGTGCCAAGGCCCGCGGCGGCGATATTGGCGGCCGGCAGCCACACGTGGTTGGCCTCGGAGTGGGGAACGCCGAATTCGGCCAGGGCCTCCTCCACGCGGTCGCGCTCAACCACGGTTTCCTTCACACGCAGCTGCAGCTCATCCTGGGCCGCCAGGGACGCCTGGGCGCCGGCCTGCGCCACGGAGGATACGCCAAACGGGATGGCCACCTTCTGCATGGCTGCGATGATCTCCTCCGAGCCAAAGGCGTACCCGATGCGCACGCCGGCCAGGCCGTACGCCTTGGAGAAGGTGCGCAGGCCCACCAGGTTCTGGTAGCGGTGGATGGCCTCGGTGGCCAGCGGGGTGGATTCACCCTGGAAGTACTCGATGTACGCCTCGTCCAGGCCCACCACGACGTGGGCGGGGACCTGGGCCATGAAGGCGTCAAAGGCTTCGGCCGTGATGGTGGAGCCGGTGGGATTATTGGGGTTGCACACGAAAATCAGCTTCGTGGCCGGGGTAATGGCGGCCAGCAGGCCGTCCAGGTCCACGCCGTGCTCGGCGGTCAGCGGCACCGGCACCGGGGTGGCGCCCACCACGCGGGCGAAGATGGGGTACGCCTCAAAACTGCGCCAGGGGAATACCACCTCGGCCGGCTCGTTGGCCAGGCAGGTGACCTGCACTAGCTGCTGGCACAGCGCGGAGGAACCGGTGCCCACGGCGACCTGATCGAAGTCCACGCCCAGGTGCGCGGCCAGATCCTCGCGGATTCCCACGGCGAACATGTCCGGGTAACGGTTCGCGCCGGCGGCCAGCTTAGCCATGGCCTCGGCCGCGGCGGGAAGCGGCGGCTGGGACACCTCATTAGAAGACAGTTTCAGGGCGGTGTCATTGCGCGCGCCGGGAACGTACGGCGGCAGCTGCTCTAAGTCTGGGCGAATCATGGGATTTACTTTAGCCCCCGCGGCGCGGCCCCGGGCGCGAACGTGGGCCAATAATCCCTCGCGGGGCGGATTCCTGCGATTGCGGGCGCCGCGAAAGGGCCTTCAGGCGGGAGAAACCGGGTGAAAATCTAAAGGGGCCTGACCGGCTGCCCGCAACTACAACAAGGGCCGCCCGGGATAATCCCGGACGGCCGCTGCGGAAAGAAAAGGGCGCTTTAGGTCAGCGCGCCGGTTTGGCGGGCAACCTCGTCATGAACGAACTGCACCTTCGGGCCAATGACCACCTGTACGGCGGTTTGGGATGGGCGGATGATTCCGGCCACGCCGGCCCTCTTAATCTCGGATTCGTCCACCTTCACGTTGTCCTTCACGGTCACGCGCAGGCGGGTTGCGCAGTAGTCAAGATCGGCAATATTGTCCGCGCCGCCAAGCCCCTTGATGATCTGGGCGGCGGAGCCTTCAAGGTTCTTATCGCCGGAGAAGGTGGCGCCGGCGTCTTCCTTCTCGGTGTCCTCGCCACGGCCAGGGGTCTTAAGGTTGAGCCAGCCGATGAGGAAGTAGAAGACAACGAAGTAGATAATCGCCCAGACAATGCCCTGGACCAGCAGCATGTACCACTTGTTGGCAATCGGGTTCTGGGAGGACAGGACCATATCCACCAGGCCGGCGGAAAAACCAAAGCCCGCGGTCCACTGCATTGCGGCGGCAATCGCCACGGAAATACCGGTCAAAGCGGCGTGGACAACGTAGAGGACAGGGGCCAGGAACATGAAGGAGAACTCGAGTGGCTCGGTCACGCCCGTGAAGAAGGAGGCCAGGGCGGCGGCCAGCATCAGGGAGCCGGTTGCCTTGCGCTGCTTGGTGTCAGCGCGCAGGTACATGGCCAGGGCCGCGGCCGGCAGGCCGAACATCATGACTGGGAAGAAGCCGGCCTGGTAGCGGCCCACTACGCCCACTACCTCACACACGCCGTTTTCCCAGAGGCCCGGGCAGGTCGCGGCGTCCGTAGCCTGTGCCGCGGCGGCAATCGTTGCGCCGCCGCCCAGGAACTTAGCAATGTCATCGATGCCAATGACGTCAAACCAGAAGATGGAGTTCAGCGCGTGGTGCAGGCCGGTTGGGATTAGCAGGCGGTTGACGAAGCCGTAGAGGCCGGCGCCAATGGCACCCAAGCCCTGAATCCATTCGCCGAAGTTGAACAAAACGCTGTAGACCAGCGGCCACAGCAGGTACAGGACGCCGGCCATCGCGATGGACAGGAAGGTGGCCACGATTGGCACCAGGCGGCGGCCGGAGAAGAAGGCCAGGAAGTCAGGCAGCTGGGTCTTGTGGAATTTGTTGTAGCACCAGGAGGCCAGCAGGCCCACGGCGATACCAATCAGCACGTTCTTGTCATTGATGGCGTCCCAGCCCTGGGAGGCCCATTTAACGGCGGCGTCACCCTCGAGGGCGGTGGGGTCCTCGATGCCCTTGTAGCTGGCGACGGCGGTTGGGGAGATCAGCAGGGTCACGGTGGCGTAGCCAATGAACGCGGAGAGCGCGGCCGCGCCGTTGGAGTCCTTGGCCAGGCCGAACGCTAGGGCGATGGCGAAGATCCAGCCCAGGTTGTCCAGGATGGCGCCGCCGGAGCTGATAAGGACACCGGCGAACCAGTTCTCGGCGCCCCAGCCAACCGGGTCGAGCCAGTAGCCAATGCCCATGAGGATTGCAGCGACAGGCATCACTGCAACGGCACCCATCAGCGCTTTACCGAAGCGCTGCAGGGCGGTCATTATTTTGTCTTTCATGACATTTCCTTGTGTTTCGATTTAGGCAACGGAAATGACATGCGGGCAACGTTATTGCTTCCAACCGTGCAAGAACATGGCGAAAAAGGCGGCCTCGCCGCGCAGGGAGTGCGGCAGGGATGGCGTTTCCACCACGGAGCAGATTACTTCCGACGCCGCCCCAAACTCCCGCGGGAGCTCGCGCTCCACCGAGCGGGCCATGGCGTTTGAACGCCGGCGGCCCGCGGCGATGTGCGTGCGCAGCTCAATGAGGGCGCTGGCTAGGCGCTGGGCGGAGATTGAATGCTGCGAAATGGAGGGGGCGATGCCGAGCGCGTTGCGCACAATGGCCATGTCGCCGGCGAGCGCGTTGGCGGTGGCCAGCGGTGCCTTGACGGTTGACCCGGTGCGCGCGGCGTTGAGGTGCAGGGCGATATACGCCGCCTCCTCAACCGGCAGGTGGACGCCGAGGGAGTCATTGACCTCCGCGAGCACCATGAGCGCCGCATCGAACTCTTCAGTAAATGCCGCATGAATCTCTTCGAGCAGTGGGTTGTGGATGATTTCCCCGCGGCGTACGCGCTGCACGGCAAAGGAAATGTGCTCTGCCAGCAGGAGGTATGCAGAAGGGTCCAGCGCGCCCAGGTAATCCATGGCCTTTTCGAGGCCCGCGGTGACCGCGGCGAAGAGATCATCGTCGATGCGCTCTAGCGCCTTGAGCAGCTGGGACTTTTCCTTACCCTTGGGGATGAAGCTGCGCGCCTGGCTGGCGTCTTTCAGCATTTCCCCTGCTTTGACCCCGAATCCCACGCCGCGACCCACCAGGATTTCCTCCTGGTCCGGATGGGCTGTGGATTGCACAAAGACGGCATTGTTACTTATCACGCGGGTCACGCGGTAATCAGTACTCATAGCATTGCCTTGGTGCGGTAGACGTCAAAGGGAAGCTTACGGAAATAAGCGATGTGTTCGTTTCCACATGTCCGGTAATGCCTGACGTGACGTGTCTATGGCAGTCAGTAACACCCGTATGCCCGTGTGACGGCCGGGCCGCCACGGGACCCCATAATTATAAGCCCGGGCGCACCTGGAGTAAACACTGCGCGCATCCCCGCCGTCCAAAAGTGGGTAGGCGGGGGTATCTTACGGGTTGCGTGGGCCCTTGGGTCCGTAGTCGAATTCCGCGGTGGCCGGACCAAAGGCCTGCAGGCCCACCGGTGCGTCGAACGGGTCAAGGTGGACCTCCAGGAAAGCCCCCGCGTCGGAGTCCGCGATGGCCTCCAACGCCGTGGCCAGTTCGCCCTCGGTGGACGCGGAGTAGCTGCGCATGGAGGTGCCGGGCTGGAAGACCTCGGCTAGGGCGCCGTAGTTCCAATCCGCCACGTCGTTGTACTCATCATTCATGCCCAGGATGAAGCGCTCGATGGTGTACCCGCGGTTGTTGACCAAGACGATGATGGGGTTGAGCTCCTCGCGGACGATGGTGGACAGCTCCTGTGCGGTCAATTGGAAGGAACCGTCACCGATGAAAAGCACGTGGCGGCGGGTGCGGTTGGCCAGCTGCGAGCCCAATAGCGCGGGCAGGGTAAAACCTATGGAACCCCAGATAGAAGAGTTGATGTATTTGACGTTGGCCGGCAGCGGCAGGGGGCCAATGCCGATGGAGGACGTCCCCGCCTCGGCGATGACCGTATCCCCCTCGCGCAAAAAGTCCACGAACTGCGGCCACAGGCGCGCCTGGGTCAACGGGGCGTCTGCGTTCGGGGTAAAAGGCTCCACGCTCTTGCCGCCGCCGGCCGGTTGGGCCTCGCGCTGGACGCGCTGGGTTAACGCCTCGAGGACCTCGAGGGTATTGATTCCCACGAAGAATTCGCCGCCCACGTGCACGTGCTGGTCGCCCATGTTGATCACGTTGTCCTCGTTGATGGCGTGGGTAAAGGATCCCGAGTTGCCCTCGATGAAACGCGGATTGGTGGTGATGAGGCAATCGGAGTTCTCCACGCGGTCTTGAACCCCCGGGGCGGAGGCGCCGCCGTTGTAGGTTCCAAGGAAGCGCGGGTGGCGCTCGGACACAATGGCCTTGCCGGAGGAAAGCTGGCTAAACGCAATGCCGGCCTTTTCAATCAGGATGCGGAAATAGGGGGTAAACCCGTGGCGGTCCGTGTCCTGGTCCACCAGGATGATGGGATCCTTGGCCGCGTGAATGCGCTCCAAGATGCGGTTGACGGTGGCCTCAAGGCGCTCCGGATCGGAGTGGGGGAGGCGTGGGTTAAACGGCTGCTCCGGCGCATCGATGACCAGGTGGGTGATGTCCGAGGGCAGCTGGATGTGCACCGGGCGTTTCTCCCGCAGGCAGGTGTGCAGCGCGCGGTCAATCTCCTCGACCGCGTTCATTGGGGTAATCCGCACGGCGACCTCGGTAAACGGGGCGATAGCGTCTAGCATGTTGGCGAAATCGCCGTCGGCTAGGCTGTGGTGCAAATTCCAGCGGTACTCGGTGGCGTATTGCGGCGGGGCACCGGCGATTGAAACTAAGGGAACGTGTTCCGCCCGCGCGCCCGCGATGCCGTTGAGCGCGGATAGTTCGCCCACGCCGTAGGTGGTCAGCAGGCAGCCCACGCCCTTTTGGCGGCCGTAGCCGTCCGCCGCATACGCCGCGTTGAGCTCGTTGCAAGCGCCCACGAAGCGGATGCCGTCAGCATCGCGCAGCTGCTCCAGGAAACTCAGGTTGAAATCACCGGGCACGCCGATGACTTCAGTGATGCCCAGGGCTTTCAAGCGGCTGATGAGAAACTCGCCGATGGTGGTCTTCATAACGCTCCTTATGGGTGCTGGGTGGGTGCTGGTTTTGAGTGTGCGTTTGCGGGCACTGTTTTTAAGCGAAAGTGCGTCTAATAAATTACCTGCCGCGGGCCGCCCAGTGGGTGGATCCGGTGGGTGGATTAAGGGGCGCCGGTTTTGTGTGCTTTCGCGATGGCAGGTATTGTTATCTCAACTCTTCTGTGGGCCGGCTACGGCCCGCATGTGAGTGCTGGAGACGTGCCAGAGCGGCCGAATGGGGCTCCCTGCTAAGGAGTTGACCTTCTTGCGAAGGTCCGGAGGTTCAAATCCTCTCGTCTCCGCCGCGACTCAAACCCCGCTCCTTGCGAGCGGGGTTTTCGCATGTCTTACTGCAGTTCACAGCTTGAAACGTGACATGGCTATAAGGGCTAGAGGGTGCCCGCGGGGAGGGGCCGTGTTAATTCATAAATGTTGGCCTATTGGGGTGAACAACGGGTGATAATCTTGGAAAACCGGAATTTCCAACCCCCGGATGAGTGTTATTTGTTACCAAAGGGGGACATTGGGGTGAATTTTGGGGGTAAAAATGGGGTAGTTCGCATCATTCTTTAAATTTTGTGACAGGTGTTTTGTAAAGTTCACGGGACGCGCCCGGAATCTGGACTGCTGCAGGCAAAAGTCATCTTCAGTCCTCCTGCATTGGCCGGGAGCCCTATCTAATACACATCTTGCAAAGGAGATAGGTCTTATGACTACCCCTCATCTACATGAGTCTACGGCTCACGCGGAGGGTGAGAATGACCACGGTGCAAGCGCCAAGGAATGGCGCCGCCAGGCAATCGGCCTCATCGTAGGTCTAGCGCTTGCACTGCTTGTTTACTTCCTCTTCCCATCCAACGCCGTTGAAACCGTCATGCAGTCCGCTGGCGCAGATCCTGAGGCGGAGTACACCTATAGTTCCATCCGCGCGGTGGCCGCGATTACCGTCCTGATGGGCGTGTGGTGGGCAACCGAAGCCCTGCCGCTGGCCGCAACCGCACTGATCCCAATCGCCATCTTCCCGCTCCTGGGCGTGGCAACCATGTCCGAGGCCGGCGCGCCATACGCATCCGCCACCATCTTCCTGTTCATGGGTGGCTTCCTCATCGCGCTGGCGCTCCAGCGCTGGAACCTGCACCGCCGCCTAGCGCTGATGGTGGTTAAGGCTATTGGTACCTCACCAAAGCGCATCATCCTGGGCTTTATGATCGCGACCGGCGTTTTGTCCATGTGGGTGTCCAACACCGCAACCGCAGTGGTGATGCTCCCAATTGGTACCTCCGTGCTGCAGCTGACCGCCGGCACCGTCGGTGGCATGAAGAACCAGAAGAAGTTCGCCACCGCCCTGATGCTGGGCATTGCCTACGCCGCATCCATCGGCTCCCTGGGCACCCTGATTGGTACCCCTCCGAATGCTTTGATGAAGGGCTACATGGAGGAAACTCATGGCATCACCATCGGCTTTGGCCAGTGGATGATCGTGGGTATGCCGGTAGCGATTGTCTTCCTGGTTATTGCATGGCTGGTGCTTATTACCCTCTTTAAGCCGGAGATGGACAAGATCCCTGGCGGCAAGGAGCTCATCAATGATGAGATTGCCAAGCTGGGCAAGTGGACCGGCCCGCAGATTATGGTTGGCACAATCTTCCTGGTTTCGGCGCTGGCATGGGTATTCGTTCCGCTCATCATTGACTGGACCGGCTGGGAGGGCCCATACGATGACGCTATTGTGGGCCTCGTCGCCGGCCTGCTGCTCTTCCTGCTTCCTGCCAATACCAAGACCGGCGTACGCCTGTTGGACTGGAAGACCGCCAATGAAATGCCATGGGACGTTCTGCTCCTCTTTGGCGGCGGCCTGTCCCTGTCCGCGATGTTCAACCAAACCGGCCTGTCCCTGTGGATCGGCGAGCAGGCCAAGGGCCTTGCATCCCTGCCAATCATCCTGCTGATTGCCGCCGTGGCAACGCTGATTATCTTCCTGACGGAAATCACCTCCAACACCGCTACCGCGGCTACCTTCCTGCCAATCATGGGCGGCGTGGCCGTTGGCGTGGGCCTGACCGCTAATAGTGACATGAACATTATGCTGCTGGCCGCTCCTGTGGCCCTGGCCGCAACCTGTGCGTTCATGCTGCCGGTGGCTACGCCTCCAAACGCTATTGCGTACGGCTCCGGTTACGTCAAGATTGGCGAGATGATCAAGGGCGGCTTCTGGCTCAACATCATCGGCGTGGTTCTCATCACCATCGCCTGCTACCTGATCCTCATTCCGGTATTTGGCATTGTGCTCTAAGCCTGAACGATGAGTGGGATTCTCCCCGCCTCCGCGCCCAGAAATGGGTGTGGGGCGGGGATTTTCTTTCGCTATTTCCGGTCGCCCTTAAACCTAGCGAAAACGTTGGTTGTACTGGCGATTTGTTAAAGAAAACATCAGTGGGTATAGTTAATTTTCGTTGCAAGGACAGCGCACAAGCTTCCAAGCAAAGGTTAGCGCCCGTAGCTCAACGGATAGAGCATCTGACTACGGATCAGAAGGTTGGGGGTTCGAATCCCTCCGGGCGCACAATTAAAGAAAAGCTCAGAATCATTCTTTGATGGTTCTGAGCTTTTTTAGTTTTCCGCTTAGCCCAGCGCGGCGGCCTTTCAAGATTCAACGCGCGGGTTGGCGGTTAGGTCCTCGGGGCCGCTAGGGCCACCGCGTGGGAATCCTAAGCTTGCTACGCAAAGGCTGGTAAAGGCGGGCCGGGCTACGCCGGCCGAGGCGCCTTAGAAGATCTCAATGCGCCCGCCCAAGGACTCGGCCTGCTTGAGCTGGCCCAGCCAGCCGTCGCCGCCGGGGTGCAGGCGCAGGACGGGGCGGGAAGAAATCTTTACCGGGCTGACGGACTCCTTGCGGGCGCCGGTGCGCGCGGCGATGCGGGTGCGGGCACGGTGGCCGGCCTCGGCGAGGCCGGTGATATCGGGTTCATCAGAGGCCAGCTTTTCGCGCGCGGCGGTAAGGATGGTCAGCGCCTCATCGAGGGCTGTTACGAGGGCCGGGGCGTTAGTGCCACACATCTGCTGCACGAGGGCCGGGGCGGTGCCGGCCACGCGGGTGCCATCGCGGAATGAGCCGGCGGCCAGGGACTGGGCCAGAATGCCGCCGTTATCGCCCACCACCGCTAGGGTCTCCGCAAGGACATGGGGGAGGTGGGAGATGCGGGCCACGGCCGCATCATGGGCCGCCACGCGGGCCGGAACGGCCTCGGCGCCCACGAGATTGACCATGCGTACCACATCGGCGAAGAGCGAGATCCATGCCTTGGGGACGGGCAGGCCGGCGTCAAAGCATTCGGTGGCGTAATCATAGGTGATGACGTACGCGGCGCGGGTAAATAGGCCGTTGTGGGAGGCGCCCCAGCCGGATTCGGCCGTGCCGGCCATGGGGTGGCCGCCCACGTAGCGCCCCTCTAGTCCACGGGCGCGGATTTCCTCATAGACGGGGGACTTGACTGATACCACGTCGGTTAGCCCGCAGGTGGGCGCATATTGCACCACAGCGTCAAGGACGGAGCCCACCGCATTCATGGGGACGGCAATGACAATAATGGCGCCTTCTTCTTCCGCGCGGGTAAGGACCGCGGGTAAATCATCGGTGACATCAAAGCCCTCGCGAGCGGCCGTGCGGGCCCCGGAGGTGGAATGGTTATAGCCGAAAACCGGGTGTTGAGCTGCCGAAAGATCACGCAGGAGGGAACCGCCAATGAGGCCTAGGCCAATGAGGCAGATAGGGCGGGAAATCAGTTGATTAGTCACGGTGTTAATTTTTCCATAACGCGACTAATCTGACGAGGTATGAGCGAAGACTTCAATGAGGGCATCTCCTTTGCAGTGACCGTCACCCAGGCGGACGGCGTGTGGCAGGTCCGTGAGTTTGATGATGATTTCGAGGACGTGCAGACCTCCATCAAGGCCGTGCGTGCACTGCGCAGCCCGTCCGCGGCCTTCGCCCTGTTGTGCGTTGAGGATGAATATTTTGTCATCGTCCGCCCGGTGCCGGGCGGGGTGCGCATCGCTTTGTCCGACGCCGTGGTCGCCGTCGAGGATGACTTCGCCGCCGATTTCCTGGACCTGCGGGATATCGACGTCCCAGACTTGGACGAGGATGAGATCGATAACGCGGATCCGTATGCGGAAGGCGACCTGGACATCCTCGCCGATCTAGGACTGAACGAGGATCAGCTGGGCTACATCGCGTCCGATGATGAAGATTACGCCTCAGATATGCTCCTACGCATCGCCGGTGAACTGGGATTCGGCGATGAATTGGAAGACATCATCAACGGCGAGGACGAGTGATCCATCCCGGCGAACGGGCGTGCCGCCTGCCGCGGGAGACCGGGGTTGTACGGGCGCAGCGGCGCATGCGCCGCGCGCTTGAGGTGGCGGCCACCACGCCGGCGGGGGATGTGCCGGTGGGCGCGGTGATCTTTGGGCCGGACGGGGCGGAGCTGGCCACGGGGGTCAACCGGCGCGAGCAACTCCAAGACCCCACCGCGCACGCGGAGGTGGAGGCCATTCGGGCTGCGGTGAAGGTGCTGGGGGATGGGTGGCGCCTGACCGGATGCGAGTTGGTGGTAACGCTTGAGCCCTGTGCCATGTGCGCGGGGGCATTGCAGGGGGCTCGGGTGGACTCGGTGGTATTCGGGGCCTGGGAGCCCCGGACCGGCGGATGTGGATCCTTGGTAGACGTGCTGCGCGCCCCCGGGGCGCTGCACGTTCCGCAGGTGCGTGGGGGCGTGCTGGAGGCGGAGTGTGCGGGAATCCTCTCGACGTTCTTCGGCGAACTTAGGTAGGCTGGCGCTTATACCAACAAGAAGGAGGCTCATTATGGGTGATTTTGACAACGCAAAGGACAAGCTCGTAGGCAAGGCTAAGGAGTCCGCTGGCGCGGCTACCGGCGACGAGCAGCTCGAGAACGAGGGCAAGGGCCAGCACGCCGCGGGCGATGCAAAGCAGAAGATTGCCGACGCGGCCGAGGGTCTTAAGGATAAGGCCAGCGAGGCGCTGGGCAAGCTTAAGGATTAATTTGCCCGGCCGCGCATCGCTGCCGTAGTGTGGAACGCGGTGGCGTGTCCGAGCGGCCGAAGGTGTTCGCCTCGAAAGCGAATGTTGGGTAACCCCCAACCGCGGGTTCAAATCCCGCCGCCACCGCCATTTCCCCACCTGTTTACGCAGGTGGGGATTCTTTTATGCCGTGGGAGGCCACGCGGTAGGCTGGTGTGACACGTGTGAAAGCTATTTGAGGGGATTGTGGTGGCTAAATTTCTGTTCCGCCTTGGTCGATGGTCCTTCCTAAATAAATGGAAGGTGATCATCGGCTGGATTGTGCTGCTGGCGGCCATGGGGGGCGCTACGGCGGCGCTGATGAAGCCCATGACCCAGGAGTTCTCCATCTCCGGAACCCCGGCGATTGACGCCACGTACAGGGCCGTGGAGCTATTCCCCGAGGGTGGCAACCCCGCCAACTCCCCGTCGGTGAACCTCACTTTCCAGGCCCCCGAGGGCCAAAAGCTTAGCGATCCTCACAATGAGGCCGCGATAGATGCGGTCATCTCCCACCTGCGGGAAAACCTAGACTTCGGCGATGACCTGCGTTTTGGTAATCCGCTGGAGGTATCCCCGGCGCTGCAGCAGGGCGTGATTGACCAGATGACTGGATTCGGCCTGCCGCGGGAGACCGCTGAGGCGGACGCCGCGAACCTGGCCATGGTCAATGAGGATGAGACCATCGCCTACACCACGTTCAACTTCGATGCGTCCTCGCCGTACACGGTGGAGCAATCCGATAAGGACATTGTCACGGACGCGATGAACATCGGCCGGGCCCAGGGCCTGCTGGTGGAGGCCGGCGGCGCCGGCTTCGGTGACGTCATCGCCGTAGAGCCCCTCTCTGAGATCATCGGCCTGGCCGTGGCCTTCCTGGTGCTGATTTTCACCTTTGGATCCCTGGTGGCCTCCGGCATGCCGCTGCTGTCCGCCGTCATCGGCGTGGGCCTGGGCGCACTGGGCATGCTGGCCATGACCCACTGGTTTGAGCTCAATAACATCACCCCAGTCCTGGCCGTGATGATTGGCCTGGCCGTAGGCATCGACTATGCGCTGTTCATCCTCTCCCGCTATCGGGCCGAGCGCGAGGCCAGGCCGGGCCCGGAGGCCGCGGGCATGGCGGTGGGCACCGCGGGCTCCTCCGTGGTCTTTGCGGGCGCAACCGTGTTCATCGCGTTGTTCGCGCTCATCATCGCCAACATCGAGTTCCTCACCGCCATGGGCCTGGCGGCCGCGGCCACCGTCGCGGTTTCCGTGCTCGTGGCGCTGACCTTCGTCCCGGCCATGCTGGGAGCGCTGGGGGATAAGTCCTTCGCGGGCGCGGTTCCTGGAGTGGCGGGCAATCCCGCCAAGTGGCGCAAGAAGCGGTCCATGCAGGGCCCAACCATGGGCAACCGCTGGGTGCGTTTCGTGCAGAAGTGGCCGGGCCTCACCATGGCCGCGGTGGTCCTGTCGCTGGGCGCGCTGTCCACGCCGGTGCTCAACATGGAGCTGGCGCTGCCGGCGGATACCACCTCCGATCCGGACACCACGCAGCGCAAGGCCGCGGACACGCTCTCTGAAGGCTTTGGCCCGGGGATTAACGGCCCCTTCCTGGTGATCGTGGACGGACAGGCGGCCGACCCGAACGCCGCGGCGCTGGCGCCGCTCATCGAGGCGCAGGCGGAGGGAAGCGGGCAGGACAAGGCCACCTTCTCCTCCTTCATGTACGCCGCCGACCAGCTCAACACCGTGGGTGGCGTCAAGCGCGCCCAGCTGGTGGGCGTGAACTCAGAGGGCACCGCGGCCCAGATCATGGTCACCCCGGAGACCTCACCAACTGACGCGGCGACCGTGAAGGTGGCGGCCGCGCTGCGCGAGACCAACGCCCAGATTGAGGATGCCACCGGCGCCGAGCTGGGCATGACTGGGCTTACGGCCGTGCAGCTGGATATCACCGAGCGCCTCGAGGGTGCCATGCCGCTGTACCTGTCCATCGTGGTGGGCCTGGCCATCGTCCTGTTGCTGCTGGTATTCCGCTCCATCCTGGTGCCGGTGGTTGCCGGTTTGGGCTTCCTGCTGTCCGTGGGCGCGGCCTTTGGCGTGACCGTCCTGGTGTGGCAGGAGGGTTTTACCGGCCTGGTGCCGGCGCCCGGCCCGCTCATTTCCTTCATGCCAATCTTCCTCATCGGTGTGACCTTCGGCCTCGCCATGGATTACCAGGTATTCCTGGTTACCCGCATGCGTGAGTACTACTCACGCATGGGCGGGCGGGCGTCCGCGGGCTCGCCGTACAATGCGGTGGATGAGTCCACGATTGTGGGCTTTACCCAG
This sequence comes from Corynebacterium endometrii, assembly GCF_004795735.1. NCBI lineage: Bacteria > Bacillati > Actinomycetota > Actinomycetes > Mycobacteriales > Corynebacteriaceae > Corynebacterium > Corynebacterium endometrii. The sequence goes on from NZ_CP039247.1 coordinate 189,639, forward strand.
GGAGCCCGCGTGGTCACCGCCGCGGCGATCATCATGATCTCCGTGTTCGTGGCGTTTATCGGCCAGCCGCTGCCCTTTATCAAGATCTTCGGATTCGCCCTGGCCGCCGCGGTCCTGTTTGACGCCTTCTTTGTCCGCATGGCCCTGGTGCCGGCCACCATGTTCCTGATGGGCCGCGCCACCTGGTGGATGCCCCGGTGGCTGGATAAGGTGCTCCCGGAGCTGGACGTGGAGGGCACCGCGCTGGAGGAGCAGTACGGTTCGGGGCACCAGAGCGTTCAGGCCGAAGAACGCGTGGGGGCCCACGCCCGTTAAACTGTTGGGCATGACTGAACCACGTGAGCTTTACCCATCTACCGCCAGCGACATTCCGGAGGCGCCGCTGGGCCAGGACCTGAGCTTTGAGGTGGGCACCCAACTCGAGCCGGCCCCGGGCCGCCACGGGCGCACCGGCGTGATTCATACCCCTCACGGTGACATTCACACCCCGGCGTTTATCCCCGTGGCCACCAAGGCCACGGTAAAGACGCTGACCCCGGAGCAGATCCGCTCCACCGGCGCGCAGGCCATCCTGTCCAACGCCTATCACCTGTACCTGCAGCCGGGCCACGACCTGGTGGATGAGGCCGGCGGCGTGGCCAAATTTGAGAACTGGCACGGCCCCACCTACACGGACTCCGGCGGATTCCAGGTGATGAGCCTCGGCGTTGGGTTCAAAAAGGTTCTGGCCATGGACACCACAAACCTCAAGCGCGAGGATATCCGGGCCGCGGACAAGGAGCGCATGGCGCGCGTGGATGAAGACGGCGTTAACTTCAAGAGCTTCATCGATGGTTCCAAGCACCGCTTTACCCCGGAGGTCTCCATGCAGATCCAGCACGGGCTGGGCGCGGATATCCTCTTCGCCTTCGATGAGCTCACCACGCTGGTAGACACCCGCCAATACCAGGAGGAATCCGTGGCGCGCACCCACCGCTGGGCGCAGCGCTGCCTGGACGAGCACCACCGCCTCACGCAGGAGCGTTCCCACCGCCCCCGCCAGTCCCTCTGGGGCGTGGTGCAGGGCGCGCAGTACGAGGACCTCCGCCGGCAGGCCGCCCGCGGGCTGGTCGATCTGTCCGCGCAGGCAGAAGACGCCGGCAAGCGCGGATTCGGCGGCTACGGCATCGGCGGGGCTATCGAGAAGGAGAACCTGGGGACAATCGTCGGCTGGGTGTGCGATGAGCTGCCGGTAGACAAGCCGCGCCACCTGCTGGGAATCTCCGAGCCCGATGATCTCTTCGCCGGCATCGAGGCCGGCGCGGACACCTTTGACTGCGTGGCGCCCACCAGGCTGGGTCGCCGCGGCGGGGTCTACACGCTGGACGGGCGCATGAATCTTAAGGGCTCCAAGTTCAAGCGGGATTTCCGCGGGATCGATGAGGAGTTTGGCGGTTATGTTTCCACGCACTATTCACGCGCGTACATCCGTCACCTGCTCAAGGCCAATGAATTCCTAGCGGGAACGCTGTGCACCATGCACAACCTGGAGTTCATGATCGCGCTGGTGGATAACGCCCGCAAGGCCATCGATGGTGGCTACTACGAGGAATACCGGGACGCCTTTATGGCCCGCTACTACGCGGGCGCGTAGTCCTCGCGGCGCTTGACCCACGCGATGACCTTGGTGGTCACCGGCAGGAGGATGACCTCGATGGCGGTCTTCCACACAAACCCCACCGTTACGTAGTTGACGAACTGGCCCACGGTTTCCACGCCGATGACCGGCGCGGCAATTGCGCAAAACAGCAGCGTGTCGCCGAATTCGCCCACGACGGTGGACAGGACCAGGCGGGTTTTTAGCCGGTTTTCGCCGGCGCGTTTCTTCAGCTGGACCAGGGTCCATGCGTTGAGCAGCTGGCCCGCCACGTAGCCGGCCAGGGAGGCCAGGAGGATTTGCGGCACGAGGCCCAGGGTTGCGGCGAAGGCCTCCTGGCCCTCGTAGAAGTCCGCTGCCGGGAGCCAGATGGCGATGTAGAAGGACAGGGTCATGAGCAGCGCCATGACGAAGCCTATGATGATAGCCCTGCGGGTGGATTTGAATCCGTAGCATTCCGCCAGCACATCGCCCGCGATGTAGGCCAGGGGGAACAGGAAGAAGGCGCCGTCAGTGATGAGGGGCCCTAGCTGGACGCCCTTGGAGGCGTTGATGTTCGAGATGAGGAACGTGACTACGAACACCGTGACCAGCCACGGGTACAGGGTGGACTGTACCGGGATGAATCGGATGCTCTCGCCACGGTTATTCGTGGTTGCGGTTGCCGATTGAGTTGACATAGCGGTTATCTAATCACGGTTTGGGTGCGTAACCTAAAAATTATGCACGGTTCAGGACGTTACGCCCCCAGCCCCAGCGGGGATCTGCACTTTGGCAATCTCCGTACCGCCATGGTCGCGTGGCTTGCCGCCCGCAGCACCGGCAGGGAATTCATCATGCGCGTCGAGGACATTGATACCCAGCGCTCCTCCATGGACTCCGCCCACCGGCAGCTTGAGGACTTAGCGGCGCTGGGCATCGAGTGGGACGCGGTGGAGTATCAAAGCGACAATGGCGCCCGTTACGCCGCGGCGCTGGACAAACTTCCCACCTTTGAGTGTTACTGCTCCCGCAAGGACATCCAGGAAGCGTCCAGCGCCCCGCACGCCATTCCGGGGCAGTATCCAGGCACGTGCCGCGACCTAAGCCCGCAGCAGCGCGAGTCGAAGCGAGAGCAGCTGCAGGCCGCCGGCAGGGTGCCAGCTATCCGCCTCGCATCCGAGGCCTCCTCGTGGCGGGTCCACGACCTCCTCCACGGCGATTACACGGGGGACGTGGATGATTTCATCCTGCGCCGCGGCGGCAACGCCAACCAGGGGCGGGACTGGGCGTACAACCTGGCGGTGGTTGTCGATGACGGGGCGCGCGGGATCGACCAGGTAGTCCGCGGCGATGACCTGCTTTCCTCCGCCCCGCGCCAGGCGTATCTGGCGCACCTGCTAGGGCACGAGGCGCCCGAGTACATCCATGTGCCGCTGGTGGTCAACGCTGAGGGCAAGCGCCTGGCCAAGCGCGACGGGGCCGTAACCCTCCGCCAGCTGCGTGAGCAGCGGTCGGTGGGCGATGCGGACGTAGTGCGAATGATCGCGGAATCACTGGGGTATCCCGGGCTAAACACCGCCCAGCAGCTGCTGGACGCCTTCGACGTAGAACGGATTCCACGCCGGCCCCACGTGTGGGAATAGGCTAGAAGGGCTAGGTTTTCGACAAAGTCAACAGGGCCCTTATGGGCCGGTTGCTAGTCCCTGAAGGCCTTATCCTGGCCACCACCATAGCCGCGGCCCTGGGATTGCCTTGGATGACTCCGATGCGCCGGACGGGGAAACACCGGCAGGCCCACACCAGTAGAGTAGAAAGCTATGAACCACGAGGATTCCGCGCCGGACCACCCCGCCTATGATTTCCTCCCCGCGCCCGATGCCTACGCATGGGCCGGCGGGGAAGAGGGGCTTGAATTCCTCTACGCGTTCCTCGAACAGGACCTTGAGGCGTGCCTAGAGGATGAACGGGCCCTCCTGCCCCAAGGGCTGGAGGATTTGTTGGCCAGCGACTCCCTTGAGGACTACGTGTGGCTGTGGCTCAAGCACCCCGGCCCCCGCGGCTTCAAGGCGTTTATCGCAACCGGCGCGAAATTCCGTGACATTGAGGTAGACCGCGCATACGCCGCCCGCGTCCAGGAGTGGGCCATCGATAATCCGCCGCACGTGACCTGGCTGCGCGAAGACGGCTACGAGGCCCCAATTAATCCGTTTATCTAGCAGTGTCGCCGCATCATGCCCGCCCCAGGCATTTCCCGTAAAAAGGGCGCCCACCAATCAAGGCGCCCCCACGCGGCGGCAAACCCGTATCGCGTCACCCCGGGGATGGGGCGGCGGCTGCTGACTCGCCTTATGGCCCCCAGCGTCCATTGTGCGCCCTTTGGCGCTTGTTCCTTAGGGTTGGGCCTGGGGTCGGCTTCTTAGGGCCCTATACTCGGCGCTCAATTATGCCGAGGCCCCTGGCTAGCCCGCCGCTGTCGAGGTTATCGCTGGCGGGCTGTCAATTGCTGGGCGCGGCATCTAAGAAGCAAATGTAAAAGAAGGAGAAAACCAGAAATTCCCCGGCTCCGAAGAGCCGGGGAATTTCCCTTGGCGGAGGATAGGGGATTTGAACCCCTGAGGGATGTGACTCCCGCACGCGTTCCAGGCGTGTGACATAGGCCGCTAGTCGAATCCTCCGTGGAAAGACTTTACAGTAACCCCTTCAATAGAGCAAAATCCGCAGCTTAAACCGTAAAAATGGCCATTTTTAAGCAGTGTTTAGGTCGGGTTTTAAACCAACCGTGCGCCATCGGGTGCGGGGCGCGGTGTGCCACCGGGTGCGGGCGGCTACTATTCCGGCCAGAGCGGAGGGGTTTGGCGTTCGCTGCCGTTTCCGGCTAAGGTATTGGGCAGGATCTCGCGTGGCGTTTATCCTGTGAATTCCCCCAGGGCAGGAATGCAGCAAGGGTCAGCAGGCTCTGACGGGTGCGTGAGGTCCCCTTTAACGTTTTGGGGACATCCAGTGGGATATCGGGGGATACCGGAGGGTTAAGGGTCAAATGTGTGTCCGGTCGGCGTGTTGCCGGCCGGATGTTTTGTCTTTAGCCGATGGTGCCTTTTCGTATTCCGATGTTGTGTTGGTAGTCGGTTGGGATAGCGTTGTCGTAGAGGGCTGGTCGTCCTGTTTCCTGGTCGGCGTGGTTCTCGTTGTGGGACAAGGTGGATACTTTGGCGAGTGCGTCTTGTCCCCAGCGTTGCTGCCTGGCGATGTCTATCGGATTGTCAGGCAGTTCCGTTTTCATGTAGAGCCACCATTCGAGCATTTTTCGCTGGTGCTCTCCACCTCTGCCACGGTGGTTGCGGGTTGAAGTGTCCCAGGTTTTGTTCCGTTTGAGTAGATGGGAAAATCTGGATTATGCCGAGAAAATTTGACCAGGATGCGAAGGACCGTGTGGTTCGTCTTGTGGAGGACCGCATCTTGTCGGAAAATATGTCGATGCAAGCCGCGTACCAGGCAGTAGCTCCAAAGCTTGGGGTTTCGTGGCACACTGCTCGTCAATGGGTTAACAAATCACGTCGTGAAGGTCGTGTTATTGAACCTATGGCAGAAGATTTGGCTGCTGAAAATACAAGGCTGAGGCGAGAGAATCAACAGCTACGCGACACCAATGAGTTACTGAAAGCTGCATCGGCTTTTTTCGCGTCAGAACTCGACCCGAAACGTTAAGAAATGATCCGGTTCATTGATGAACACCGGGATCGTTTCACCATCGAGTTCATCTGCACGACGTTAAGAAGTAATCGTGAAGGTGGCTTCATCACTTCGCGTGGCTATCGCCAATCAAAGGCCCGTGGCATGAGTGCGCGTCGGCTACGTGACACTGTGCTGATAGAACGCATCAACGAGGTTCACTCCACTAATTACGGTGTCTATGGTGTTCGTAAGATGTGGCACGCACTTCGACGAGAAGGCATCGATATTGGCCGTGAACAAACAGCTCGGCTAATGCGGCTAGCTGGAGTTTCCGGCAAAGGAAAAGGAAAATCTCCGATCACCACCGGCAAACCCAACAGTCCGGATTTAAGGCCAGACTTGGTGTGTCGTGATTTCAAGGCGAGCGCACCGTGCAGGTTGTGGGTGGCAGACATTACGTATGTACGCACCCAGAAAGGGTTCGTGTACACCGCGTTTGTTACTGACGTATTCTCCAGGCGCATCGTTGGGTGGGCATTGTCGGATTCCATGCGCACCGAGGCCTTGCCGTTGCAGGCATTGAATCAAGCGATTGTGTGCGCGAAGGAAACCACCGGGCTGATTCACCATTCTGATCATGGTTCACAGTACGTCAGTATCGTCTACAACGAGAGGCTTGCTGAGTATGGAATTGCTGCTTCTACTGGAACCGTTGGTGATTGCTATGACAATGCTTTGGCGGAGAATGTCAATGGCTCGTACAAGAATGAGCTGATTCACACTCGAAAGTGGTCTGATGTTGTTGAAGTGGAACTCGCGACGTTTGAATGGGTGAATTGGTGGAATGAGACTAGGCTCCATCAAGGACTTGAGTACCGCACACCGAGAGAGGTTGAGTCAGAGTTTTGGAAGAACAACCCAGCCCAAGAAATAATAGAAATTAAGGCAGATGCCTAGGAACAAAACCCAGGGCACTTCAGCCTGCGCAGGCGAAAGCTCACCCTCGACCGGTTGAATCGACTCGGCGGTAACCCCGCGCTCCACGCGCGCGGTAGCCATATCAACGCCACGTTCAACCTCGTCGACAACCTCGACGGTGGTGTATTTCTGCGAACCTTCACGCTGGGTATTATCCAGCTCGCGCGACTTCTCCGGGGTCACCGACCATGTACCGTGCACAGTCAACGCAGCATCAACCAGCCCCTCAACCGTGACCGTCATATCCTCCGGGGATATGGCACCGGGGCGGATAAGTTCTGCTACTTTTTCGGCAACATCAGCGCGAGTAAACGTGGAGCGTTCTGTAACAACCGCGCTTAAAATCTGGGACGGTTTCGGCAAGAAATCCTCGGAAGATTCACGCGCATCTGCTTCATTTTTCGGCTCAAGTCCGGCCACAAATGCGCGCACCTGCGCACCGTGTTCAGCACGTGCCCACTCGGTTTCTAGCATAAACCTAGAGCGCTTAGCGCTCGTAAAGCGTGGTCAGCGCAGAAAAGTAGCCGGCGCTTCGGTGTCTCTGGTTGTGTCAGGCAACCGCTAGCAATAACTGCGAGCGCCAGGACGTCACAATCACACGGGGCAAGGAAGTCGCACACGCGACTTTCGCGGCAGCACCAAAACCTTGAACTCGACCGCGCCCGCAACCTCCAACTACGGCAGCTAGCACAAACGGATGCCGGGTTAAACCGCGCCCAACGACGCGCGAAAACGGAGATAGGGGGGGCGCGCGGAGACATCAAGAACGAGTATCACTGTCTGGTTCAGAGGCGCTTTTTCCGCGTTTGTCTCCCCCAAAGATCATTTCGACGGCGGCTCCCACAATGACCGCAGAGATGAAGAAAACTAACCAGGAAAAAGGTGATGTGAGGTCTACGTAGGAGGTCGCAATAAAGACGATAATCCCTCCTGCTAGAAGACCAATAGCGATTCCCAATATTAGGCGTTTCATGTACTTTCGTACCCCCTGTTGCAGTCGTCCTAAACGGGGAGAGAAAACCTTTGATATCCTCTCCGTATGGCTATTAAGACTCGTGTAACAGTGACCGCTTTGATTGCTGCCCTGACCGTTTCTTTCACTGTACCAGTGGCTAGCGCGACGCCGGTCCATTCTAATACGCAAACTATGGAGCAGGACTCTCTTCAGGTCGAGGATTCCTTTGATGATAGCATCCCCGACGAAGTCATGCTAACGGCCATCGAAGAGGCTTCCGAGGAATTCCCAGACCCGACTGCTGACCCAGAAGGCTACGAACGGGCTATCACGCACTCTGTACAGCGACAGATGGGCCACAATGAGGGAGTTGCTCCCCGCATAGCCCCGGCTGTGATCATCGGTGCCCGGATTGCGATGTGCGCAGCTTCTGCGTACCCCTCATTGGCCGCGTTGGATGGGAATGCAGGGTATGCCCACAACGCTGGACTGATGGGGAATATCCTTGCCTCCTGCATCGGCGGAGGTCTGGCAGGCCCAACGGTCGCAAAGTGGATCATGAAGAATCCACGGATCTTTGGGGGGATCCTGAATTCGATTGGTCTGGGACATCTGGCGGCAGACTCCGCACAGTAGATTTGAGTGCCGCTCGCCTGGTCTTTCCGGGCGTTCGTTTTAGGCACGGCGGGCGTATTCGGTTCGGGCAAAACGGTGCGGCGAGCGCCCACACGGCGTGCGCGTGCCCGTTGGCCGGGTTTTCGACCACGGCGTTGGGTCGCCAGCCGTCGCGGTCCCACATCGTCCGCAAAAGCGCGTCGTCGTGATCGATGTCGACGACCAGGAGATTGCTCACCGCGTCCGGGTTCGCCTCGATGTAGCGCTTACCAAGCGCTTTTCGCGGCTGGTGCGGTAGATCCCGTTGCGCAAATTGTCTGACGCAAGCGGCCACAACGGCAGCCAGAGCTGCTCGAAGCGCCCGTCAGGGCGAACGGTGGGAGTGGACATGGCCTAACCCTCGCATACGGGTGTGCACACCCCTGGTTCATTTTCTCGGCATGCTCAAACTAGCAAAGGAACCAAGTCAGATACTTCCGGGGGGTTAGGGGGTTCCCCTGAAGAACTCTTTCCTGTTCGAGCGAAGCTAGCTCCTTCCCCGGCGGGGTTCCTGCACACCCGGCTGTCACCCTTCCCTTGCACCCACCGGTCGCCCCTTCTCCCCGGACCATCGTCGACCCGTCTCACTTCCCGCGCTCCGGGCCGAAAACCGGCCCTACAACCACACACCTTACGCACTCTTAGTGACACCGGGACATAATTCATCCAACCTAATCTTGTTAAGAGAGGTTTTACTTAACTGCCTAACGCCAGGGGAACCGTATATTGAAGCGTCCTGGGTTTCGTTCCGCTTCTTTTACTACCCCATACTGACGGGCTGGGTGAGATAGTACTCGATTTCTACTTCTCGTGGGGTGGCGTAGTCCAAAGCTTCATGAAGCCGTTTGGTGTTCCACCAATGCACCCACCGCAAGGTCGCCAGTTCGACTTCTCCGACCGACGTCCACGGGCCCTGGGCATGAATCAGTTCAGCCTTGTAGAGACCGTTGACTGTTTCGGCTAGTGCATTGTCGTAAGAATCGCCGACTGTTCCCACACTCGGGCGGATTCCTGACTCAGCTAGCGCAGTGGAATACTTCAGTGACACATACTGGCTGCCCCGATCGCTATGGTGAATTAACTGGTTTCCATGGATTCGCCCGAGAGTGTCTGATGGTTTGTGTGTGGGTACCTAACCCGCGCAAGGAGATGGACCACAATGACAACTATGGCACGACGAGATCCGGCTGATAAGGCCAAGATTGATGCGATTGAAAAGAAGCTGCTTGCTAACCCTGAAATCGCGAAACTGATTGATGACCTAGGCACGTCTACAACGGATGCCAATGACTTGGTTCGCGGCATGTTACAAGCCTCGATTACCAGAGGCCTCAACGCTGAAATGGATGCCCACCTTGGCTACGAGTCTGGCGACAGGAGCGCTAAAGCTGCTGCTGGATGAAGCGTCCTGGGTTTAGTTCCTACCTCAGCTAAGGAAGGATTGAACTATGCCTAGAAAATATTCCGTCGAGTTCAAGGAGAAGGCGGTCCATCAGATCATCGAAATGGTCCGCCTGGAGTCTTGCTCACTGCAACGCGCCTACACGTCAGGTCGGTGAGCTGCTTGGAGTATCCCACCACACGTTGCGGGCTTGGTACCGTGACAGCGCCTGCGTACGCGATAATTCTGACGCTTCAGGCGGCGAAACAATGGAAGAAGAGCTCAAGCGTCTGCGCCGCGAAAACCGCGAACTGAAACGAGCAAACGGGATTTTAAAGACAGCTTCGGCTTTTTTCGCAGCGGAACTCGACCGACCCACGACCAAATGATCTCCTACATCGACGCGTACAAGGATCAATTTGGGGTCGAGGCCATCTGCCGAGTCCTTAAACAAGCAGATCGTGGATTCATTACTTCACGCGGCTACCGCAAAGCCACCACACGTGTTCCCAGCGCAAGGGCCTTAAGCGATAGCCTGCTCATCCCAGAGATACGGCGTGTGCATGCGCAGAATTTCTCGGTCTACGGCATCCGTAAAATGTGGTACGCGATGAACCGTGAAGGCTTTCATATCGGCCGCGACAAGACAGCCCGGTTAATGAAACTAGCCGGTGTTTCCGGCCGCCGACGTGGACGAACCCCTGTGACAACGATTAACTCAAAGGCACCGGATCATCGCCGGGGACCTTGTGCGCCGAAACTTCCGTGCGCAGGCACCAGGCAGGCTTTGGGTTGCCGACATTACCTACGTTCGCACCCTGTCAGGATTCGCCTATACCGCGTTTGTCGTGGATGTATTCAGCCGAAAAATTGTTGGTGTCGCTACACGCTCGACGATGCGCACCGACGCGCTGCCGATGGAGGCTTTGGAGCATGCGTTAACGACTGCAGGGCGAATCCATGGAAACCAGTTAATTCACCATAGCGATCGGGGCAGCCAGTATGTGTCACTGAAGTATTCCACTGCGCTAGCTGAGTCAGGAATCCGCCCGAGTGTGGGAACAGTCGGCGATTCTTACGACAATGCACTAGCCGAAACAGTCAACGGTCTCTACAAGGCTGAACTGATTCATGCCCAGGGCCCGTGGACGTCGGTCGGAGAAGTCGAACTGGCCACCTTGCGGTGGGTGCATTGGTGGAACACCAAACGGCTTCATGAAGCTTTGGACTACGCCACCCCACGAGAAGTAGAAATCGAGTACTATCTCACCCAGCCCGTCAGTATGGGGTAGTAAAAGAAGCGGAACTAAACCCAGGACGCTTCACAGGCGAGGACGTGGTCTAGGGTTGCTGCCACGATAAGGCACCCACCGGCGGTGTAGGTGCCGTCAAGAAAGATTTGATCGTAGATACGGCCGGTATGACCGATCATGGGGTCGGGTATCTCAACGAGCCAGCACCAGGAAAAACGCCGTTTTATGGTGGAGAGGCTGACTCCGGCTGTGAGCGCTGTTTGTTGTAAAGATGTGGTGGATGTGCAGTGCTCGATAAAACTTCGAAACACCGCTGCATTGCTGATATCACTGCGGGTCTTGGTGACGGAGGCGCCGCAGGCTGTGCAGCGCCATCGAGTTTTACCGCTTGTTGTGGTGCCGTTGCGTTTCATGACATTGCCGCAGTGGCAGCGTGGTCGGTGCTTGGGCATTGAATTACCACACCACCGGGCACTACCACATCAAAGCTGCCACACCGTGTATTTCCAGCCCAGTCATTCGATATATGCTCCGCGGGCATATATTTCCAGCAAATACCTAGTTCAGAGACCGAAAAACTCTAATTCCAGACACACATTTTGGGGATGCGGACGAAATCCTGGAGGATTTTCCGCATGACTAATATTCGATACACGGATGCCCAACGACTTAAGGCATTAGAAGTATTCGACAGAACTCAATCTGCTACACAGACTGTCCGGGAGTTGGGCTACCCAGGCCGTTGGACGCTCCATCGCTGGATTAGGGAACGTTCTGAACCCCCAGCCGCCCCTATTCGGCGTACAAGCTTGAAACGCTACCCATTTGCGACAAAGCTTAAAGCTGTCGAACTCTTTGTCTCCGGCATGTCTCCTGATGCCGTTGCAGCCGAGTTGTCGCTGAACTCGAAAATGAGCGTCTATGCTTGGGCTCAACGATTCCGCGAAGAAGGAAAGTGGGGGTTGATGAGCGCAACTGAACGCAAACAGTCAGCAGGTATCGTAACTCACAAAGCTTTTGAAAAGTCACTTCCAGACGATGCGACGGAACTTAAGAAGCTGGCAGCGCGCCTATCAGTAGAAAAGGCTGTGTTAGAGAAAGAGCTGGAAGAAATAAAAAAAGACGACAGCATCGACCCGACCAACCTCAGTAACAGGTTTAAAGCCATTGTGGTCGATGCGTTACGGTCTACGTTCCCAATTTCACTGCTGCTCGATATCGTCGGACTATCCTCATCTAGCTTCTACTACCAGCTCAACGTGCTCAAGGCCCCTTCAAAATATGCGGGGCTGACCGAAAAAATTACCGAAATCGTAGAAGATTCCGGATTTAGTTACGGATATCGTCGCGTATGGATTCAGCTGAAAAACTTAGGCATCAAGGTCAGTGAGAAAGTTGTACGTCGAATCATTTCTGCCGAAGGGTTAACGGTGCGCTACGTTAAGAAAAAGCGTGGTTATTCGTCATATCGCGGTGAGATTTCAGATGCACCGCCGAACCTGGTTAAACGGAATTTTCATGCTGATAAGCCTGGGTTACTGTGGTTGACAGATATTTCAGAATTCCCTGCTGATGACGGAAAAATATACTTTTCAGCGTTGGTGGATTGTTTCGACGGAAAGATTGTAGGAGCAACGACGAGCCACCATCCCAATCAGAAACTTGCTGACGATTGCCTAGCTCAGGCGATTGAAAGTGATGGCCCTGCAGACCCAACAAAATTAGTGATTCATTCCGATCGGGGTTGCCATTACCGAGGTAACAGTTGGATCCAAGCCTCCCGGGACATCGGCTTTGTTCGTTCGATGTCGAAGAAAGGATGCTCACCGGACAATTCGGCGTGCGAGGGATTGTTCGGTCGAATGAAGAATGAGATGTTTTACGGGCGTAAATGGCGCCATCGCGACGAGTTAGAGCACGCAATTCATGACTATGTTGACTTCTATAACGAACGAAGAATCAAACTTGAATACGGCGGATTAAGCATCAATCAACGCCGACGCAATTTACTACTCTAAATGTTCCTAAAAAATGTCCGCATCCCCTTTTTTTGACCCTTAACCCATACCGGAGACCGGGAATCGCGGGTTAGAAATCGCGGCGCAGGGGGCGCTAGTCGCTGATATTCGTGATACGGGCCATTATGATGGTTGGGGATAAAACTTCTCCATTACCGGAAGGCAGGCGAGCATTAGATGTCGCTCCTGGAACTAAACCCTGAACAACTCAAGGAACTCACTGAGCAGACCCGCACGCAGTATGAGGAGCTCAAGGCCAAGGGCCTCAAGCTAGACCTCACCCGCGGTAAGCCATCGCGCGCGCAGCTGGATCTGTCCAATGATCTGCTAGAGCTGCCGGGCCAGGACAATTTCACCGACGCGGATAATGTGGACGCTCGCAACTACGGCAACGCTAAGGGAATCCGTGACATCCGTGAGCTGTGGGGCAACCTGATTGGCGTCCCACTTGGAAACATCCTCGCGGGGGATTCTTCCTCTCTGAACATTCAGTTTGACCTGATCTCCTGGGCGTACACCTTTGGCACCAACGACTCTGAGCGTCCATGGTCCCAGGAAGAATCCCTCAAGTGGATCTGCCCGGTCCCGGGTTATGACCGCCACCACACCATCACTGAGGCCTTCGGCTTTGAGATGATTCCTGTTCCTATGCTGGAGGATGGCCCGGATATGGCCGCGGTCAAGGAATTGGTCAAGGATCCCGCGGTCAAGGGCATGTGGACCGTCCCGGTGTACTCCAACCCAACCGGCGTGACCTTCTCCGAGGAGGTTGTCAAGGAGCTCGCGTCCATGGAGACCGCCGCGCCTGACTTCCGCATCCTGTGGGATAACGCTTATGCCGTGCACCCGCTGGGCGATGAGTTCCCGGAGCTCATCGACGTTCTCACCGTCTCTGAGGAGGCCGGTAACCCTAACCGCTTCTGGCAGTTTTCTTCCACCTCGAAGATCACCCACGCCGGTTCCGGCGTAGCGTTCTTTGCCTCGTCCGAGGCCAACCTGGAGTGGTACCTGAAGTATGCCGGCGTTCGTGGGATTGGCCCTAACAAGATGAACCAGCTGGCGCACGCCAAGTTCTTTGGCTCCGCCGAGGGCGTGCGTGCGGTGATGCGCCGCCACGCCGGCCTGCTCAAGCCAAAGTTTGATGCGGTTCTAGGCATCCTTGAATCCCGCCTGGGCAAGTACAACGTTGCCCAGTGGACCAAGCCTGAGGGCGGCTACTTCATCTCCCTCGACGTGGTGGATGGCACCGCCACCCGCGTGTGGGAGCTGGCCAAGGATGCCGGCATCGTGCTGACCAAGGCCGGCGCCTCCTTCCCGTTGGGTGAGGACCCCAATGACCGCAACATCCGCCTGGCGCCTTCCCTTCCACCGCTGGAGGAAGTTGAGGCCGCCATGGATGGCGTGGCCACCTGCGTTCTGCTCGCGGCCCTGGAGAAGCTGGAGGCATAAAACCATTAATCGCGAAGAGACCGCCCTGTGGTTAGACCAGGCCATCCCGGCGCCGCTTGAATTTAAGTACGTTGACGGGCGGCATCTAGGCTTGGCCTCGCTGGAGGGCGGCCAGTCTCTGGCGGTGACCACGGAGTTTAGTCAGGTGGATACGGGCCTTCAGCTTGCCGACGCCTCCTCGACGGACGTCCGCACCGAACTCCTCGCCGTGGCCCGCGGCACCCAGGCTGACGTGGCCGCCGTTGTGCTGGGCGCCGCAGAGTCACTGGAGAAGGCGCAGGGGATAATCCCCGCCCAGCCCGGGGTCATGCTGCCGTCTATCGTCGATATAGAGGGCATGAGCGTCAAGCATGGTTTGCTCATCGCCCCGTACCTGTGGGGCGGGGATTCCCCTCAGTTCACGGAGCCCGGCCGCATGACATTGGTATGCCAGCTGCTGATGCTTACCGATTCCGAGTATGCCTTCGTCGTGGAGGAGGGCGTGGCGGCGTTTCAGGCCGCCGCGGAGGAACACGGAATCGACCTGCTGGATTACGCTCGCGCCAACGAGTAGGGGAGCTTGTCCGGCTGAACCGGTAGACTTTGCCCCGTGGCTCTTTATCGGAAATATCGTCCAGCAACTTTCGCAGAGGTAGTAGGCCAGGAACAGGTCACCGCACCATTGTCGGCAGCCCTTGATTCGGGGCGCATCAACCATGCGTACCTATTTTCGGGCCCGCGCGGCTGCGGCAAGACCTCCTCGGCCCGCATCATGGCGCGTTCCTTGAACTGCGCCCAGGGGCCTACCTCACAGCCGTGTGGCACCTGCCCTAGCTGCGTATCCCTGGCCCCTGGTGGGCCGGGCAACCTGGACGTGACTGAGCTTGACGCCGCGTCCCACAACGGCGTCGATGACATGCGTGAACTGCGTGATCGCGCCTACTACGCGCCGGCTGAGTCCCGGTACCGCATTTTCATCATCGATGAGGCGCACATGATCTCCCAGTCCGGCGCCAATGCCCTGCTGAAGGTGGTTGAGGAGCCGCCGGAGCACGTGATTTTTATCTTCGCGACCACTGAGCCGGAGAAAATCATCGGCACCATCCGTTCGCGCACCCATCACTACCCGTTCCGCCTTCTAACCCCGCCCGCCATGAAGGGCCTTTTGCAGCGCACGGTGGCCTCTGAGGACGTCCATGTGGATGATGCGGTGTACCCCATGGTCATTCAGGCCGGAGGCGGTTCCCCGCGCGATACTTTGTCCATCCTGGACCAGCTCCTTGCCGGCGCGGGCCCTGACGGATTGACCTATGAACTTGCCCGCCCGCTGCTGGGGGTCACGGATCTCACGCTCATCGATGACACCATCGCGGCTCTGGCGGCCGGGGATAAGGCCGGGCTGTTCAAGCTTGTCGATGACGTGATTGAGGCCGGCCATGAGCCCCGCCGGTTCGCCGTGGACCTGCTTGACCGCCTGCGCGATTTGATGGTCTTGCAGGCCGTCCCTGATGCCTGCGAGGCGGGATTGGTGGATGCCCCTACTGACCGCGCCTCAGTCCTTGCACAGCAGGCGCAGTCTTTCAGTGGTCAGCACCTGGCGTTCTTGGCCGCCAAGGTCAACGAGCAGGTAGCGCAGCTGCGTGGCGCCACGTCGCCGCGCCTGCTGCTGGAGATCTTGTGCGCAAACTTGGTCTCCGCGGCCGCTCCAGTGCAGGAAAACCAGCCTTCCTTCGAGGCTCCTCGCCAAGGCGCTTCGGCTCAAAGCGCATCCGCTCCGGCCGCCGAGTCTGAGCGTCCTTCCCGCTCGGGGCAAAGCGGAGCCGAGGCCGCCGCGGCAGCCGCGGCCGCCATCGCAAACCGCCGGCGGAACGCGCAGCAGGTTAAGCCCGAACCAGGCCAGTCAACCCAGCCTGCCCAAGCGGCCCAACGGACTCAAACAGCTGAGGCACCGCAGCCCGCAGAGCCGGCCCAGCAAGCGCAGCCGTCCCAGCCGGAGCCAACGCAGCTGGCGGGGCCGGCCCAGCTCAATTCGTCTCAGCCCGCGCCTGAGTCTGCGCCAGCGCCGGGGCAGGCTGCCCCATCCCAGCCGGAGGAGCAGCAGGAGGTTGCAACGCCACAGGCAAGCCCGGAGGAGCTGACTGAAAAGATCCGTTCCGAGTGGGCCGCCATCCGTGTCGCCGTGGGCAAGAAGCGCAAGCCGGCGGAAATCATGCTGACGGAGGCGCGCGTCCTGGGGATAAAGGATGGCACCCTAGTCCTCGGCCACACCACGGGTGCCTTGGCGGAACGCTTGAACGCGGATGACAATAATTCGGCGATCGTCGAGGCGCTGAAGGAGCGCCTCGAGGTAGAACTTTCGGTTAATTGCATCATTGGAACCGACCCGGAAAAGGCCGGGTTCTCGGCCCCGGCTGGGCCTCGGCCAACGTGGAATCCACAGAAGGAATCGGCTCAGGAAACCGCGCATGACGAGCCTGAGTCTGACGAACAGGAGCCTGAGAGTCCGGCTCCTAAGCGGCAGGAACGGCCAGCGCCACGGGACCAAGGCGCGCAGCGGGACCGGCCGGCGCGGGCGGAGGAAGCAGAGGCCGGAACTCATGAGCAATCGCCAGGAGACGTCTACTCTGGCCCGGCTGAGGATGAGCAACCACGCAGCCAGCACGAGGCGCAGCAGGAGGCTAACCCCGAGGTAGAAACCCCAGAGGAAAAGGAGGCCGAAGCCGAATCGCAGCCGGCAGCACAACGGGCCCCGGAATCCTCACCCGCGCCAAAGGCGTCTACCGGAGGGTGGGGCGCACCGCGGCCCATCGGCGGAGAGAACCCGCAGCCCGCCCGCGAGCAACCCGATGAGGTAAACCATCAGCCGCAGGAACAGCCAGCGCACCGGAGCTTTGGCGAGGCTGCGCGCCCCGCGCCACCGCAGCCGTCGCCGCGGGCGTCGCAGCCCGCGCAGCCACCGCAGCGTCACGGGAGGCCCAGCTGGCAGGATAAAATTGCCCAGGTTACCCAGTTGACCGCCCAGCGGGAGGAAGAGTTCAACAAAAACGCCTTTAGCAATGGCGTCCCGCTGCCGCCGGAGCCTGAGGATGACTACCCGCCAGCGCCGCCGGAGGAGGAGAATTACTATCCGCCGCGTCAGCAGCACCAGGCTCCCGCGCAGCAGGCGGGCCAGGCGAACAACCAGACGGCGGCGCGCCAAGAGCCACCACAACCGTACAGCCGTGACGATGAAGAACGGGAGATGATCGAGGCCGCCCAGGAGGCAGGCGAGCATGATCACCGCTCTTCCACCGAGGTTGCGATGGAATTGTTGGAAAAAGAGCTAGGCGCGCGCAGGGCCTAGGAGCCCGCAAGCAAGGTGTTTAGCTGAAAGCGATCTGCAGGCCGCTCAGGAAGCCGATGCCGCAGTAGCTAGGTACACTTGCCGTGAGACAAACTTAGACGTTGAAAGGTGCAACCATGACCGAACCAAATCCAATGAACCAGGCTAATGACATGAACGAGCTGCTGGCCCAGGCGGCACGCGTACAGGCTGAATTGCAGAAGGCTCAGGAAGAAATCCTCGCAGCCAAGGTAGAGGGCACCGCGGGCAACGGCCTGGTCAAGGTCACCATGACCGGCGGCGCGGAGCTGCTGGACGTAACCATCGACCCGTCCGTAGCGAATGCCGATGACGTAGAGACCCTTCAGGACCTCATCATCGGAGCTTTCAAGGACGCTCACGCCAAGGCCGGTCAGCTGGCTCAGGAAAAGATTGGTCCGCTGTCCCAGGGCATGGGTCAGTCCCAGCAGGGCTATGACGGGCCATCCTTCCAGGATGTATTCGGTGGCGGTCAGTAAAACCTGCCCCTCGCTAACCTAGACTTAGACGCCGGATGAACCTCCTCTAGGGGAGACATCCGGCGTTTGTCATGACTTTGATGAAAGGACCATGCCGTGTTTGAAGGCCCACTACAAGATCTCATCGATGAGTTCTCCCGCCTGCCGGGTGTGGGACCTAAGAGTGCCCAGCGCATTGCCTTCCACGTGCTGCACATGGACCCGGAGGACGTAACGCGCCTGCAAAACGCGCTGGGCGCGGTGCGCGATGGCGTGACGTTCTGCAGAATCTGCAGCAATATTTCCCGCGAGTCCGTGTGCCGCATCTGTGTGAACTCCCAACGCGACGCGGGGACCATCTGCGTGGTGGAGGAGCCGAAGGACATTCAGGTCATCGAGCGCACCGGTGAATACACCGGCCGCTACCACGTGCTGGGCGGCGCGCTGGATCCGTTGGCGAATATTGGTCCAAAAAACCTGAATATAACCCAGCTCTTGCAGCGCATAGGCGGGGTCCTGCCGGACCGTGAGTTGGCGGATTCCACACCGGACAATCCACTCTATGATGAGACGCCTTCCATCAAGGAGGTCATCCTGGCTACGGACCCTAACACGGAGGGTGAGGCCACCGCGGCATACCTGGTCAGGCTGTTAAAAGACTTCCCGGATTTGAAGATCACGCGGTTGGCCTCGGGAATGCCGCTGGGCGGAGACCTGGAATTCGTGGATGAACTCACGCTATCGCGTGCGTTATCCGGCAGGCTGACCGTGTAAAGATGCCGGAAATAAGACACTTCGGCGCGGCCCACTGATCGCGGTGAGCGCGGGCGCCGCAAAAGGCGCGCGCCCCGCCCAGCCCATTGCGTGTGGCGGCCCGGTGCCGCCGCGCGGCCGTCACCGCCGCCGTGAATTGCGGGAACGCAAGCCTCTAGCCGCGCAGTTGCGGAGCTTCTAGCGCCATGGAACCGCAGTGCGTTGCCGGGGCGAGCCTTTATGAGGGCTAGGACATGCGTTCCTTGCGCAGCTGCTCCACGGCCGGAATATCCAGCGGTTCCAGTTCCTCGAGGCTTTGGCCGGTGGCCTGGGCGAAGAGTAGATCGGCGAGCTGTGGATTGCGGGCCAACGCCGGACCGTGCATGTAGGTGGCCACAACGCTGCCCTGGACGGCGCCCTCCGAGGTGACCTGGACGGCCGCATCCGGAAGGTCTTCGGTTGCGGCCTTATCGGAATTGCCGGTGCCGCGGGTGACGGTGCCCAAGGGCTTAGCCTCTGGGCCCAAAATGGTGGCGCCCATGTGGTTTTCGAAGCCGGTCAGGCGCTCGGTCAGGCCCGCGGTAATGCCGGTGCCGGTTGGGGTGGAGGCTACCTCGCCGATGGAACGTTCCTGCAGCGGGGTGGTGGTGGCATCGATGAGGCCCACGCCGTCCACGACGCGGCCCGAGGCGCGGAAGGATTCACCTAGGACTTGGAAGCCAGCGCAGATTGCAAGAATTGGCCGGCCCGCGTTGGCGGCGCGGGTGAGGCCGCCATCCGCGATGATGTGTTCCGCGGCCAGAATCTGCGCCACGTCCTCGCCCCCGCCAAGGGTGTAGATGTCCAGGGTCTCAGGGATGGGCTCGCCCAGGCGGATGGTGTGGATGGTGGCATTCCAGCCGCGCATGCGCGCGCGTTGGCGCAATACCAGCGCATTGCCGTCATCGCCGTAGGTACCCAGGACGTCCGGCAGTACCAGACCAATATTGAGCTCATTAGCCATTGGTGGCCTCCTTGTCTGCCTGCTCTGCCTTCTCAACTGCGGCGGCGCGCTCCAGCGCCTTCTTCAAATCACGAAACGCCGTGTAGTTTGCCAGGACCTCAACCCGGCCGGGCGGGCAGGACTTAATAGCCTCGACCGGGTCCTTGATGAGCTCGTGGGAAATGTCCGCGTAGACCAGGCGCACTGCGAGGTCCGTGCCGCGCTCGCCGGAGGCCTTGACGGCAATGCCCTCAAAGTGCTCGAATCTAACGTCCCACAGCCAGGACATGTCCACGCCATCGGCAACTTGCCCATTGGCCGCGATGACCAGGCCATCTGCGTCGCGGTCCACCATGGACAGGGCTTCCTGCCAACCTGCGGGGTTCTTGGCCAGCAGGAGACGGATTTCATGGTCTCCCAAGTGGACGGTGGAGTAACGGCCGGCCACGTCGGCGACGGACTCTGCGGCTTTGACGGCGGGTTCCAGCTCCACGCCGAAGCCCTCAACCGCGGCGGCGATAGCCTGTGCCGCGTTGCCACGGTTGGCGCGTCCCGGCAGCGCCAGGTTTAGTTCCGAGGTTCCTTGTGGGGTATGCAGGCCCTCTTCATCTACAACCCAGGAAGGCGTAGGGCGGCGGAACTCGCGGCCGTCCGGCAGCGGCTTAACCGCGTACCAGTCACCGTCCGAGGAGACAATGTGGCCGCCGGTTCGCGGGCAAGAGACGGAATCGCCGAGCCAGCCGGCGCCGGCGGAGACCCAAATGACCTTCTTTGCGTCAAAGGCGACCGAGGTCATCAACACGTCATCGCAGTTAGCAATCACCAACATGTCTGGGTTGGCTTCCACCGCGCCGCGCAGCGCGCGCTCAATTTTGTTGATTTCACCCACGCGGTCCAGCTGGTCACGGGAGAGGTTGAGCAGCACCAGTGCCTGTGGCTTGAGCTTTTCAGCCACGTGCGGCACGTGCAGCTCATCTACTTCCAACACGATGCGGGATGCGTCCTTGCCCGCCATGAGCGCGGAAATGATACCGGCATCCATGTTGTCGCCGCCATCGTTGGTGGCTACGGTGTACGCGGAACGCATGGCGGCCGCCAGCATGCGGGTAGTGGTGGACTTGCCATTGGTGCCGGTAACCAGCACCGCCGGACGCCCAGCGCCCAGTGAGGTCATGATATTGGGGTCAATGGCGCCAGCGATCAAACCGCCAATCATGCCGCCCGCACCGCGGCCAGTTGCGCGCGATGCGGTGGTTGCCAGCGTCGCCGCCGTGGTAGCCGCCTTGGTGCGCAGCTTCTTTAGCGAACCAGGAAGTGAAAAACTCATGGTCCTAGGTTACGCGTTTGGGCCTAAGAATTACCGTTCCCGCGACCGTTGCCGGAAGAATTTCGCCTACGGCGACCACGCCCACCACGCCGACGCTGGTTTTTCTTCCCGGAATTTCTTCCGCCGTCACCATTAGCATTCTTCGGCTTGTTTTTCGTGTTCCCTTTCGCTGAACCCTCGGATGGATCCTTGGCTCCGCCGCCGGAGCCATGGGTGGGCCTCTGGCTGGATTTTTGTCCGGATTTTTGGCCGGGTTTCGTTCCCGAACCGCTCTTGGATGAGCCGGTGCTCGAACGGCGGCGGGCGCTGCGGTTGTTGGAATTAGGAACGTGCTTGCCCTCACGTTCCTTCTTCTCCGGCGCGGGAATCGCGTCCTGGATGCGCTCCAGGGCCTCCATGAAGGCCACATCGGACATCAGCGGGATGTTCTTGCGCACCGCGTGCATGGGCTTGCCCACGAGATCCGTGGTCACGTTGCACACCACGAGTGAAGACTCACGCGAAAGCTTTTCCACGTAGTTGAGCTCGGCCTTGACCAGCGCCTCGATGATAACGTCCGGGTCCATCTCAATATCCGGCGCCACCACAATCTCCATGCCGCGGATAAGCTCCTTGCCCGGCTGATAGGTGCCCGGATTATGGTGCATGCGAGGAGCGTTAATCGCCTCATTGCGGATCATGGAGCGCTGCAGGCCAAAGCGGTCCGCGCGCAGCTTTTCCGGGTCCATGGTGGCTAGGTTTCCGCGCTCGCGTTGGGCTGTAGCCAACGCGATGAGGTTGAGCGTTGCCTCGCGGGAAGTCTCTGCTTCCGGGCGACTGGCGCGTTGCGGCGTGGCCTGCGGCGCCTCTACGTCGAGGCCATAGGCCAGCGCTACGGCGTTGAGGCGGATGTCAGTCAGCTGTACGGCCTGGCGGCGCGCGGTGGCCAAGGTGTCAATAATCGCCGCGGGGTTAGGGATGTGCCCCACCTTCTGGCGGCGGCGCCGATTGCGATTACGGCCGCGGTTGCGCGCACGGTTTTGCCGGGCGGCGGCGGTCATGGCGCGGCGGGCCTCGGAGACCACAAAGCCCCACGTATAAGAAGTGTCATGGAGAATGAGCGTGCGGCCATCGATGAGTTCATCCAGGGTTTTGAGCACGCCGGAAAAGGGCTGGCCCTCCGCTACCTCTTCAGGGGTAAGGCCGTGCTGATGTTTGGGTCCGCAATCGCCGTCCGGGTTGAATACCACGTGAAACTCTTCGCCATGCTCACCGGATTCACTGAGCGTGACCGCATCGAGCGTGATCAGCCTGCTTGTCGCCGGATGAATGCCGGTGGACTGAATAGTCAGTGCAATAAAGGGGAAAGCCGCCTGGGGGTCCTGCTCATCGGGGCATGCCGAATCAGCGGGTGGCGTTCCCGCTGCCTGGCGAAAATCATGCGGCTTTATCATCCCGTCCAGTGTAGTTCACCGGGGCGTGATTCTTGTTACCCGGCGCACTCAACCGCGGTATCGGGCCCTCGCACCCATTTATGCGAATTCCTACATCCGAGCGACCTGGAGGTGCCGTTTAAGGCCTTTTAAGGAACAGGACTTGCCCCGCCTGGTCGAGGCAGAAACAGCGCGGCCTCCCAATGCCGACAGTGGCCGTTCACAGTGCGCGAATAACAAGGTGAATCCCCGCTTGAGAGTGAATAGCAAAGGCGTCCACGCGCGAGCTCGTAATCGAGCCGGGTGGACGCCTTATATAAGCGGGTTACAAAACCTTAGGAATTGAAGGCGCGGTTGACGGCGGAGGTAATCGCGCGCAGGGACGCATTGGTGGTAGAACCTGCGGTGCCAACACCCCAGACCTTGGTGCCGTTGACATCGGCCGCGATGTAACATGCGGCCTCAGCGTCATCGCCGGCGGAACGGGACTGCTGGGAGTACTCCAGGACCTCCAGGTCAATGCCCACGGCCTCCAGTGCATTGGCGTAAGCCGCGATAGGGCCATTGCCGGTGCCCTTGAGCTCCTTCTCCTCGCCGTTGTAGATGACCTTCGCCACCACATCCACGTCAGCATCGATGGTCTCGGCGTTATGGATGGTAATCGCCACCTGCTCCAGCGGGGTGGTGCGGTCCAGGTATTCCTTGGCGAAGATGTCCCACATGGCCTTGGAATTAACCTCGCCGCCCTCAGCATCGGTGACGCCCTGGACGATGGAGGAGAACTCAGCCTGCATAGCGCGAGGCAGGTTAATGCCGTGGTCCGTCTTCATGATGTAGGCCACGCCGCCCTTGCCGGACTGCGAGTTCACGCGGATAACCGCCTCATAGTCACGGCCAACGTCCTTAGGATCGATTGGCAGGTAAGGAACCTCCCAAACGGTTTCGCGCAGCTCCTCCCAGGACACGTCAGTGTTATTAGCGCCTGGGCGAACCTTGTTCGCCAGCGCATCCAGGCCCTTATTAATCGCGTCCTGGTGGGAGCCGGAGAACGCGGTGAAGACCAGGTCGCCGCCGTATGGGTGGCGCTCAGGTACGCGCAACTGGTTGCAGTACTCCACCGTTTCACGGATGGTTGGCAAATCGGAGAAGTCAATCTGTGGGTCTACTCCCTGGGTCAGCATGTTCAGCCCCAAGGTCACCAGGTCAACGTTGCCGGTGCGTTCGCCGTTGCCAAACAGGCAGCCCTCAATGCGGTCCGCGCCGGCCATGTAGCCCTGCTCGGCTGCGGCGATACCCTCACCACGGTCATTGTGCGGGTGCAGGGAGATGATGATGGACTCGCGGTTGTTTAAGTTGCGGTGCATCCACTCAATGGAATCCGCGTACACGTTAGGGGAGATCATCTCCACCGTGGATGGCAGGTTGATAATCATCGGGTTATCAGGGGTGGCGCCCATGATTGCCACTACCTCATCGCAGACTTCCTTCGCGAAGTCCAGTTCGGTGCCGGTAAAGGACTCAGGTGAGTATTCCCAGCGCCAATTGGTCTGAGGGTAGTCCGCAGCAATGCTCTTGATCAGTTCTGCTGCGTCCGTAGCCAGCTTCTTAATCGCCGGCTTGTCCTTGCGGAATACAACCTCACGCTGAAGCTTGGAGGTGGAGTTGTAGAAGTGCACGATCACGTTTGGTGCGCCCTCACATGCCTCGAAGGTGCGGCGAATCAGGTGCTCGCGGGCCTGAACAAGAACCTGGATGGTGACATCTTCAGGGATCTTGTTCTGCTCGATGATTTCACGCACAAAGTCAAAGTCAGTCTGTGACGCGGAGGGGAAACCAACCTCGATTTCCTTGTAACCCATCTTCACCAGCAGATCGAACATACGGTGCTTGCGTTGTGGGGACATGGGGTCAATCAGAGCCTGGTTTCCATCACGCAGATCCACCGCGCACCACTGCGGCGCATGGGTGATCTTTTGGTCCGGCCAGGTGCGGTCCGGCAGGACAATGTCCTCTACCTCCTTGGCGAACGGCAGGTAGCGGTCGATTGGCATCGAGGATCCGCGCTGCTTATTCCATGCCGGCTGGCCTTCGCGGCGTGGGCCAGATGGGGTGGTGATTTCGCGAGGGGCGGAGATAAATGAGTCATTAGGTGACATGGCGGAGTTTTCCTTAAAAAGTGGGATGTTGTGACCACGACCGGCAACACGAGACTCCGCGCCGGGGTGCCAGCCGTGTAGGTAGGTCTAAATCCCGTCGCGGCAAATAAGAAGTAGGTTTGCCCGGTTCAACATGAGACACACTATAGCCCGGGCCGGCGGGGGACAGGGCGGTCTAGCGCTTGAAGCACACTTTTGGGGGTGACGTGCGACATATTTTTAGCTTGCTCTAAGTGATATGCCGCCCGCTCATTTTTCAGGTTCTTTTCGCCCCGTGTCATGCGTCGCATTGGGTTCCCGGTCGCACCTCCGGTTTGACCTGCGGAAAACCTGCAGGCGTCACCCTTTGCCAGCGGCTTTATAAGTTTTTTCTGAGAAATTACTGTGCGGCAAATCTGCGTAGCTAAGAGTTGTCAGGGAAGTCCGCATTTGACCCCGAAAAATTAGGCGTGAGCTGCATGAACTTTTGTTGCTATATTCATGATAATTATCCAACCTTTCTGAGGGGAAAGTATGTCTCTCCTCGGCTTATTAGACAAGGTTTATCGACATGGCTAAACATAGGTATGTATCGTCTCGCGCTCGCCGCCGTGGACTATCAATCGCTGCCAGCGCAGTCACCGCATCGCTCGTGATGCCGATGGTGCAACCGGTCATCCGTCCCGAACTTGCCCCCATTGCCCAGGCTCAGGAGACTCAGCCATCGCAGGACGGTAACTCGCCCGTAAACGAATCCGGTAACAGCACGGTCCAGCGCATCAACGCCGACGGTATAGCCTCCGGCGTCGTGACAAGCATGGATCAGCTGAACAACTATGTGTGGGTCAACCGCCAGCGAGATGCTAACGGTGGCAACTACGGCGGCATGGTTGGCGGACGCCTGTTCGCCCCTGGCGCTGGTGACTTCCAGACTTTCAATGGAAACTCCGAAGGCCTCAACGGCCTGAAGGTGCTGGCGCAGTGGATGGATGAGGATGGCACTGTATCGCCAATCTATGAGGCCACCACCGCCAACCTGAGCGGCTTGTCCGGCGGTGACGGTTCCTATGTTTTCCACTTCCCGAACTTCACCGATGAGAATGGCAACATTCACGAGTTCTACGCCCGCCCGTATCAAGTTCGCGTCAAGTTGTGGCTGGCCCCTGGCCAGAAAAACCCAGAAACCGGCCTGGAGCTGGGCACGCTGCGTTCCGTTCCGGGTGCGAATGTAGGCCTGAACAACGAAGGTGACGGCGGCGCGGGCATGTGGACTAACATCCCGCAGTCATTTGTCTACACCGGCGTGTTTACCTACGAGTACCCCCAGGCGGATCCGGCTGCCCCGAACGGTGGGATCTACCTCCACGCTCCATCGGGTGATCCCCGCCGCCATGATTCCGCGGTCCAGGGCCGGGTTGATGGTTCTTTCGCCGATGAAAACCGTGGTTCGGTCAGCGGCCGCGTGTGGTGGGAGACCGGTGCCAAAGACGTGGGCCTGCTGAACTTCCCCAACTCAGCCGGCGAAACCTTCTTCCGTGCGGGCGAAGCCCGCGTGGTGACCTCCGTGCTTACCCCGGCCGGTGTGGCCGCCATGCGTGGGATTGATCGTGACCTGACCCGCGCCGAGCAGGCCGCTATCCAGCGTGAAATCCTGGAGCAGCACCCTGAATACATCATGGAGACCGTGGTGGCCTACACGGATGATGAGGGCTACTACTCGGCTGTGTTCAATAACAAGGACTGGGACTGGCGCTACCTGTACCAGCACCTGGAAACCAGGGATTCTGATGGCAATTGGCAGGTGCAGTCTGCATACTCCAGCTACATCGACGCCATGTACGGCAAACCTGATGCCCAGACCAACATCCCGCAGCTGTGGCAAGCCGCCCGCCATAGCTGGTACAACATGCACTTCGCCGTGGTGGCTCAGCCAGAGCACAAGCTGATCTTGGACAAAGAACGCGCTTTCACTGGTGATACGGTAACCCCAGCGATCTCCGCGAATATTCCACGTGAAGCGAAGGCGGAGATTGTGTGGCGCAACGCCGCCGGCGAGGAAATCGCTAGGCACTCCGTCAACTCGGCTAACTACGAAGAAGACGCGCTCAGTAACGCCGCTTTCTCAATCCCTGCAGGTTTGAGCGCGGATACTACCTACCGCGCCGAGCTGGTCATCGACGGCTTCATTGTTGCCGCCGATTCCGTGGCATACAGCGTCAACGGCCCCAATAGCCAAGCCGCGCAACACGCGCCGTACTACGAGACGGTATACATCAATGAGCGAACCTCGCTTGGCGGTATAGCCCGTAACAATCTGACGAACATGGGCTTCATCGCGAACGCGGATACGCTTCCCGCCGGAACCACTTTTTCCGTGCCAGAGAACGAGGGCGAACAGATGGTTCCAAACCTCCGCGGTCGTGGCATCAGTAGTGATGATGATAACGATGGCGGATGGTGTGGTGGCGAACAGGGCCAAGAATGCACTCGGGCATCGGCGGTGTTCGTTGGAAAAGCGAAAGAAGCAATAGATCAATACGGCGAGGACTCACCGTTCGCCAAGAGCGCGATCAGACTAGGTGTTCGTACGAGCAGCACTCTAACCTACGATAAGGCGGTCCCAGGCTCCGAGGTTCGCATTCCGGTCACGGTGAGCTACCCCGATGGTTCCAGCGAGGTCATCCAGGCCCACTTTGTCTACGACGACCCGGAGGATCCTCAGAATCTTGAGGATGCCCAGAAGTACTCCACGTCCTATGCGGGTGTCAGCGTAGAGGTTTCTGCTGAGGCCGGTGCAACCGCAACACTTACTCCCACCGTCAGCCAGTACGACGAAAATGGTGCAGCGACCCCAGCACCTGCCGACGCCGTGCAGAGCTATGCTATTGATGCCAGCGCGGCCGACTGGCCAGCTATCGCCAATGCAGATGATGTCACCATCAACAATGCTGGTCAATTGAACTGGAACGTCCCCGCAGGTACGCAGGCCGGCGCCTACCAGTTCCCCGTAACGGTGACCTATTCTGATGGAAGCACCGCTAAGGTGTACGCGCCGGTCACTGTTACAACGGTAGCCTCGGCGGCGGAGACCAACGCGATTCCTGCTTATGCTGAAACCAGCGTGTTCCCTGGTGAGGAAGCAACAGTTGGCGCGCCAGCGTATGCCGAAGGTGAAGTTGCTCCAGAAGGTGTGACGTTCGGCGACGTGATTGCAAACGCAGATGGCACGTCGCGCTACCCATGGGCAGATGTCCAAGATGACGGCACGATCCAGCTGGCGCCGGGCTTGGATGTGGAGCCTGGTACCTACTACATTCCTGTTCAGATGGTCTACGCTGATGGGTCAATCGAGCAGATTTATGCTCCGGTTACCGTCAAGCCGCTCAGCGAGCTTGTGGGCTTTACGATCGGTGCAACCGACGCCGTGGTCGGCATCCCTGCAACGAGCCCCGAGCCTATCTTCAACCCGCTAGAGGGCGAGGGCGGGGCAGCCAAGCCTGAAGGCACCAAGTTCGCTGCAAGCGAGGAGGGGCAGCCGGAAGGATACACCCCTGCCGACTCGGCCGAGAACATCGAGCAGGGCCAGTACTACGTGAACCCTGATACCGGTGAAGTAACGATTAATGCCCGCCCCGAAGATTTCGGTGTGCCGGTAACCGTGGCTATTACCGCGACCTTCCCTGACGGCAGCACCGCTGATGGCAGCGCTACCTTTAATGTTGCGGAAGCTCAGAACACGCAGTACACCCCCACTTACGCTGAGGTTGATGGTGTCCCGGGTGCGGTTGCCGTAGCAACTCCGCTGTTTGGCGATGAGGCTGATGCGCCGGAGGGAGTAGGTTTCGAATTCACGGGCGGAACCCCTGAAGGCTTTACGGTGAAAGGCAGTGCCGATGAAGTAAGCGCACCGGGTGATGTGTTTATTGATCCCGTCACCGGTGAAATCACTGTTGTTCCGCGCAATGAGGACAGGGACTCTGCCCTGCGCTTGCCGGTGACTGTAACCTACGTGGATGGTTCCACCACGGTTGTTGATGCAGTAATTAACGTTGGCGACCAAGCCGGTTCTGTCGAACCTTTCTACCCCAATGGTGATGGAACAAGGGGTGAGGAAGTAACCCTCAACCTCGAACTGCCCGAACAGCAGAACTGGCCAGCGGGAGACCGTACCTTCGAGGTCACTGCAGGCGATGCGGTCCTGGGCGACGATGGAAGCATCACCGTGACTGTGCCTACCGATGGTGAAGTGGGCAGCGCTGTAACCGGAACCGTAACCGTTACATACGCTGACGGTTCCACCGATGAGGTTCCATACTCTGTCAATGTGGCCAACACCCCGTTGGAGGTCGGCGAACTAGAGCCTCAGACTGTCGTTGAAGGCAATGAGATTGCCCCAGTAATCCCGAGCGCCACCGGCGATGCGCCAACCGTTGCTATCAACGGCGAACTTCCTGCTGGCCTTACCTTCGAGAATGGGACGCTAACCGGCACGCCAGCTATTGACAATTGGGCCGAGGAAGAGGAAACCCGCGACCTGGCGGTTACCTTCACAATCACGGATGAAGGCGACGAGAATGCAGCGGAGCAAACTCTAACCATCACTGTCTTGCGTGATACGGATGACGATGGTGTCCCTGATGTTGATGATGGGGATGATGATGGTGACTCGATTGCTGATGAGGTAGATGAGTCTCCTAAGGAGTTCACTGTTACTGGCATTGGTGCTGTTGAGGATCAGACTGTGGTTGAGGGCAATCCGGTTGTTCCGATTCCGGTTGTGCCTGTGAATCCGGATTCTGAGGTTGCGGTGACGGTTCCTGAGGGTCTGGTTTATGACCCGGAGGCTCGTGAGGTTACTGGTGTTCCGGTTGTTGAGGAGTGGGATGCTGATGAGGAGTCTCGTGCGGTAACTGTTGAGGTTGCGGTTGAGAATCCGAATGGTGAGGTGGTTTCTGAGCAGGCCACGGTGACTGTCTTGCGTGATACGGATGACGATGGTGTCCCTGATGTTGATGATGGGGATGATGATGGTGACTCGATTGCTGATGAGGTAGATGAGTCTCCTAAGGAGTTCACTGTTACGGGCATTGGTGCTGTTGAGGATCAGACTGTGGTTGAGGGCAATCCGGTTGTTCCGATTCCGGTTGTGCCTGTGAATCCGGATTCTGAGGTTGCGGTGACGGTTCCTGAGGGTCTGGTTTATGACCCGGAGGCTCGTGAGGTTACTGGTGTTCCGGTTGTTGAGGAGTGGGATGCTGATGAGGAGTCTCGTGCGGTAACTGTTGAGGTTGCGGTTGAGAATCCGAATGGTGAGGTGGTTTCTGAGCAGGCCACGGTGACTGTCTTGCGTGATACGGATGACGATGGTGTCCCTGATGTTGATGATGGGGATGATGATGGTGACTCGATTGCTGATGAGGTAGATGAGTCTCCTAAGGAGTTCACTGTTACGGGCATTGGTGCTGTTGAGGATCAGACTGTGGTTGAGGGCAATCCGGTTGTTCCGATTCCGGTTGTGCCTGTGAATCCGGATTCTGAGGTTGCGGTGACGGTTCCTGAGGGTCTGGTTTATGACCCGGAGGCTCGTGAGGTTACTGGTGTTCCGGTTGTTGAGGAGTGGGATGCTGATGAGGAGTCTCGTGCGGTAACTGTTGAGGTTGTTGTCACGAATCCTGGTGGTGGTTCGATGACTGAGGAGATTGTGGTCACGGTTGAGCGTGATACGGATGGCGATGGTGAGCCTGATCTGAGGGATTCGGATGATGACAATGATGGTGTCTCCGATATCGAGGAAATTGAGAAGGGCAGTGATCCGAAGGACGATGGTTCCTTCCCGGCGACTCCGATGGTTCCGATTACCGGTATTGAGGATGTTGCTCCTCAGACGGTGACGGAAGGTAAGGAGATTGAACTCATTGAGGTCAATCCTGTGAATCCGGAGTCTACGGTTGTGGTGACGGTTCCTGAGGGTCTGGTTTATGACCCGGAGGCGCGTGAGGTTACTGGTGTTCCGGTTGTTGAGGAGTGGGATGCTGATGAGGAGTCTCGTGCGGTAACTGTTGAGGTTGTTGTCACGAATCCTGGTGGTGGTTCGATGACTGAGGAGATTGTGGTCACGGTTGAGCGTGATACGGATGGCGATGGTGAGCCTGATCTGAGGGATTCGGATGATGACAATGATGGTGTCTCCGATATCGAGGAAATTGAGAGGGCAGTGATCCGAAGGACGATGGTTCCTTCCCGGCGACTCCGATGGTTCCGATTACCGGTATTGAGGATGTTGCTCCTCAGACGGTGACGGAAGGTAAGGAGATTGAACTCATTGAGGTCAATCCTGTGAATCCGGAGTCTACGGTTGTGGTGACGGTTCCTGAGGGTCTGGTTTATGACCCGGAGGCGCGTGAGGTTACTGGTGTTCCGGTTGTTGAGGAGTGGGATGCTGATGAGGAGTCTCGTGCGGTAACTGTTGAGGTTGTTGTCACGAATCCTGGTGGTGGTTCGATGACTGAGGAGATTGTGGTCACGGTTGAGCGTGATACGGATGGCGATGGTGAGCCTGATCTGAGGGATTCGGATGATGACAATGATGGTGTTTCCGATATCGAGGAAATTGAGAAGGGCAGTGATCCGAAGGACGATGGTTCCTTCCCGGCGACTCCGATGGTTCCGATTACCGGTATTGAGGATGTTGCTCCTCAGACGGTGACGGAAGGTAAGGAGATTGAACTCATTGAGGTCAATCCTGTGAATCCGGAGTCTACGGTTGTGGTGACGGTTCCTGAGGGTCTGGTTTATGACCCGGAGGCTCGTGAGGTTACTGGTGTTCCGGTTGTTGAGGAGTGGGATGCTGATGAGGAGTCTCGTGCGGTAACTGTTGAGGTTGTTGTCACGAATCCTGGTGGTGGTTCGATGACTGAGGAGATTGTGGTCACGGTTGAGCGTGATACGGATGGCGATGGTGAGCCTGATCTGAGGGATTCGGATGATGACAATGATGGTGTCTCCGATGAGGTGGAAATTGAGAAGGGCAGTGATCCGAAGGACGATGGTTCCTTCCCGGCGACTCCGATGGTTCCGATTACCGGTATTGAGGATGTTGCTCCTCAGACGGTGACGGAAGGTAAGGAGATTGAACTCATTGAGGTCAATCCTGTGAATCCGGAGTCTACGGTTGTGGTGACGGTTCCTGAGGGTCTGGTTTATGACCCGGAGGCGCGTGAGGTTACTGGTGTTCCGGTTGTTGAGGAGTGGGATGCTGATGAGGAGTCTCGTGCGGTAACTGTTGAGGTTGTTGTCACGAATCCTGGTGGTGGTTCGATGACTGAGGAGATTGTGGTCACGGTTGAGCGTGATACGGATGGCGATGGTGAGCCTGATCTGAGGGATTCGGATGATGACAATGATGGTGTCTCCGATATCGAGGAAATTGAGAAGGGCAGTGATCCGAAGGACGATGGTTCCTTCCCGGCGACTCCGATGGTTCCGATTACCGGTATTGAGGATGTTGCTCCTCAGACGGTGACGGAAGGTAAGGAGATTGAACTCATTGAGGTCAATCCTGTGAATCCGGAGTCTACGGTTGTGGTGACGGTTCCTGAGGGTCTGGTTTATGACCCGGAGGCGCGTGAGGTTACTGGTGTTCCGGTTGTTGAGGAGTGGGATGCTGATGAGGAGTCTCGTGCGGTAACTGTTGAGGTTGTTGTCACGAATCCTGGTGGTGGTTCGATGACTGAGGAGATTGTGGTCACGGTTGAGCGTGATACGGATGGCGATGGTGAGCCTGATCTGAGGGATTCGGATGATGACAATGATGGTGTTTCCGATATCGAGGAAATTGAGAAGGGCAGTGATCCGAAGGACGATGGTTCCTTCCCGGCGACTCCGATGGTTCCGATTACCGGTATTGAGGATGTTGCTCCTCAGACGGTGACGGAAGGTAAGGAGATTGAACTCATTGAGGTCAATCCTGTGAATCCGGAGTCTACGGTTGTGGTGACGGTTCCTGAGGGTCTGGTTTATGACCCGGAGGCTCGTGAGGTTACTGGTGTTCCGGTTGTTGAGGAGTGGGATGCTGATGAGGAGTCTCGTGCGGTAACTGTTGAGGTTGTTGTCACGAATCCTGGTGGTGGTTCGATGACTGAGGAGATTGTGGTCACGGTTGAGCGTGATACGGATGGCGATGGTGAGCCTGATCTGAGGGATTCGGATGATGACAATGATGGTGTCTCCGATGAGGTGGAAATTGAGAAGGGCAGTGATCCGAAGGACGATGGTTCCTTCCCGGCGACTCCGATGGTTCCGATTACCGGTATTGAGGATGTTGCTCCTCAGACGGTGACGGAAGGTAAGGAGATTGAACTCATTGAGGTCAATCCTGTGAATCCGGAGTCTACGGTTGTGGTGACGGTTCCTGAGGGTCTGGTTTATGACCCGGAGGCGCGTGAGGTTACTGGTGTTCCGGTTGTTGAGGAGTGGGATGCTGATGAGGAGTCTCGTGCGGTAACTGTTGAGGTTGTTGTCACGAATCCTGGTGGTGGTTCGATGACTGAGGAGATTGTGGTCACGGTTGAGCGTGATACGGATGGCGATGGTGAGCCTGATCTGAGGGATTCGGATGATGACAATGATGGTGTCTCCGATGAGGTGGAAATCGATAAGGGCAGTGACCCGAAGGACAAAGGTTCCATTCCGGTCGATCCGGAATCTGATGTCCACGAGCCAAGCTACGATTCCACTGCGGTAACACCGGATGGCACCGCTACCACGAATGATCCATTCGAGGGCGAGCCTGAACTCAACGAGGTGACCACTTCGGAGGTTGACGGCTGGACCTTCACTACGGATCCGGTCACCGGCCAGATCACTGCGGTGGCACCAAGCCTCGAGCAGTTGGCCGATGCCTGGGATGACGCCGTGGCTAAACTCGGCGATGCGCCTATCTTCGACCAGCTAGTTGCAGAGCTGGGCGACCTGCTTAACCCAACCATCCAGGTTGACGTGACCTACGGTGACGGCACCCAGGACCTGGGTAAGGAGGCTAGCTTCATCCTCACCGATGCAGATGGCACCCCGGGGCTCGATCCTTCGGGTGACTTTGATGCCGATGGGGTGATGAATGCGGACGAGCTGGAGAACGGGACCAACCCATTCGAGCCTGACTCGGATGACACGATTGTGGTTCCGCCGGTCGGCGGTTCCTCGCTCAATGAGAAGTGCATCCCAACCGGATTGGCCGTTGGCCTGCCGTTGCTCCTGCTGATTCCGCTGGGCCTGGCTAACCAGATGAACATCCCGGGTCTAGAACAGCTGCAAGCCCAGGTGGGTCGCGAGATTAACAAGGTGAATAATCAGCTTCGGGATCTCAACACCCAGGCTCAGAAGCGCTTGGGTATCTGGCAAGAAAACAACCAGGTCATCAATGAGATCAACCGCTTGCTGAATTCTGATTTTGCACGTACCACCGCTGCGGTGGTCGCCGGAGCAATCATCCTTGGGCTGCTGATCAATAACTGCGCGTCGGGCGGTTCCTCTTCCGGCTCGTCTGACACTGACGCAGGGGCACCAAACGAGGGCTAAAGCGTAAAAACGCCTCAACCCTTGGGGTAGCTAGGATGGGGTGCCCGCCGCACTCCATCCGCCCTTAAAGGGGCAAAGTCATTAGCGGTGGAAGCGCTGTTCGCCTACCTTAAAGGTGGCCGCGCTTCACCGCTTTGTGCTGAGCGCCATCTCCCCAGGCACCGGCTGCGCAGAGGTGCTGTGGGGTCAGCGGGGCGGCGTCGGCAGCGCGGGAAGCGAGGGCCCGCGCGAGGATACGGTGCGTCCGCGGACATCGCGCTGGGAGAGGTCCACGGTGGAGGCGATCATGATCGCCAACGCAATGGCCATGGCGGACCAGCCCGGAGCGGATTCCACGCGGAAGTGCTCGCCTAACACGGCATAACCCAGGCTGAAGGCCACGATGGGCTCCATGATGGTCATGGCCGGCAGCGATTGGGTGAGTGGACCGGAGTGGAACGAGTATTGCTGCAATACCGTGCCAACTCCGGCGCTGGCGGCAAGGGTATAAAACTCCCAAGACCCCAGCAGTACTGCCACGCCCTCGTCTTTAAAGATGTCCACCACGGCCTTAGACAACACGGCCACGTAGCCGTACAGGGTGCCGCACAGCGCGCCAAGTAGCAGCGCACGCTTCGAGCGGGCGCGGGCGGAGGCGAGCCCAAGAATCGCCATGGCACCAATGCCGATGGCGATAGCCGGAAGCCAGCGGTCCATGGGCGGGCGGCTCATGCCGGCCTCGGGGCGGCCTAGGATGATGAGCACGGCCACGGCGGCGGTAAGCAGGGCGGACCAGAGGAGCTCAGATCCCGCCATGCGGCGCTTGGAATACCAGGCGGCCAGGGGGAGGGTGAGCATGAGGGAGAGGACCAGGATGGGCTGCACAATGAGCAGGGTGCCGAATCCCAGGGCGAGGATCTGCAGGCCGTAGGCCACCACGGCGGCACCCGTGCCAACCCACCATAAGGGGCGCTTTATCGCGGTGCGCATGACGGCATTGTTGGCCTCAAGCGCGATCTTGTGCCGCACAACGGTGCCCCATGCGATGGTCAATGAGGAGGCAAGCGCGAAGGTGACGGCCAGCAGAGTGTCAAACACGTAGTTAACCGTATAGAAAAAGCGTGGAATGGCGAAGTTGGGGAATTAAATCCCAAACCTTGGGAAAATTAGGGGTGAAAATGTCTATATTGTGAGACAAAACGGTTCTCATCTGTGAGGGCCACGTTGTACGATGGTTGTTATCCGTGACTCCTTTATAAGGGGCAACGTGAATATCAACCGTACAAGATGGAAGGCGGCAGCATCCAGTGGCCCTGATCGTGCAAAAATACGGAGGTTCATCCCTCGAATCGGCCGAGCGCATTCGCGCGGTGGCGGAGCGCATCGTGGCCACGAAAAAAGCCGGCAACGATGTGGTGGTTGTGTGCTCCGCGATGGGGGATACCACGGATGAGCTCTTGGACCTAGCCGCGGCAGTCAACCCGGTCCCGCCGAAGCGCGAGATGGACATGCTGCTTACCGCCGGTGAACGTATTTCCAACGCGCTGGTGGCCATGGCCGTGGAGTCCTTCGGCGCCGAGGCGCAGTCATTTACCGGTTCCCAGGCGGGCGTTCTTACCACCGAACGGCACGGCAATGCGCGCATTGTGGACGTGACGCCTGGTCGCATCACGGAGGCGCTGGACAAAGGCAAGATTTGCATCGTCGCCGGTTTCCAGGGCGTGAATAAGGAAACCCGTGACGTCACCACCCTGGGTCGCGGTGGCTCTGACACCACCGCCGTTGCCTTGGCGGCGGCGCTGAAGGCCGATGTGTGTGAGATTTACTCTGACGTGGATGGCGTATACACCGCCGACCCGCGCATTGTTCCGGACGCGCAAAAGCTGGAGCAGCTCTCCTTTGAGGAGATGCTGGAGATGGCGGCCGTCGGCTCCAAGATTCTTGTCCTGCGCAGCGTCGAGTACGCGCGTGCGTTTAATGTACCCCTGCGAGTTCGCTCGTCTTATAGCAATGACCCCGGCACCCTGATCGCCGGCTCGATGGAGGATATCCCTGTGGAAGAAGCAGTACTAACTGGTGTGGCAACCGACAAGTCCGAGGCCAAGGTCACCGTCCTTGGCATCCCGGACCGGCCAGGTGAGGCGGCTAAGGTCTTCCGCGCTGTTGCCGACGCGGAGATCAACATCGACATGGTTCTCCAGAACGTCTCCTCACTGGAGGATGGCACCACGGACATCACGTTTACCTGCCCACGCGAGGACGGCCCACGCGCGGTTGAGCTGCTGAGCAAGCTGAAGGCCGAGGGCGGCTGGACCAACATTTTGTACGATGACCAGGTCGCTAAGGTTTCTTTGGTCGGCGCGGGCATGAAGTCCCACCCGGGCGTGACCGCGGACTTTACCGAGGCGCTGCGTGACGTCAACGTCAACATGGAACTCATTTCCACCTCTGAGATTCGCATCTCCGTTCTGACCCGCGAGGCTGACGTGGACAAGGCCGCCAGGGCGCTGCATGACAAGTTCCAGCTCGGCGGCGAAGTGGAAGCCACCGTCTACGCGGGCACCGGCCGTTAGACGCCCGCAAAGCGTTTAACGCAGAAAGGAATACTCATGACTACTGTTGCAGTTGTAGGCGCCACCGGCCAGGTTGGCCGCGTGATGCGCTCCATCCTCGAAGAGCGTAACTTCCCGGCGGACAAGGTTCGCTTCTTCGCGTCCCCGCGTTCGGCGGGCACCGAGATTGACTTCCGCGGTGAGAACATCGTGGTTGAGGATTTGACCAAGGTCACCGAGGAATCCGTCGCGGATGTGGACATCGCCCTATTCTCCGCCGGTGGTTCCACCTCCAAGCAGTGGGCTCCCGTCTTTGCCGCCGCCGGCGCTACGGTCGTTGACAATTCCTCCGCTTGGCGCAAGGACGATGAGGTGCCGCTCATCGTCTCCGAGGTCAACGGCGAGGCCGTGAAGGATCTGCCGAAGGGCATTATCGCCAACCCTAATTGCACCACCATGGCGGCGATGCCGGTGCTCAAGCCGCTGCACGATGAAGCCGGCCTTGCCAAGCTGCATGTGTCCTCCTACCAGGCTGTCTCCGGTTCCGGCCTGGCCGGGGTGGAGACCCTGGCAAAGCAGGTCGAATCCATTGGTGATCATAATGTGGAGCTGACCCATGACGGCTCCAAGCTCTCCACCAACGAGCTTGGCCCTTACGTGGCGCCAATCGCATTTAACGCCCTGCCGTTTGCCGGCAACCTGGTGGATGACGGTTCCCTGGAGACCGACGAAGAGCAAAAACTGCGCAACGAGTCACGCAAGATTCTGGGCATCCCAGGGCTGCGCGTCTCCGGTACCTGCGTGCGCATCCCGGTATTTACCGGTCACACCCTGACCATCCACGCGGAATTTGAAAGGTCCATTACCCCGGAGCGCGCCAAGGAACTTCTGGCCAATGCGCCTGGCGTGACCGTGGTAGACGTTCCTACGCCGCTTGAGGCCGCAGGCAAGGATGATTCCCTGGTTGGGCGCATCCGTCAGGATCAGACCGTCGATGACAACCGTGGCCTGGTGTTGGTTGTCTCGGGCGATAACCTGCGCAAGGGCGCCGCGCTGAACACGATTCAGATTGCGGAGCTATTGGTTTAACGGCACCTTGTGCATGCGAGGCCGGCGGGGTGGCTTTCCCGCCGGCCTCTGGCGTTTTAGAGACTAAACCAGGGGCTCCGGGGCTTCAGTGGGCCAAGTCGTGGAAGGACAAAGCTCCCCACCGCGTAATCCGTTCACTTCGATTACGCGGTGGGGAGCTAGTCGTTTTTAGCTGCTGAGGCGGTCTACTCTGGTTTGTTCCGCTTCTTTTCTACAACCTTTGCGAGCTTGTCCGCGCCCTTGCCATCGAAGTCCAGGTCAGCGGCCTGCTCCTGGGATACAGGTTCGGTGTGCACGACGTAGGTCACGGATGGGTCTGGATTCTCGCGGTCGAAGTCCTCGAGCTCATCGTCGGCCTCCAGTTCATCAAGGATCTCCTCGGAGACGGCCTCGACGAACTCTGGCTTGTCCATATTGGACGCGGCGGCGAGCTTGGACAGCTCCTTCTTGTTCTTGAGCGTGAAGCGCTTGCGTGGATCCAGCTTGCGCGCCACCAGGACGCGGGCACGGCGGCGGCGGTCGGATTCCTCGTTGAGCTTGCCGCGGTTTTTAATCCAGCTTACGGACATGACCACGATGACTATCAGGCCGAGGTAGCCCAGGATTGGGTAAACGCCGCCAACCAGCTGCTTGAAGCCAACGAAGGACAGGGCAAAGCCAATCAGGCAGGAAACGGCGTAGAACAGGTAGAACTTCTCTGGATTGTTGCGGGTCAGGCGCTTGGACAGCGCGTAGAACATGCCCACGGCGGTGTTGAAGACCATGCCGAAGATGGCGATGGTCATTGGGTAGGTCAGTACCGGGTTGATCTGGTTGATCATCTCAAGCACAGGAAGATCCTGGCCGTTGACTTCGCGAACAACGAAGAACAGGGAAACTACCAGCAGGGACAGCAGTACCAGGTAGATGAAGCCGGCGAACAGGCCGCCAAGTCCTACGGAGCGGCCGTCAAGGAAGTTGCCGCCAATAACAATGGACATGGACACCGCACACAGCACGTTCAGGCCGGTGTAGTTCAGTGCGGAAATCCACCAGTTAGGCAGGGTGGTCTCAACTTCCTGCATCGCGTAGTTATTAGCGTCGGAGAGATCGACGTCGGTGGTGACGATGGTGTAGACCGTCGCGGCCACGATGAAGATAATGATGAACGGGGTGATGATGCCAATGACGTTGGTGACCTTGTCCACGTCCAGCTTGCCGGTTAGCAGGACCAGCACCAGCATAATGAGGCCGCCCACCCAGGCCGGCCAGCCGAACTGCTGCTGCAGGTTGGATCCACCGCCGGCGAACATGACAAAGCCGATGGAGAACAAGGTCGCTAGTGTGGCCCAGTCCATCACCTTGGAGGTGATTGGCCCGGAGACCTTGTCATAGACGGCGGTGTGCTCATCTGCCTGGAAGTAGGAGCCAAGCTGCAAGATGGCAATACCGGAAATCATCATCAAGGCGGCGGCCAGGGCTACGCCCCAGAAACCAGCCTCGCCGAAGGAGACGAAGTACTGCATGGCTTCCTGACCGGAAGCAAAGCCGGCGCCCACAATAACGCCGGTAAAGGCCATGGAGATGCCTATTGCGCGTTTAAGCATTATTAATATCCTTGTACACGCGCCTAACCCCCGCACTGGAAGCGGGGGTTAGGGTCGACGTTCGATTTTCCGCGTGTTTCCCCTTTAACAATAAGTGCGAAACGGCCCGTGTAGTGAATCGAAAAGCCCCCATGCGCTGCGCATTTCGTGCACGGCGGGCCTGTCTTTCCCGTCCCACCCTGCCAAAACGCGGATATGGTAACGGCTCGGTAACGATTAGCGCCTAGCTGTGCATTCGATGTGGATACCCTGCCTGTATTGAATGCCAGTCTTGCTAATTGAGGCATCGATGGGGCGGCGGGGCTTTTGAGATCTTGTGCCTGCGGGCTTGTCCCACCGGTTTCCACCGATGCAGGGCTTGGTGAACCCCGCGAAATAACTACCGTTCCCGGACTAGGTCCTTGCGCGCTCGCGCCACGCGGGAGCGGATGGTGCCCACGCGCACGCCGGCAATCTTCGCCGCTTCCTCGTAGGTGTACCCCAGGACCTGGGTCAAGATGAGGGCCTCGCGGCGGTCCTCGGGGAGCCTGTCAATCATGTTGCGTACATCAATCCACTCGCTCCACGAGGAGGCGTCTTCCTGGGGCATGGTCGCCGCGGCGTCCTCATATTCGGTCGCGGACTTGCGGGGGCGCGCCATGTCATGGCGGATGTTATCTATCCATGCGCGCCGGGCGAGTGAGAGCAGCCAGGTGCGGGCCGAAGAGCGTGCGGCGAAGCGGGGGAGCGCGGACATGACGCGCAGATAGGTTTCCTGCGTCAGGTCGTCGGCAATCTCGGCGCCGCCTAAGTGCGCGAGCAAGCGCCACACGTCATCCTGGGTTGCGCGAATGAACTCCGTAAGCGCGGCACGGTCGCCACGGCCGGCGCGCAACGCCAGGTCAGTGACGCGTGCGTCATCGGCTTCGGAGTGGTGTTTCACGCCTGATAAATCTACCACCCGGCGGGGTTGAACTATCGCAGGTACAATGGTGCGAAATTTCTAATTAATTTTAAGAGACCGGTCGCCATTTTCCATTGAATGGTGTAGGTTATAGTTAGGCCAAAATTGATAGCCAATCTCTAAACACTAGGAGGCCTCCCCATGGCTAATGAAAAGTCTGCAGTAGACCAGATTCTGGACCGCGGCGCACGCGAGCCAGGCGGCGAGCAGTCCACCCGCCCTTCCGGTCAGCCGGTAGCGTCTGAGAACACTTCCATCACCGCCGGCCCACAGGGTCCAAATGTTCTCAATGACATTCACCTGATTGAAAAGCTCGCTCACTTCAACCGTGAGCGCGTTCCAGAGCGCACCCCTCACGCAAAGGGCCACGGCGCCTTCGGCGAACTGCACATCACTGAGGACGTTTCCCAGTACACCAAAGCGAAGCTGTTCCAGAAGGGCACCGTAACCCCAATGGCGGCTCGCTTCTCCACCGTTGCCGGCGAGCAGGGCTCCCCTGATACCTGGCGTGACGTTCACGGCTTCGCACTGCGCTTCTACACCGAAGACGGCAACTATGACATCGTGGGCAACAACACCCCAACCTTCTTCCTGCGTGACGGCATGAAGTTCCCTGACTTCATCCACTCCCAGAAGCGTGACCACACCGGCCTGCGCAACGCCGATATGCAGTGGGATTTCTGGACCCGCACCCCAGAATCCGCTCACCAGGTGACCTACCTGATGGGTGACCGCGGTACCCCTAAGACCTCCCGCCACCAGGACGGCTTTGGTTCCCACACCTTCCAGTGGATCAATGAAGAGGGCCAGGCAGTCTGGATTAAGTACCACTTCAAGACCCGTCAGGGCTGGGATTGCTTCACCGATGCAGAGGCTGAGGAGATGGCTGGCCGCAACGCCGACCACCACCGTCAGGACCTGTACCGCGCAATCGAGCGTGGTGACTACCCAATCTGGGACGTCAAGGTTCAGATCATGCCTTTCGAGGATGCGGAGAACTACCGCTGGAACCCATTCGATCTGACCAAGACCTGGTCCCAGAAGGATTACCCACTGGTTGACGTTGGCTACTTCGTGCTCAACCGCAACCCACGTAACTTCTTCGCTCAGATTGAGCAGATCGCACTGGATCCGGGCAACATCGTTCCTGGCGTTGGCCTGTCCCCAGACCGCATGCTGCTTGCCCGTGCTTTCGCTTATGCTGATCAGCAGCGTTACCGCATTGGACCTAACTACAAGCAGCTGCCTGTCAACCAGCCAATCAACAAGGTCAACACCTATGAGCATGAGGGCTCCATGCAGTTCCTGTTCAACGATGAGGCTGACCCAGTTCACTCCCCTAACCGCCACGCAAAGGGCGCTGGCTACCTGGATGATAATGAGACCTCCGGTTCCGGCAAGACCCTGGGCCAGGCATATGACCTGTACGTCAACCCGGATCCACATGGCACTGACCTGACCCGCGCGGCCTACGTCCAGCACAAGGATGATGATGACTTCATGCAGGCCGGCATCCTGGTGCGTGAGGTTATGGATGACGCCGCCCGCGAGCGCCTGGCTAACAACATTGCCGGCGCTATGGAAGGCGTTCACCCTGACACCGAGGCTCGTTGCTACGAGTACTGGACCAAGGTTGACCCAGACCTGGGCAAGCGCGTTGAGGTTCTCTTCAAGGCCAAGGGCGCGGAGCGCCGCGACGGCGCAGAGAACGTCTAAAAGTTACGGTGCGCCTAGCTGAAACTATCGCCGCTGGTAGTTACAGTTTCAGCTATGAGCGCTACTACTTCTTCCCGGCGACCACGGCTTAGGTACCTACTGGCATTAGTCCTGGTACTTATCCCGCTGGTGGCCGGTGCCGTTTTTGCCGCGGTGCAGGGGTTTGATCCGGCCCGCGCCTGGTCCAGTGAGGAGGAGCGCACGGGCGCTCCGGCGGTGGGGGTTGATCCCTCCCTCTTAGTCGATGCACGCCGGGCCTCCAACGAGGCTAAGGCGCAGGCGGGGTTCCTGGAGACTGGCGCTAATCAGCTGTCCGACGGAACCTCCCAGTTGTCCGAGGGCTCCACCGAGCTCTCCGGCGGCGTCACCCAGCTTAAGCAGGGTGCGCAAGCCCTGGCGGACGGCCTCGTGCAATTGCAGGCCGGCACCGGTCAGCTCGGAGACGGCGCCACGGAACTCGCCAACGGGGTGCAGGCGGCGGTGGACCAGGTCGTTGGCCTGGAAGCGGTCAAGGGCCAGCTGCAGGGGGCAGTGGACCGCGCCATCGAGGACCTGGAGGGCAATGACAACCCAGAGGCGGCGACCGCGAAAGAACAGCTAATCAATCTGCGGGGGCAGATTGCCGCGTTCGAGATCGGTGAGAATATCACCGGGCCTCTCAATGAGTTGAAAAACGGCTCGCGGGAACTGTCCAACCAACTGGACGTGCCCGGTTACGCTTATCATGACGGCATCTACTCTGCGACCAAGGGCGCCCAGGATCTCAACGCAGCCATTGGGGAGCTCGAAGCCGGGGTTGGTGAGGCGCTGGGCGGAGTGGACCAGCTAAACGAGGGCGCGGGGCGCTTGAAGTCCATGGCCGAGCAAAACGCCGGCAAGGTGGACGCGGTGCAGCGCGCCCTGCCCGCCGCGGCGGCCGCCCCCGAGGAGGAGAAATCCTCCCTGGCCCCGGTCGTTGCCCTGATGATCGCCGCCCTCTCCGTGCTCATCGGTGCGGTTGTGGCGCGCACGCGCTGGTTCTACATCCTCGGCGGCCTCGTAGGCGCGGCCGCGGCGGCGGGGATTGTGGCATTCGCGTTTGCAACCAACACGCTGCCGGCGTCGACCGTCGCCGCGATAGCCGGCGTGGCGTTCCTCGGCGCGGCCGCCTCCGCCGCGATTACCAGGGCGCTCGTGGGCCTGTGCGGCCCAACGGCAGGCATGATCCTCGCCGCGGTGCTGGGGTTGGCGCAGTTGGCGGTATGCGCATTCCTGCTCAAGGACGTGGCCGCCAGTGACGGCCAGCTCCCGGGCGCGCTGAGTTTCATCGCCAACCTGATGCCGGTGCAGTGGGCATCGACCGGCATGACCGTGCTTGGCAATGGCGGCCAACCGTCACAGCTGTGGACCGC
This sequence comes from Corynebacterium endometrii, assembly GCF_004795735.1. Lineage (NCBI taxonomy): Bacteria > Bacillati > Actinomycetota > Actinomycetes > Mycobacteriales > Corynebacteriaceae > Corynebacterium > Corynebacterium endometrii. Next base: position 232,856 of record NZ_CP039247.1, read on the forward strand.
GCTGGTGGTCCTAGGCGCCGTGGCCGTCATTGGGCTCGCGAGCCGCTTTATTGCTCCATCGCGCGCGGATGAGCAAAGAATTCCTGAGGAATTGGAAGCTGCCTAGGCTCCTGGGCGCGGAAGGCCTGCAGCCGGGGCTTCCAATTCTTTGGGTCCGTATCGAGCTGTTCAATATCGCCGGTCTCGCGGTTGACGAAGGTTGGCCCCAGGGAGGAATCCGGTTCCGAAGGGCTAAACAGCCAGTGCGTCTCGGTTTCTGCGGCCCCGGCCAGCGGGCCACGCGCTGCATGTACCTTGGCTGCGGCTTCGTGGAAAGTAATCATGGCTCCCAATGTAGCGCCTAGGGGATAGTACCCCTGCATCGCCAACCTGTATTGCTTGAGGAAATCTGTGAAACCGTGGTGAGCATCGCTATGGCGCCTTGGGAATATGCAGCTTCATAAAAGCCAGCTGTGAAAATGGAATTCGGTATTAACTTGGCTAGGTTTCTTGGAACGCCTTTGCTAAAATCGATTCTGCTCACAAAGCCCGCTTAGGGGGCGGGCATGCGGTTTCTCCAATCCGTTGTGAGTGATAGGGAATAGGGGACGGAGCGGTATCTTCGGATACCGCTCCGTTTCGTTTTGCCTCCTACATACTCAGGGCCCGGACCAGGGGCGGGAGGTTGCGGGGCATACAAAAGCGCCCGCCGGGCGGCTCAATTGCGTGAGGCGTGCGGCGGGCGCGTTGGCGTTGAAAGCGCCGATTAGTACATCTTCTGGGTGCCGCCGTCAGCCATGAGGGTCTGTCCGGTCATGTACTGGGAATCGTCGGAGAGTAGGAATGCAACGATTGGCGCTACGTCCGTCTTTGGATCGCCAAAGCGGCCGAGTGGAACGTTGCGCAGGGTTGCCTGGTACATATCTGGGAAGGCCTCGCTCCAGGCCTTAACGCCCTCGGTCAGCGCTAGCGGGCTGACCACGTTGACGCGGATCCCGTCCTTGGCCCACTCGTTGGCTGCAACGCGGGTCAGGCCGCGGATGGCCTCCTTCGCAGAAGCGTAGGCCGCCTGGGTCTGCTGGCCAGAGATGCCGGCGCCCGAGGCGAAGTTAACTACGGAACCGCGGCTCTCCTTCAGGTGAGGGTAAGCCTCGAGCATGAAGTTGCGGGTGGCGACGAAGCCGGTGTTGAAGGACAGGTCCCAGTCTGCCTCGGTGAGATCCACGAATGGGGCCTGCTTCGATGCGTGTGCATTGTTGACAACACCGTCGAGGCGGCCGAAGGTGTCAATAGCGGCCTTAACAGCTTCCTGCGCGGTCTCGCGCTTGGATACGTCACCGTAGAGGGAGACTACCTTGTCGCCGAGTTCCTCACCCAGGGCCTTGACGGCATCCTCGCTGAAGTCTACTGAGACTACGTTGGCGCCGCGCTCAACCAGCAAACGTGAGATGCCCTGGCCAATTCCGCCAGCGCCGCCGGTGACAATAAAAGTCTTTCCCTGAACCGTCATGGTTCCTCCTTAATCGTGGTTATGACATGTTCAGGATAGCATTGAAGGCCCCTATACCGGGCCTCAGAGGGGCGGGATGCAGGGCTCGCGCGGGCGGCTCTGCCGGTAAGGTAATTTGCTTTAGCAACTATGACAATCGGCATGCCCGTAGCCTTGCGTTCCCGCATACGGGGGCGCCGGGCGATTCGGGTCATCGATTCTTCTTGGCGATAGCTGCGCTGAGCACCGTGGCAAACGAGGTCCATGCCGCGTACGGGGAAAGCAGCACGCCGCGCTCCGGTGCTGACTTCCACGCGCGGCGGACCATATCCACAGAGCTCAGGGCAAGGGCACCCGCCCATGCGGCCGCCAGCTTCTTCCTACGGGAACGGAAGAACACGCCCGTCCATCCTGCGTTGAGAACCAGGTTGGCGCCCAACGCGGCGGCATTCGCGCGTGCCGATTTAGCATCCCCGTCTTCCAGGTTATCGCTGATGACCAGTGAGTTAACCACTGCGATATCCGTATAGAGGGCGGTCCAAACAACCGGGAAGAGCGCCGCCGGTGGCTGCCAGGACGGCAGCTTGAGGCGGCGGTAATTCTTGTTGTCCGGATCGGTCAGGACCGCACCCGTTGCCGAGCACGCGGCCACGGCGGCGCCCACCGTGCCCAGCGTGCGCAGCCAACGCTTGGTATCCGTGTCCTTTGTGGCCTTGATGACCGCTTCCCTAAAGGTTTCGTTACCGCCTTCCGGGGTGCCGATAAAGCCCTCAAGGTCGCGCTCCTTGACCACCGTGTCATGCATCAGGCTGCCGATGAGCGGCTCGGCGATCTGCGCGTCGACTGGCGTTACCAGGGAGATCCAGTGCGCGGCCATCCTGGGCGTGGCCACCGGAGCGGAAAAGAGGAAACGTGGGCCCAGCTTGAGCGCCTTGGCGTACTCCTTCATCATCTTGGCGTATTTCAAGGTATCGGGGCCGCCGATGTCGAAGGTGCGGTTGACCTCGGACGGCAAATCCGCGGCGCCGGCGAGGTAGAAGACCACGTCGCGCACGGAGATCGGCGTGATGCGATTGAGGATCCATTCGGGGCCAATCGCGCCCGGCAGGCGCTCCGAAAGGTGGCGCAGCATCTTGAAGGAAATCGATTCATCGCCCAGGACCACGCCGGCCTGCAACGCGGCGGTGGGAACGCCGGAATCGATGAATACCTGCCCCACCTCCACCCGTGACGCCAGATGCTCGGAAAGCTCTTCACCTTGTGGATGCAGGCCGCCCAGGTACACGATGCGCTGGACGTCTTGAGCCTTCGCCGCCTCTGCGAAGTCCTGGGCCATTGTTATCTCGGTGTCCTTGAAATCATCATCATCGGACATGGAATGAACCAGGTACCAGGCCACGTCCACGCCGGCTAGGGCCCCGTTGAGATCATCGCTACTGGTGGCATCCCCCTCGAAGACCTCAACCTGACCTGCCTTTGCGGACTGGCCCCGCGGGACAATCGCCTCGGCCCAGTCCATGGTCTCTGCCTTGTCCCGGCTCCGCGATAGCGTGCGTACCGCCCAGCCGCGGTCTAATAGTTCCTGAACCACGTTGCGGCCTACGTATCCCGTGGCGCCGGTGACCAGTGCCAGGCGGGTATTCGATGTGGACGTGTTCTGATCCATGGTGGATACATCCTCTCTTCGGAGCGTGCGTGAAAAATGCACGTAGGCGCTGTTTGCCCCAGCCTACCGAAAGGTCGAGCCAAGGCTGGGGGCCGTTTTATGCCACACTGGGGAGCATGTCTTCTTTCGCCCACGCCACGCACCCGCCACGGATTCTTTGGCGCGTGATCATCCCCGCGGCGCTGGGCGGGCTGGGATTGTTCGTCTCGGCCATCTCCGCGACCGCCTCCGTGGGCTTCTACCTGGGCACATTCTTTACCGCCGCGGTGTGGTTCGCCACCTGGTGGCTATGCGGCAATCGCGCGGCGATGAAGGGGGACTTCCGGCGTGAGGTTCCGCGCGGCTTAATCATCGGGCTGGGGCTTATCGCCCTATTCATCGTCGGCGCGCTGATCGTGCGGTTCATCCCGCTGCTTGCCGCCCCCGTGGATGAACTGCTGGGCAATATGCGCACCGATACCGTGGCCATTACGCTATTAACGCTGGTGGTCAACGGCATTGGCGAGGAGCTTTTCTTCCGCGATGTGGCCCGCCGCCAATTCGGGAAAGTAATGTCCCCAAAGGCGGTGCTGATTGCGACCGTGCTGCTGTATATCGCGGTCACGGCCGCGATGGGCATCCCGCTCCTGCTGGTGGCCTCCGTCCTGATCGGCGGCCTGGCGGGCATGGAAGCCGCCCGCTCCGGCAACGTCATCTCCGCCATCACGCTGCACCTGACGTGGAGTGTGGGCATGGCGTTCCTGCTGCCCTTGATTATCAACTAGGCGGCTATCGCCTCACCATTAGCCCTACAAGGTCAAAGGCTAAAAGCCCTGGCGGTGTGCCAGGGCTTTTAGCCTTTTATGGTCGGGATAACAGGATTTGAACCTGCGACCCCTTCGTCCCGAACGAAGTGCGCTACCAAGCTGCGCCATATCCCGTGCAGATTTTTACGTTACTCCGATTGGGACTCTTAACCAAAAGGGCAGGTTAAGCGGGCTTTTCTGTTATCTTGATTAGCGCCGCGGAGGGGCGGCAGAAGATCCGCACGGGGGCATACTTGGAGGTGCCCAGTCCGTTGGTGACGTGCATCTTCATGGCACCGAAGTCATGCATGCCGGAGGCCCGCTTGCGATCGATCCCGGAATTGGTGACCAAAGCGCGCTCACCCGGCAGGCAGATCTGGCCGCCGTGGGTGTGTCCGGACAAGGAAAGCTGGTAGCCGTCAGCCTCAAAGCGCTTGAGGACGCGCGGCTCGGGGGAATGCAGCAGCGCCAGGGCCAGATCCGCGTCCGGGTTCGGGGCACCGGCGATTTCCGAATAGTCATCCAGATCGTGGTGCGGATCATCCACGCCGGAGGCCGCGAGCTTGACGTTTCCAACCTTAAACTCCAGGCGGGCCTGGTTGGCGTCCTGCCAGCCACGCTCGATGAACGCAGCACGCATGCCCTTCCACGGCAGATCGATGTAGCTGGGGTCGCGTTTTGCGCCCCATAGGTATTTGAATGGGTTGACCGGACGGGGCGCCCAGTAATCATTGGTGCCAAAAACAAACAGGCCGGGGCGGTTAAGGAGCGGCTCTAAGGCGCGGAGAACGTCCGGAACGCCGGCTGGGTCGGAGAGGTTGTCCCCGGTATTAACCACCAGATCCGGGTTGAGGGAATCCAGGGCGCTAACCCATGCAATCTTGTCCTCCTGGCCCGGAATCATGTGCAGATCCGAAAGGTGGAGGAGGCGGAACTCCTCCTTGCCGCGCAGGCTTCCGGGAGGCAGCAGGGGCAGGGTGTATTCCTTGAGGCGGAACTTGTTTAGCTCCGTGTGTCCCCACACCAGGGTTCCGAGGCCGGCCAGGGCGGTTGCGGCGAGGGCAGATAGCGCTGTGGTGGTTGTCTTTTTCACGTATTAGAGCCTACCCGGTCCGGGGCAGGTATTTTTGATTGCATGAGTGCTTTGAAAGATACGATTCGCAACGACATGAAGACCGCCATGAAGAATAAGGAAAAGGAGCGCCTCGGCGCCATCCGCTCCCTACTGGCGGCAATCCAGGCGGAAGAGACCTCCGGTTCCCGCCACGAGCTGACCGATGATGACGTGCTGAAGGTCATCGCCCGTGAGATCAAGAAGCGCCGCGAGTCCGCCGAGGTTTACACCGAGGCCGGACGCGAGGAGCTGGCCGAGCATGAGCTTAGCGAGGCGGGCTTCCTCGAGGCCTACCAGCCGGAGCAGCTGGACGATGAGGGCGTAAAGGCCCTTGTCGATGAGGCCGTTGCCGAGGTGGAGGCGGAAACGGGAGAAGCCGCCTCCATGAAGCAGATGGGTAGCGTCATGAAGGCGGCTAATGCCAAGGCGGCCGGCCGCGTAGACGGCAAGCGCCTGTCCGAGGCCGTCAAGGCGCGCCTGGCCTAAGAAGGTCGAAGTGGCCTCAGAAGCCTCGGCGCCGCCGAAGCTAAGGCCTAGAGGCCAAACATATTGCGCAGGTCGTTGGTGATACGGTCAACGTCGTTCTGGGAAATCAGTGGTCGGGGAGCCTGCGGCGCCGGGGCCGGCTGCTGATTAGTCCGGCCGGGGCCGCCGGGCGAACCGGGCTGCGGGGCGCCCGGCTGAGCTGGGGCCGAACCGGCGGATGAATCGTTGGAGGGGGCACCGGTGCCGTCGGATACCTGCAGGACCACCTCAGCCCCTTTCTTGAGCCCGCCGTTGGGCTCCAATGCGCGCACCACGCGCCCGTAGGCCACGCCGTCACCATTGACGCGGGTGACCTTCACGGTATAGCCGCGGTCCTCCAGGGTGCTGACCGCCTCAGCCTCGCCACGGTTGCGCTGCTGGTCCAGGATCTCCTCACCGGAGACGCCCTTATCGTAGGCGCGGTCATATCCCGCGATAGCGCCGTCCGCGGCGACCTGGCCCGCGATGCTGAAGAATGCGCGCGCGGGTTCCTCACCGCCGTAGAGGTTGCCTTCGCCGCACTGGCGCGCTGGGTTGGCGCACAGTGGGGTGGTGGAGGTGCCGTCATTGTAGATGTATGGCGCCGCGGCGATCTTCGAGTTAAAGCCCAAAAAGGCCGCGGATTGGTTGGATTCCGTGGTGCCGGTCTTTGCTGCCACGCGGCCGCCAAAGCCCATGGCCCGCGCGGCATTCGCGGCGGTGCCGTCCACCGAATCCGATGACAGGGCGTTGGCCAGGGCGTTGGAAACGTCGAAGTCAAGCGCCTGCTCGCACGGGGTCTCTTCAATGTAGACCTCATTGCCTTCCTTGTCCGTCACGCTCGCGATTGGGTCAGGCTCACACCAATTACCGCCGGAGGCGATGGTTGCGCCCACATTAGCCAACTCCAGGGGGTTGACCGCGGTAGGCCCCAGCGTGAATGAACCCATGGGGGCGTCCTTGGCGAACTGGGCAATGGAATTCTCCCCGTCATACGTGCCAGGATCATCGTAGGAGCGCAGGCCTAGTTTCACGGCCATGTCCACTACGTGGTCGATGCCCACCTGCTCCTCGAGCTTGATGAATGAGGTGTTGGGGGACTGCGCCAGGGTGTCCTGCAGGGTCATGGTGCCGCGGTAGGTGCCGGTATTTTCCACGCAGTAGCGGTCAGGCGGGCAGTTCTCGGCGCCGCCGCGGCCCAGCCCCTCCGCCTCATAACGCGAGGGGACCTCGAGGTTGGACTGCACGCCATAGCCGGCGTCCAGGGCCGCGGCGGCGGTAAAGACCTTGAAGACGGAACCGGCGCCGTTGCCAACCATTGAGTACGGCTGCGGCAGGATGGTCTGGCCGGATTCTAGATCCAGGCCGTAGGTGCGGGAGGAGACCATCGCCGTTACCTCGCGGCTGTTGGGGCTTGGCTCGAGGACGTTTATCACTCCGGCCACGCCGGGCTGGTTGGGGTTGACCTGCGAGTCGATGGCGGCCTTGGCCGCATCCTGCACGGCGGGGCGCAGGGTGGTGTTCACGGTGTAACCGCCGCGGGACAGCTCCTGCTCATCCAGGCCCTTGTCCGCGAGGTACTGCAACACGTAATCGCAAAAGAAGCCGCGGTCATTGGCTCCGATGCAGCCATTGGGTAGCAAGGCGGGGGACTCCAGCACGCCCAGGCCCTGGGCCGCGGCCGCGTCCGCCTCTTCCTGGGTGACGTAGCCGTTGCGCGCCATGGTCTGGAGGACCAGGTCGCGGCGGTCGGTGACCTCGGCGGTATTCGTGTAGGGGTTGAGGTATTCGGAGGACTGGACCATGCCGGCGAGCATGGCGGATTGGCCTAGAGAGAGCTCCGCGGCGGAAATGCCAAAGTAGGTCCGAGCCGCGGCCTCAATGCCGTAGGCGTGGTTACCAAAGGGCACAAGGTTGAGATAGTTGGTCAGGATCTCATCCTTGCTGAGCTTCTTGTCGATATCGGCGGCCATGCGGATCTCGCGCAGCTTGCGCCCGATGGACTGCTCCGTCGCCGCCTGCTGCTCCTCCGGCGTGGTGGCCCTGACCAGCAGGAGGAAGTTCTTCACGTACTGCTGGTTGAGCGTGGACGCGCCCTGCTGGACGCCGCCGGCTAAGACATTGGTGGCTAGAGCGCGGAAATTGCCCTGGAAGTCCACGCCCTCATGCTCGTAGAAGCGCTGGTCCTCGATGGAGACAATCGCGTCTTTCATATCCTGTGAGATTTGATCACCCCGAACGGGGTGGCGGCGCTGCTGGAAGAGGTACGCCATATTGTTTCCGTCCGCGTCCTTGATGACGGTCACGCCGGGGGCTTCGCCGGCGGATAGATCATCCACGTCGGATTCCATACTGGCGTTAGTGCGGGCGATGGCTACACCCGAAATGCCCGCTACGGGGGCAAGAGCCACGGCGATGAGGAGGCCCACCAGCGTGGTAGCCAGAACTATCTTTGCCAGCGATTTCGATATATTCACCTTCAATACCCTACGTGGTTTGAGCAAGTTGTGTAAGATACAGCTCCCCCCACTTGTGTGACGTGTTAGACAAGAGTTAAAAGCTGTGAATACACTGACGGTGTTCGCATTTTATGCTTGATAGTTCCCCTTAACCTATAAAGGAGCTCGCACGTAATGACTCTCAGCCTGAAGGGTTCTGGCCGGTCCGCAGTACGCGAGGGGTGGTCCGGTTCTACGTGGGAGCGCGGCGAATGGGTAACTCAGGCCAAGTGCCGCAGCGGGGATCCGGACGCCCTGTTCGTCCGCGGCGCGGAGCAGCGCAAGGCCGCGGTCATCTGCCGCCACTGCCCGGTACTTAACGAGTGCCGCGCTGATGCCCTTGATAATCGCGTGGAGTTCGGTGTGTGGGGCGGCCTTACCGAGCGTCAGCGCCGCGCGCTGCTGCGCAAGAACCCACACGTCTCCAGCTGGGCCGAGTACTTGGCTGAGGGTGGAGAGCTCAACTTTTAAAACCTAATGGATAAGCCCCGGCTTGGGGTGAAAGCACCCGTTTAGTGGCCTTCATGGCCCGGCGGGTGCTTTTTTCGACCCATAGGGCTGTTTAGTAGGCTTCACCGCGCTAGAATGAGCAGCATGACTAAATGGGAATACGCTACTGCGCCTGTCCTAACGCATGCTACTAAGCAGATCCTTGACTCTTGGGGTGAGGATGGCTGGGAGCTGGTGACTATCACTCCGGGCCCTAACCCTGAAAATGTGGTTGCTTACTTCAAGCGGGAGGTCGAGTAGATGAGCTACCTGGCGAAGCTTGAACAGCTGGGCTACGGGTTGCCCGGCGTTGCTAAGCCACTGGCGTCCTACGTCCCCGCCGTTCGCGTGGGCAACCAGGTCTGGACCTCCGGCCAGCTGCCAATCGTTGAGGGGCAGCTGAAGGCAACGGGCAAGGTGGGCGCGGAGGTATCTGCCGCCGACGCGGCCGAGTACGCTCGCATCGCCGTACTCAACGCCCTCGCCGCCATTGACGCTGAGGTGGGGCTGGATAACGTATCCCGCGTGCTTAAAGTTGTGGGCTTCGTGGCGTCCGCCCCCGATTTCGTGGAGCAGCCGGCCGTGATTAATGGCGCGTCTGATTTTATTGGTGAGGTCTTTGGTGACGCGGGCATTCACGCGCGCTCCGCGGTGGGCGTTGCCGTCCTGCCGAAGGACTCTCCGGTGGAAATCGAAGTAATCGTAGAAGTCAAAGAATAAAAGCAGACTGGATAGGCTAAATAATGTTGAAGCATCCTGCATATAGCATGCTGCGCCCCGTGTCTAACTCCGCGGGCGTGGTTCTGTGCGATAACCCAAGCTATTCCGCGCTTGAGGGAACCAATACCTGGATCATCCGTTCCGGTGAGGACAAGAAGGCGATTGTTGTGGATCCGGGTCCTGAGGATGAGGGGCACCTCAACATTGTCAATGCGCAGAGCGGGGAGGTTGCGCTGATTCTTCTGACCCACCGCCACAGCGACCATGCTGACGGTGCGCAGCGCCTGCGCCAGCTCACCGGTGCGCCCATCCGCGCCTTCGACAAGGCTTATTGCAACGGTGCTGAGCCGCTCGAGGAGGGGGAGGTTATCTCCATTGACGGTGTGACCCCCGAGATTGAGGTGGTCCACACCCCGGGGCACACCCGTGACTCAGTGTCCTTCTTCGTCTGGTCCGGCGAGCCGGGCAAATCCGAGCTCGAGGGCATTATGACCGGTGACACCATTGCCGGCCGCCACACCACTATGCTCTCCGAGTCTGACGGTGACCTTGGCGAGTACCTCGAAACCCTGGAGATGCTGGAAAAGCGCGGTGCCGGCGTGCGCCTGCTGCCTGGACATGGTCCAGACTTAGAGGATCTGTCCCAGTTTGCCCGCAAGTACATCGACCGCCGTCACCACCGCATCAACCAGATCAAGGAAGTGCGTTCCCGCCTGGGGGATGACGTGGATCTGAAGACGCTTATCGATGAGATGTATGACGATGTGGACCCCGTGCTGCGCCACGCCGCAGAGCAGTCCACCCGCGCGGCCTTGAAGTACCTGGACACGCACTAGACGCAGCGGGGCGGCGCGCCCTTTAGCGCTGTAGGAGTTCAAAACTAAAAGGAGGACCGGTTAACCGGTCCTCCTTATTTTTATGCTTTGGTTGAGCCTTGGCTTGGCCCCGCGGCGTGCCTAGCGGGCGCGGCGGGCCAGGTGCTCGGTGTCCACGATGAGGACGGATTTGCCTTCAAGGCGGATCCACCCGCGGTGGGCGAACGTGGCCAGGGCCTTGTTTACGGTCTCGCGGGATGCGCCGACCAGCTGGGCGATTTCTTCCTGGGTCAGATCGTGGTTGACGCGTAGGGCACCGCCCTCTTGGACGCCGAAGCGGTTGGCCAGCTGCAGCAGGGTCTTGGCGACGCGGCCGGGCACGTCCGTGAAGATAAGATCCGCTAGGTTAGCGTTGGTGCGGCGCAGGCGGCGGGCCAACACGCGCAGGAGCTGCTGGGCGATGGCTGGGTGCTCCTCAACCCAGTTCTTGAGCATCTCGGAGTTCATGGTCGCCGCCTGAACCTCGGTCACGCAGACCGCGGAGGACGTGCGGGGGCCTGGATCGAAGATGGAGAGCTCACCGAACATATCAGACGGGCCCATCACGGTCAGCAGGTTCTCACGGCCGTCCGGCGCGTGGCGGGCGAGCTTAATCTTGCCGGAGGTGATGATGTACAGACGGTCTCCCGGCTCGCCTTCCTCGAAGATGGTGGTGCCGCGCGGGAAGCGTACGGTCTCCATCTGCTCAGTAAGGTTGTTGACGGCTACAGGATCAACGCCCTGAAAGATGCCAGCGCGCGAAAGGATATCTTGTACGCTTTCCACGAGTTACTCCTTGCCTCTAGTGCACGGGGGATGCACAGATGCGTGTCTTGTCAATAGTGTGACCGCCGTTGTAGGTGTACGTGATACATCCCTCGCGACGGTATGTAACGGATCTCATCCTACAGTGGAGTCAGTCACTATTTCTACTCCTTCGAAACGTGATCACACAACTTTAGGCTGAGAAAGCTGAGGGTATGTTAAGCGTTTGTTGCTACGGGGCCAGTAGATCCGTCTCCAGCTTCTCCATGAGGAATGCAAACAGGGCTAGGCCAAGCGGCATCAGAATCACCAAAGAAATCATGACGGACATTCTACCGGCTACGCTGGATCACCATGACCACCGCCTCGACCCCAGTGACAGTTAGTACTACAAGTAAGGCCCGCGCAGGCTCGCCCACGGGGCGGCAGAAGCCAGGACGGCAAAAGTTAGGACCCCGGGATAAGGCCGGAAGGGTTCACGAGCTGCTCACGGAGATCTACCCGGAGGCGGTCTGCGAGCTAAACTTCACCAACCCGCTGGAGCTTACCGTGGCCACCGTATTATCGGCCCAGTGCACCGACGAACGGGTCAACCAGGTGACCCCGGAATTGTTCTCCAAGTATCCATCGGCGGCGGATTACGCGGCGGCGGACCGTGGGGAGTTAGAGGCCCTCCTGCGGCCGTTGGGGTTCCAACGCGCCAAGGCCGGTCACCTCATCGGCATGGGCGAGGCACTCGAAGCGCACTTCGGCGGCGAGGTGCCCCAGGGCATCGAGGAGCTGACCTCGCTGCCGGGTGTCGGACGCAAGACCGCGCTGGTGGTGCGGGGCAATGCCTTTGGGCTGCCCGGGCTCACCGTGGATACCCACGTCACCCGCGTGTGCACCCGGCTGGGCCTCACCACGGCCAAGACCCCACTGGCCATCGAAAAAGAGGTGGCCGCGCAGCTGGATGAGGCGGAATTGACGGACTTTTCCCACCGCGTCATTCTCCACGGCAGGCGCGTGTGCACCGCGCGCAAGCCGCAGTGCGGCGCGTGCATCCTTGCGGAGCTGTGCCCGTCCGCCGATGAGGCGTGAGTAGTATATGGGTGCAATGAAAAAGCAGATCATCATCTCAGCGGTTGTGGCCGCGGTGCTTACCGTGGTTCTCGTCGGCATGGCCTTGAGCCTGCTTCGCAACGGCCCCGGAGACGCGGGGGAGGACGCGGCGGCGCCGCGGGAGGACTCGGTCGCGCAGGTGGCGCAGCGCCCGGACTGTCCGGCGGGGCCAGTGGCGGGAGTGGACCTGCCGTGCCTGGGAGGCGGGACCGGCGGGGAGTTTAGCGAGGTGTCCGTGGTAAACCTCTGGGCGCACTGGTGCATACCCTGCCGCGCGGAGCTGCCCATCATGGCCCAGGCGGCCGAGGCGCATCCGGAATGGACGGTGGTGGGCGTGCACGCCGACAAGAACTCACCCGCCGGGGCGGATCTACTCAATGAGCTAGATAGCCCGCTGCCCAGCTTTGAAGACACCTCAAACCTCTTTGCGGGCACGCTGGGTCTCCCGCGGGTTATCCCCATTACCGTCATTGTGCAGGACGGAGAGATGGTGGGCCAGTACGCAAAGGAGTTCACCAGCGTCGAGGAAATCGAGGCGGCCGTGGCGGAATCCGTAAGCTAGGGGCCATGACTTTTATCCCGCAACCGGACGCGCCGGGCAGCAACGTGACGCTGCGCCCAGAGGATTCCCCCGCGTGGATGCGCCCCGCCCTGGGAATCGACGCGGCGCACGCGCAGCGCACCATGGGGGACCGCGCAGTAACGAACGGCCCGTGGAAGAAGGAGGCGGCCGTGCTGGTCCTGCTCGCGGGGGATAGCGTCGAGGAGGGCTCGGTTCTTTTGACCCACCGCTCCCCGCGGATGCGCTCCCATTCCGGCCAGATTGCCTTTCCCGGCGGGCGCATCGACCCGGAGGACTTAAACGCCGTGGACGCCGCGCTGCGCGAGGCCTGGGAAGAAACGGGGCTGGATCGCTCCACCGTCACGCCCGTGGAGCAGTGGGCGCGCCTAAGCATCCGCGCCACGGGCAACCCGGTCAGCCCTGTCCTGGCGCATTGGCATGAGCCCTCCCCCGTGGGCGTGGCCAGCCCCAACGAGGCGGATGACGTATTCACCGTCCCATTGGCGGATCTGATTGACCCGGCAAACCGGCTTACCGTGGGCTGGGGCCAGTGGTCCGGGCCGGCCTTTCATGCCCAGGATTACGTGGTGTGGGGGTTTACCGGCGGGGTGCTGGCCACGCTGCTGGAGCGCGCCGGCTGGGCGGAAGATTGGGACCGCGATACCGTGCATCCACTGCACGAAACGCTGGCGCGCTCACGTAACAACGAACGAATGCGCTAATGCGGGTAACATGGCTGAAGTTCCAACCCCGTATCTGAAAGCAAAGCACCGTAGTGACCCCTGAGCTAATCGTTGACGGCCTCATAGCCCTGGTATGCCTCACCATGGCGTGGTCCGGATGGCGGCAAGGCTTTATCAGCTCCGGACTCTCCTTCATCGGGGTGGCCTCAGGCATCATCGTGGGCATGGCCGCCGCGCCTCTAGTTATGGAACTAACGGATCAAGTGGCGCTGCGCTTCCTGCTCGCCATCGGCGTGCTCATTCTCCTAGTCGGCTTGGGCCAGCTCATCGGCTCATCCATCGGCGCCGGCCTGCGCAATCAAATGCGCACCCGCGGCAAGCAGCGCGTGGATTCCTTCTTCGGCGCCATCTTCCAGGCCATGGCCACCATCTTGATGGTGTGGCTTATTTCCATTCCCGTGGCCTCCGCGGTGGGCGGCAAGGTGGGCGAGGGCGTGCGTGGCTCCACCGTCCTCAGCGCCGTGGACCGTTTTGCCCCACAGCAGCTGTCCAACCTGCCGGGCCGACTGTCCGCGATGCTCAATGAATCCGGCCTACCGCCGCTGGTGAGCCCGTGGGAGACCGGCGTGTCCGCCGTAGAGGTGGACGCCCCGCGCATTGAGGTTGAGGACAAGGCGATGGTGGAGCGCGTGCGCCCGTCAATCATCCACGTCATGGGCGACGCTGACGTGTGCGCCCGCCGCCTGATGGGCTCCGGCTTTGTGGCTTCCCAGGACTATGTGGTGACCAACGCGCACGTGGTTGCCGGTACGGAAACAGTGCGTCTGGACACCGTCCTGGGGATCAAAGAGGCTGAGGTGGTCTACTACAACCCTGGGGTGGACCTGGCCGTGCTCTATTCTCCGGGCCTGGACATCCCGCCCCTGGCCTGGGCCCCACAGCCGGCCGCCACCGGGGATGACGCTGTGGTCATGGGATTTCCCAAGTCCGGGCCGTTTACCGCCTCCCCGGCCCGCGTGCGTGACCGGCTGACCATCGCCGGGCCGGACATCTACGCGCAGGGCCGCGTGGAGCGTGACGCCTACACGGTGCGCGGCATCGTCCAGCAGGGCAACTCCGGCGGCCCGCTGCTCAACGCGCAGGGTGAAGTCTTGGGCGTTATCTTCGGCGCCTCAGTGGACGATTCGGAGACTGGCTATGCCATCACCTCCCAGGAGACCCTGGCGCAAATTGGTGACTTCAACGGCCTGCGTGAAGGCGTAGACACCGGGGCGTGCGTGGCCCGTTAACCGCCGGGCGGTTTCACCCGGTTCTAAGCGCGCACGCAAAAGGCCGCCCACGGCGAGGTGAGCGGCCTTGGCTTGAGGGTGACGAGGGATTTAAGCGTCCGTCAGGCCCAGGTTGGAACCGGTGCCAATCTCGATGTGGAGACCGGGCACGGAGTTGATCAGATTGCGGGTGTAATCCTGCTGAGGATGATCGAAAATCTGGTCGGTGGTGCCAGCCTCAACCACCTTGCCCTTTTCCATCACCACAACGTCATCGGCGGTCTGGCGGACCACCGCAAGGTCATGGGTGATAAACAGGTAGGACAAGTTTAGGTCCTGCTGCAGCTGGGCCAGCAGCTGGATGATCTGGTTCTGCACCAGCACGTCCAGCGCGGATACCGCCTCATCCAGCACAATCACGTCAGGATTGAGCGCCAGCGCGCGGGCGATGGCGATACGCTGGCGCTGGCCGCCGGAAAGCTCATTGGGGTAGCGGCGCATCGCCGAACGTGGCATCGCCACCATGTCCAAAAGGTCGGCGACGCGCGCCTCGCGCTCCTTGCGGGAGCCCACCTTGTGCAGCGCCAGTGGTTCCTCGATGCAGCGATAGATGGAGTACATCGGGTCCAGGGAACCGTATGGGTTCTGGAAGACCACCTGCATCTTACGGCGCAGGTTAAATAGTTCCTTCTTGGACAACGTAGACGTGTCCTGGCCCTCATAGTGAATGGTGCCGGAGGTTGGCTCCAGCAGGTTGAGCACCATGTTGGCCACGGTGGATTTGCCGGAGCCGGACTCGCCCACGAGCGCGAGGGTGGTGCCGCGGCGCAGGTCGAAGGAGACATTATCCGCCGCCTTGAGCTTTTTCTTGTCGCCGCGGGCGCCGCGCACGTCAAACTCCTTGCACAGCTCGCGCACGGAGATGACTACGTCCTTGCTAGCCTCGTCCGAGGTCTTCGTAGCGGACAGTAGCTCCGCGGATTCCTCACCGGCCGCGCGTGCGGCGCGAATGCGGGAGGACGCCAGGGAAGGGGCCGCCTTGACCAGGCGCTGGGTGTACGGGTGGCGGGGATCGCGCAGGATGGAGCGGGACGGGCCGGACTCAACGATGCGGCCGCGGTGCATAACAATGAGGTGCTCCGCGCGTTCCGCCGCCAGGCCTAGGTCGTGGGTGATGAACAGGACCGCGTTGCCCAACTCCTTGGTCAGGTGATCCAGGTGGTCCAGGATCTGCTTCTGGACGGTTACGTCCAGCGCGGAGGTTGGCTCATCGGCGATGAGCAGCTTCGGGCGAGCCGCAAGGCCCATGGCGATCAGTGCGCGCTGGCGCATGCCGCCGGAGAATTCGTGAGGGTACTGCTTGGAGCGGCGGGCGGCGTCGGGAAGACCCGCTTCTTCCAGCAGCTCGGCCACGCGCTTGCCGCGCTCGGAGCCGGGGACCACATTGTTGGCCTTGAGGGATTCCTCAATCTGGGTGCCGATGCGCCACACCGGGTTCAGGTTGGACATGGGGTCCTGTGGGACCAGGCCAATCTGGTCTCCACGCAGCGCCTCGAAGTCCTTGTGGGAGAAGTTGGTGATGTCCTGGCCCTCAAAAAGGATCTGGCCGCCGGTGACCTTGCCGGTGCCGGGCAGCAGGCCCAGGATGGACATGGCCGCGGTGGATTTGCCGGAGCCGGATTCGCCAACGATGGCCACGGACTGGCCGGGGTAGATGGTCATGTTGATGCCACGGACAGCCTCAACCACGCCGGTAGAGGAGGTAAAGGAGATCTTTACGTCCTTCATTTCCAGCAAAGGCTGCTCTTCGTGAGCTGGAGTGTGAGTGTCAGTCATTTAGCGCTTCCTTGCCTTTGGATCGAGTGCGTCACGGACCACGTCACCCATCATGATGAAGCTGAGCACGGTCAGCCCCAGGGCGCCCGACGGGTAGAACAGCACGGAAGGCTGAACACGCAGGGATGCCTGTGCGGCGGAGATGTCTCCACCCCAGGACACGAAGGTGGATGGGAGGCCAATGCCCAGGAAGGATAGGGTGGCCTCTGCCACGATGAAGGTGCCCAGGGCAACGGTGGCGTAAGAGATGATTGGTGCCGCGGCGTTAGGCATGATGTGGCTAAAGAGAATGTGGAAGTTCGAAGCGCCCACGGAGCGCGCGGACTGGACAAACTCCTCATTCTTGATGGACATCACGGCGCCGCGGGTAATGCGGGCGATGGAAACCCAGCCGAAGAAGCCGAGGACCAGAACCACGGTGACGATGGTGCGGTATTCCTTGAACACCTGCATCACGACGATTGCTGCCAGAACCAGTGGAATGGCGAAGAAGATGTCAGTGATGCGGGACAGGACTGCATCAAGCCAGCCGCCGAAGTAGCCGGCCAGGGCACCGATGGTGGAGCCGATCAGGACCACGAGCGCGGTGGCCAGTACGCCCACTGCAACGGATGCGCGCGCACCGTAGATGATGCGGGAGTAGATGTCGCAGCCCTGGCGGTCGAAGCCGAATGGGTGGCCATCCCTAGGATCCCCCAGGGAATCGGACAGGTTGCAGGCGCGCGGGTCCATGCTGGTGAACAGGGATGGCCAGATGGCCATGAGCACGGCAACCAGAATCAGGAATGCCGAAACCCAAAACAGCGGGCGCTTGCGCAGGTAGCGCCAGGCCTCGGCCCACTGGGAGGCGGGAGCGGATTCGTCCTTGACGGCGTCAACGGCGCCCAGTCCGGTTTCATCCGTCTCGGCAATGAAGTGTTCCTGGCCGCGACGCGCTTGGGTGATGAGCTTTTCTTCGCCGAGATCGGCGGTTGGGTTAGTGCGATCAAAATCAGGCATAGCGGATCCTCGGGTCAAGTACTGCGTAGAGAAGGTCAACCAGCAGGTTGGCGATGATGTAGATGATGACCAAAACGGTGGTGAAGGAAACTACGGTGGCAGGCTCACCGCGCAGGATGGCCTGGTACATGGTGCCGCCCACACCGTTGATGCCGAAGATGCCCTCTGTCACAATGGCGCCCGTCATAAGCGTGCCCAGGTCGGCGCCGATGAAGGTCGCAACCGGAATGAGGGAGTTGCGCAGTACGTGGCGGATCATGACGGTGTTGCCCGCCAGGCCCTTGGCGCGGGCGGTGCGGACGTAGTCAGCGCGGAGGTTTTCGCTCACGGACTGGCGCGTCAGGCGGATGACGTATGCAAAGGACATGGAACCCAACACGATGGCGGGCATGAGCAGGGCCTCGAAGGTTTCCTTAGAACCCACGGTCACCGGCAGCAGCTCCCACTTGATGCCCACGAGGAACTGGAATACGAAACCAATCACGAAGGATGGCACCGCGATCACGAAGAGGGAGACCACCAGGACGGTGGAATCAAAGATGCCGCCGCGGCGAATGCCGGCGATAACGCCGAAGAGGATACCTAGGACCGACTCGAAGATAATGGCCATTCCCGCCAGCTTGATGGTCACTGGGAATGCGGTAGCCATCACTGTGGTCACCGGCACGCCCGAGAAGGTGGTGCCAAAGTCTCCCTGGAAGATGCCGGCGATGTAGAGGAGGTACTGGACGAAGAACGGCTTGTCGAGGTTGTACTCTGCCATGATTCGTTCACGGGCCGCGTCGCTAAGGCCGCGGTCTCCGCCCAAAGCCTCTACTGGGTCGCCAGGCATAAGGAAGACCAGTGCGTAGATGAGCAAGGTGGCTCCGAAGAACACCGGGATCATCTGGAGCACTCGTCGCCCGATATAGCGCAACATGAGTTGAGTCCTTTTCTGGTGGTAGTTGTTCTCTCCGCCTGGGTAAGGCGGGCCAACAAGGATGCTGGGCCGCGAGACGGGATCCTTATCCGCCTGTTGGCCCAGCACCCTTGACGCACTGCCTCCCGCCTGTGGCGGTCAGCAGGGCTTAGGTCACATGTGTCTGCCAAGAGCATGAACATCGCTTATGGCTTACATGGCATTCTAGAGTGTGACCTGTAGCATGACCCAATTGAGTACGGGCCAGTAATCACAGGCCTTGGCCGCCCGGGGTAGCCCTTTCAGGGCCGGGGTGAAGTACCAGCGCATGAGACAAATGGTTATTATGCAGCGGAAACGAACTTATGCAGGGGGTTGAATGTGGGTGCCCCCACGCGCAAAGTGGGCGGATGCGCGTGGTGTGCGGCGTGTGCCGTTTCACGCGCGCCCGCGCCGGGTGACGCGTGAAACTACGCATCCGGCGCGGCGGTTTGCTGACTTTCTCACGGCATGAAACGGGCCCCGCTGCGTGTGCAACGGGGCCCGTGGGGTTCTATACCTCGCTAGGTCAGGCGCCTATTAACCGGCGCGCTGGCTTAGTTCTTGGTGATGTTGGTGTAGTTAGGCTGGGACTTCCAGGTGAATACTACGTTGTCAACGTTCTCGCTGTGGCCGCCGGTGACGTTGGAGTACCACAGTGGGATGGCCGGCAGATCCTCGAAGAGGATTTCCTGAGCCTCGTTGTAGATCTTCGCGGCTTCCTCAGGGGATGCGGCCGCATCTCCTTCCTTGATCTTCGCGTCGAACTCAGGGTTGGAGTAGTCACCATCGTTGGAGCCGGCGCCGGTGCCGTACAGGGCGGCGAGGAAGTTGCCCAGGCCTGGGTAGTCCGCCTGCCAGCCGGTGCGGAATGCGGAGGTGATGTTGCGGCTGGTGACGTCATCGCGCAGGGACTTGAAGTCTGGGTAAGGATCGCCCACGGCCTCGATGCCCAGGTTGTTCTTGATGGAGTTGGCCACTGCATCGACCCAAGCCTCGTGGCCGCCGTCGGCGTTGTAGGCAATCTTGAACTCAGGAGAGGACCACTCATTGATCTCATCCGCCTGTGCCCACAGTTCCTTCGCCTTCTCAGGATCGAAGTTCAGGACCTCATTGCCGCCGATTTCCCCGGAGTAGCCTGGGATGATTGGGGAGGTGAAGTCCTTGGCCGGGGTGCGGGTGCCCTGGAAGATGGTGTCAGTGATCTGCTCGCGGTCGATCGCCAGGGACAGAGCCTGCCGGCGCAGCTTGCCCTCTTCGCCACCGAAGTGCTCAAGCTTCTCACCGATGGTGAAGGACTGGAAGATAGCGGCCGGTTGGTTGATGGCGCGGTCACCCAGGTCAGCCTCGTAGGTTGCGAATGCGGAGTCCGGGATGGCGTCCAGCACGTCCAGCTGGCCCGCGAGCAGGTCGGAGTAAGCGGCGCCCTGATCCGCGTAGAAGACGAACTTCACGCCGTCATTGGCTGGCTTGCGCTCGCCGGCGTAGTTCTCGTTAGGGACGATGATTGCGTCCTGGTTGTGGTTCCACTCCAGCAGCTTGTATGGGCCGTTGGAGTTCGGGTTCTCACCAAAGGCTGCGGGATCCTCAAGGGCCTCGGCCGGCAGTGGGTAGAACGCGGAGTAGCCCAGGCGGTCCGGGAAATCGGCCGCAGGGGAGCTCAGGGTGATCTTGAAGGTGTAATCATCGATGATCTCGAGGCCCTCAAGTTCCTCGACGCCCTCTTCCGCGTAGCCCTTGATTGGCTCAAAGAAGTACGCGTTCAGCTGTGCGTTGGCAACCGCGTAGTTCCAGGCGTTGACGAAGTTCTCCGCCTTAATCTCGGTGCCGTCATTGAAGGTCCAGCCCTCTTTGATCTTGATGGTGAACTCAGTGTTGTCATCATTCGCCTCGATGGACTCCGCCATCTCATTCTGGGCCGCGCCCTCATCGTCGTAATAAACGAGGCCAGAGAAGATGGAGTCAACAATGCGTCCGCCGCCGGTCTCGTTGGTGTTCGCCGGTACCAGCGGATTCTGCGGCTCGGAGCCGTTTGCTACGACGTAGTTCGCGCCTTCGCCGCCGGCTGCGCCGGATGAATCATCCGAGGAGCATGCGGCGAGGCTAACGGTCATGGCTGCTGCGGCAAGCAGAGCAATGGACTTCTTAGTAGTCATGAGGGGAAAGGCCTCCGTGTTTGGACGGTTAATAAAGACAACCTGTGAATAGGTTGCCAATTAATTTACCCTGTGAGAGAGGGCACATTCAATTAATGAGCAAAAGAGGGACACATATCTCAGCGCCGCAGGGGTAGCCATTGTTCTATAGTTTTTGCCTAGCGAGCCACCCAGACACGGCGTCAATAAAGCCCGTGGGGTTCTCAATGTGCGGCAAGTTCTTTGTGCCGGCGATCGTGGCGGGGGTGATCTCGGCGCGGACTCTCTTGCGCGCGCGGGTGAGCGCCGGGCCCCACAGCGCCTGGGCCGCATGGATGAACAGGACTGGTGCATCCACCCGTGCCCGCAGCCATTTTTGCGGCGTTACGGCGGTCAGCAGCCGGTTGTTCCAAATGATTCCGCGGGCGGAATGGGAGATGTTCGCCGCCTTGATGCGCAGCTCGAGCGCGGTATCAAAATCCTCGCCGCGGAATTGCTGGGAGGTATTCATGCGCAGGTGAATGGGGTAGAGGCGAGTGGCGGTATCACACCGCGTCAGTAGCCCTACCGGCATGCGGCACAGTGCCGCGCGCAGGAGGATCCATAGGAAATCCCACGGCTTGGCCAGCAGCGAGCGGCGCAGATCCACCGGGTGCATCCCGGAGATGGAGACCAGCCCCCGCACCCGCTCGGGGCGTTCCGAGGCCAGTGCCCACGCGACCACCGCGCCCGTGTCATCCCCAACCACCACAGCGTCGCTGTGGCCCAGGGCCTGGATGATGCCGGAGATGTCACCCGTGAGGACCCGCAAATCCTGGCCCAGATCTGTGGGCGGCTTGTCCGATAACCCGTAGCCGCGCAGGTCCACCGCCGCCACGTGGTAGCCCAGGGCGGCCAGCGGGGCGATGACCCGGCGGTACTCAAACCAGCCGCCGAAGGAACCGTGAATGAGCACGATGAGGGGATCATGCGGGTCGCCGGCCACCGCCGCGTGCAAACGGATGCCCCGGGTGTGGACGTATTCATGAGTGTACGGGCCCTCAAGCTCCACCACTGATGGCGGTAGATTGCCTACGGTCATTCACGTTTCCTTGGGTTAAAAGAGTTGTTGTCCGGGTTGAGATAAAAAGCCGCCCGAGCCACCGGGATTCAGGGTGGGGCTCGGGCGGGAGAGCTACGCGAGTTTTAAGGGGTGGGTTTAGGTGTACATTCCGCGGTTAGACTCGATGGACTTGGTGGCCTTGCCTGGAACCAAGCCCTTGAGTTCCTGAACGGACTCGATGGTCTTTTCTGGCTTCTTAACCTTCTTTACGTTCTTCACGCCAACGAGCGCCAAGATTCCGGCGAGTACCAGCATGATGAGGAAGACGATGAGGAACGCCGCCCAGCGGTCCAACCATACGGAGAGCAGTTCCGCAAGGAAGAAGAAAAAGAAGAAGGAGCTGTAAGCTGCGATAACTCCTGCGCCACTGAGGAGGCCGGCGCCAATGCCGCCCTTCTTAGCGGATGCTGCGAGCTCAGTCTTAGCGAGCTCCATTTCGGCACGCACGAGGGAAGAGATCTGCTCGGACGCGTTGGATACCAACCGGCCCACGGACGCCTCGCCGGAACGGGAGGTGTCAGAGTCGGTCAGGGGGATGGAGTTAACCTTCGGGGCGAATGATTCTGCGCCGTCAGTGTAGAGGCCGTCTTTGCTCACGGTGAATACCTTCCTGGCTTAATAAAAAGCTTTGTTTAAGTCTCGCGATTAATCCTTGCTCGCGCATAGGCGTCAAGGCATACATGGCTATCCTAATAGATATGTCAGGATTTGACCCGTTCGGCCAGCTATTCGGTGATTCGCGCCTTAGTCGCAGCGCGGAGGCGGCCGCGTCTGCAATCGCGCAAGTCCACCGCCGACCTGCGGCTTTACGCCAGTATGAGGTGATCTCATCGGAGTCTTTGCTGCGGGGCGCGCGCTCTGGATTAATTTTGGATGGTTTCGATCGTGACCTCTTTGGTGGGCGTTTAGAGTCCGGCGCGGTTACGGACGAATTAGCCCGCGCGGTGCGCATCGCGGGTGCCTTGGCCCCGGACCGGCATGCCACGACCGTGCGCACGTTCGCCCGGGCGCCGCTGCAAGTCATCGCCGGACTCGACGTGGCCGCCGGTGGTGACGGGACCCCGGCGGACCCGCAGCGCATGCAGGCCCTGGCGCAACTTATCGTCGCTACGGCCGCCGGGAAGTGCGGCGCCAACGCCGACCGAGGCCTGCCCGTCGTGGCCCACGCTGAAATCGTAGGGCGGACGCTGTGCGGCGCGCGCAGTGGGGGAATCGGGCGGATGGTGGCGCGGATCGCCGCGGTGACCACGGGCTTTGACCCCCGTGGGCTGGCGGTGCCGGAACCCTACCTGGTCCGTCACAAGGCGCGCTACGCGCAATGCCTGGAAGACTACGAAAAAGATCCGCTACCCCTTTTAATCCTCCTGTTTGAAGCCTGGGAGGCCGGCGCCCGAGAGGCGGAGGGGATTGCCAGAGCGCTGTAGAGGCGCGCCGGCGGCGGGGCTGTAGGCTGGGAACATAGATTGAGTGCCTAGAATAGGCGCACCAATAGTGGGGCCTAACGTGAGGAGGAGTCGTGACCGCGAACACGCAGTCGCTTCAGGACAAGCTTGCCGCCCGCGGGATTGAATGGGCGCAGATTGCCCTGCCGGCAGCGCTCAGGGCGGAGGATATGTGGGAATTCCCGGACGGCTGGGACCGGGTTCCCAAGGAGGTGCTAGGTCTTGCCGAGGGCCAGCCGGGCCCGGAGATCTTCGCCTCCACCACACCTTACGAGGGATTTTCTGCCAATGCCTGTGCGCAGGCCTTCCTGCTCCGCGGCGGCGTGGAGCTGCCCACGTTGCTCGACGGGGTCCACGACCAGCTCCCGCCGGATTCCACCACGCAGAACTTCGAGTCCCGGCAAATCAAGGCCACCCCGGCCGGCGTTACCACCCGCATGGTCTCGGTTTATTCCGCATCCCCGCACGGCGAGCCGCTTACCTGCACCGCGGAATCCCTCTATGACCTAGCGCCGCTGGGTGATGGTGAGCGGTACCTGCTTGTGCAGCGCACCGTGACCGCACGAGTGGACGATCCGGCGCCTTTGCCAACGTTTAAGGACGTACTGCAGGGTGCCTAACCTAGCCGGCTAGGACGGGCTTCGACCTGCCGCCGGGGCGCTGGGCCAGCCAAATGCCCCCGGCAACCAGGGCGGCGAGGCCCGCGACCACGGATGCGCCAATTCCCACCTCACGCGCGTTGGGCATGGTTAGCAGCGGGACCGGGTCCTTGAACGTGCGGATATCCCATCCGGCTTCAAGGGCCTTTTTCTTCATCGGCCGGTCGGGGTTGACCGCCACCGGGTTGCCCACCATTTCCAGCATGGGGATGTCCGTGGCCGAATCCGAGTATGCGTAGCTCGCGCTTAAATCTATGCCCTCTTCCCGCGCGATGCGGCTCATCGCCTCACCCTTGGCGGGGCCCTTGCAGTAGTGAAGGATCTCGCCGGTGAAGTGGCCGTCATGGGCCTCGAGCACGGTAGCCACCACCTTGTCCACGCCGAGTTCCTGGGCGATGAGCTCCACCAATATAGAGGCCGACGCGGAGATGATGACCACCTCATGGCCGGCGGCCTGGTGGAACTTGATGAGTTCGCGCGCCTCGGCGTAAATGGCCGGGGTGACCACCGTGTGCAGGGTTTCCGCGGCAATCTGGCGGACCTCATCGACGGACCAGCCCTTAACCAGGGCGGCCAGCTGATCGCGGGTGGCATCCATCTGATCGCTAGTTAGCCCGGAGAACATGTAGTTGGCCTTGGCCAAGGACATCTGCAGCGCCTCTGCCGGGGTGATGAGCCCGTTATGCATGAACTCCTTGCCAAAGGCGAAGGCGGAGGAGGTGGCAATGATGGTCTTGTCTAGGTCAAAGAACGCGGCAACACGAGTAGCCGGGCCGGCGTCCGGCGCGGTGCGTGGTGTGGCCTGCTGATTGTTCATTGCGTTCGAGTCTAGCCTTAAAAGTCCATGTTGGGTGAAACAGATGTGAAAATTGTTGTTTGGGGGATTGCCTACCCTGTATGTCGTAACGTAGCGGCCGTAAGTTACATTCCGCTGAATATCGGTTGAAGACAGGTTGGCATTTAGGGGCCCGCGCGGCGCGGGACCTTATTTCCATTGCGGATGGTTGAGCGGTCCATATCCCAGTTCGCGGGCCGTGTAAAGGGGTGGGTGGGGTTATCCACAGGCCCTAGTTGCCGCGCGCAATTTTGGGGGAGAAAAGGCGTTTATCCACAGCCTGAAGTGGCGTTTCCTGGCCATAGCCTAGCCCGCGGGGCCACAGTGTGCCCATGAGTAGGAGTTCACAGGATTTCATCCTCATCGCGGTGGCGGATGAGGTGGCCCGCCCGGAGGCTGCGCATGCGGCCGCGGTGACCGGGGTTGAGGTTGTAACGGCGGAAGACCCGCGCGATATCGCGAGGTTGGCCCCGCGCGCCCGTGCGGTGCTGGTGTGTGCGGCCACTGCGGCGCACGTGGCGGCGTTAGGAAGGCGCACGGGCCTATTCCTGGTGGCCGCGGATCCGGGGCCCATTGATTATGAGGCGGGCTTGCGTTGCCATGCGGAACAGGCCTTTGTGCTGCCCAGCCAAGCCCCGGAGCTGCTTACGGCCTTGGGAAATAAGCACGCGCAGGTAAAACCGACCCGGCACAAGACCATCGCGGTTACCGGCGCGTGCGGCGGCGTGGGTGCCTCAACCCTGGCCGCGGCGCTGGCCCGGCACGCAGCGCCATCCGTGCTCGTGGACGGCATACACGGCTCCGGTGGTCTCGACCTGCTGATGGGATTGGAGACCGCTAACGGCGCTCGGTGGCCAGACCTGCAGCTAGGCGGTGGAGGCGTGGATGCGGGCAACCTGGTCCAGGCGCTGCCGGCGACGCACGATGGCGTAGCCGTGCTGTCTGCGGCCCGGGCAGGGATGGCGGATCCTTTCACGCTTACCTTGGACAGCGTTGACCGGGTGCTCGGGTCCCTGCGCACCCGTGATGGGCTCACCATTGTGGACGTGCCCCGCGGGGTGATTCCCGGCGCGGCGGATCACGTGGTGGTGCTAACGGCTGCTGAGGTGCGGCCCGTGGCGGCCGCGGCAGCGATGGTGGCCCAGCTGCATGCGGATTCCGTGCCGTATCAGCTGGTGCTGAGGCACAGGGGCTGGTCGGGCCTGGGCGTAGAAGACGTGGAACGGATATGCCATGCGGATGTGTCCGCGGAGATCCCGCTGATCCGGACCCTGCCCAAGTCCACGGAGTTGGGCGGGTTGCCGGGGCGGTTGCCTAAGGGGTTGGCGCAGGCATGCGGACTGATATTGGAGGAAGCGGGGTGGTTTCAGTGAAGGCCGGGTTGATTGAATCTTTGCGCCAGGCGTTGGCCACGCAACCGGAGCTGGCGGCGGATCCGGCCGCGATGGCGCGCAAGATCCGTGAGGAAGCGGGAGTGGTGAGCGACCATGAGGTGCTGGCCTTGCTGCGGCAGTTGCGCCATGACACCACGGGGGCGGGGCCGTTGGAGGCGGTGTTGGCGTTGCCGGGGGTGACGGATGTGGTGGTCAATGGGCCTAAGGATGTGTTCTTCGACCGGGGCCGGGGGTTGGAGCGATCCTCGGTGGCGTTTTCCTCGGAGGCGGAGGTGCGCCGTTTGGCCACGCGGTTGGCCGTCAGCTGCGGTTCGCGTTTGGATGATGCGCAGCCTTTTGCCGACGCCCGCTTCCCGCGCCCGGATGGTTCCTCCCTCCGTCTCCACGCCGTCCTCTCCCCGCCGGCGGACGGGGGAACGTGTTTGTCCCTGCGCGTGCTGCGGCAGGCCTCCACCAGCTTCGATGATCTGTGCGCCAACGGCACGGTGGCTCCGGAAATCGAGCAGGTGCTGCGGGACGTGGTGGCCCGCCGGGAGTCTTTCCTGGTCCTGGGCGGCACTGGTTCCGGCAAGACTACGCTGCTATCCGCGATGCTGAGCGAGGTGGATGACTCCCAGCGCCTGGTGGTCATTGAGGACACGCCGGAGCTGCGCCCGGCCCATCCGCACGTGGTGGGCTTGGTGGCGCGCCGGGCGAATGCGGAGGGCGGCGGCGAGATCACCATGTCTCAGCTACTGCGCCAGGCGCTGCGCATGCGTCCGGACCGCATTGTGGTGGGGGAGATTCGCGGCGCGGAGGTCTGCGACCTACTCGCCGCGCTCAACACCGGCCACGATGGTGGGGCTGGGACCATTCACGCCAATTCGCTTTATGAGGTGCCCGCGCGCATGGAGGCCTTGGCCGCGCTCGGTGGCCTAGACCGGGCGGCCCTGCATTCGCAATTGGCGTCCGCGGTGGGCGTGGTGGTGAGCATGCACCGCGGCCGGGACGGGGTGCGCCGCGTGGAACAGATAGGGCTGCTTCGCGGCAATCCGGTAGTGGCCCACGAGGTGTGGTCACGCCAGCGCGGGCCGGGGGAGCTGTGGGAGGAATTCCTCGCGGGATTGGGGCGTCGCGATGTGGCTTGAGTTGTTGCTGGTAGCGTCCGCCTTGCTCGTCCCAGCCCCGGCCTTGGGCGGGCGCCTGGCGGAGCAAAAGCGTGAGGCGCGGTGGCAGCCGGCCGTGTTCATGGTGGCGGTCTTCGTCGGGGTACTGGGATTTTTGTTCTTTGGCCGGTTAAGTGTTGCCATCGCCGCGCTGAGCGTCGGCGCATTGGTGGCGTGGACCGTCAGTGACGCCCGCAGGCGCTCATTGCAGATCCGCGGCGAGGAGGCGGTGGCGGGATACCTGGGCGTGGTGACCTCAAATCTGCGCGCCGGGGCGGTGCTGCCCGTGGCCCTGCGGCGGGGCGTGGAGCATCTGCCGGATTCCACGCCGGAAAACGTGCGGGAACCATTGGCTCGGGCGGCCCAGTTGGCGGCCCGCGGGAGTTCCTCGACGCAGGCCTTGCGGGGCCAGCCCGGCGCGGTAGCCACGGTGGGCAGGCTGTTGGAAGTCAGTGAGCGCCATGGCATCGCGGTGGCGGGGGTGTTGGAACAGGCCCAGTCCCGGCTCGATGCGGTAAAGCGGCACCGCGCCGCCACGCGCGCTAGCCTCCAAGGCCCCCAGGCCACCGCCATGGTGTTGGCGTGCCTGCCGGTGGCGGGCATCGCCATGGGCTCGGTAATGGGGGCTAACCCCTTAGGCTTCCTGTTTGGCGGCGGCCTGGGCGGGGTGTTGTTAGTCATTGGCGTGGGGCTCGTTGCGGCCGGGTTTGTGTGGTCCCGGCTGATCATCCGCGGGGCAGGGGGTTAAGGGCGATGGCGTGGATATTCGATCCGTTGACGCTGGTGTTGCTGGCGGGTGCCGTGGCGGTGAGCGCTTTCGGCCGGCGCTCACGGTTGGTGGGCCGGGTGGGCCCATGGGTAGGTGAGGGTGCGCAGAAGACCCCTCGGGACGGCCCGCGGCTTAAGGCCGAGCCC
The DNA here is from genome assembly GCF_004795735.1 of Corynebacterium endometrii. Taxonomy (NCBI): domain Bacteria; kingdom Bacillati; phylum Actinomycetota; class Actinomycetes; order Mycobacteriales; family Corynebacteriaceae; genus Corynebacterium; species Corynebacterium endometrii. The sequence continues at coordinate 260,732 of NZ_CP039247.1, forward strand.
CTCGATATAGCCGCCGACGTGGAACTCTTCGCCGCCTGCCTGCGGGCCGGCGTGGGGGTGACCCGGGCGGTGGGTGCCGTGGCGGACGCGGCGGGCCCCGGGAGCCGGGAGACCTGGCTGCTGGTGGGGTCCCTGCTTGCTGTGGGGGTAAGCCCCGAGCGGGCGTGGGCACCAACCGAGGGGATTGAGGGGCTCCAAGACGTAGCCACGCTGGTGGTGCTTTCTGAACAATCCGGTGCGGCGATAGCCGGTGGATGCGAGCGCATAGTGGACAGCCTTCGCGCTGATTCCGCGGCGCACGCCACCGCCGCGGCCGAACGCGCCGGGGTGCTCATTGCGCTACCGCTGGCGCTATGTTTCCTGCCCGCGTTCGTAGTTCTTGGGCTGGTTCCGGTGGTCATCAGCCTGGGAAGCCAGCTGCTGTAGGCAGCCGGCCATGTCCATGACCGCTACTTGTAAAAACTGGCCCTGACACGGGCACTAAAGAAAGGAAGAACAATGACCAAAATGATTAACAACGACACTGTGGAACCCTCCTCCATCAAGGAGCTCCTGAGAGATGAAAAGGGCATGTCTACCATTGAATACGCCATGGGTTCGCTGGCGGCCGCGGCGCTGGCCGCGGTGCTATACATGGTGATCAATAGCGGTGCGGTGGTGGACGCGATAGAGGGCATCATCACCGATGCCCTGTCCAATACCCCGGGCTAAGGATCATGATGCGCGCCATCAACAATGACCGGGGTTCCGTGACCATCGAGGCTGCCCTTGCCCTGAGTTCACTGGTCATCGTGGCCGCCGCGATCGTGGGCGCCATAGCCACGATGGCGGCGTATGTTTCCGCGGTTGACGCCGCGGGGGCCGCCGCCCGCGCGCACGCCATAGGGGAAGAGTTCACCCCGGCGCGCGCCGATATGCACATCGATATCCAGGAGTCCGCCGGGCTCGTCACCGCGGTGGTGGACGTACCGGCGCCCATTGGTGACATGAGCGCGCGGGCGGTGTACCCGGTGGAAAACGGCGTGGGCTCATGATGCGGCGCGCACTAGTCCGCCGGTTGCGGGAAGACCGAGGCTACGCCACGATGGCCTCCGCGGGCATCATCGTCTGCCTCACCGGCCTGCTGCTCGCGGTCGCCGGCGTGGTGGTTGAAGTCTCCTCCCGGCACGAGGCCCAGGTGGCCGCGGATCTAGCCGCCGTGGCCGGGGCGTTCGCCGCAGCGCGCGGCGGAGAATCCGAGGCCTGCGCGCGGGCCGCGTACGTGGCCGGGCTCAACGGCGGCGAGGTCACCGGCTGCGAGGTACTTGGCCGGGACGTGCGTGTCCGCGTCAGCGTGCGCCACGTGGAGACCGCGGCTAGGGCCGGTCCGGCGTAGCGGCGCCGCCCGGTCCCCGGTCCGAGCCGGGCCCGGCGCCCGTCATGGATACCAAGGCCCCGAGTAGCTTGATGGCGCCGGCCTTGTCCAGCGGGTTATTTCCGTTGCCGCACTTGGGGGACTGGACGCAGGACGGGCAGCCGGACTCGCAAGGGCAAGAACGCACCGCGTCGAAGGTCGCTTCAATCCATTCCGGGAAGCGCTTGAATCCCTCATCGGCGAAACCGGCGCCGCCCGGGTGGCCGTCATAGACAAAGACCGTGGGCAGTTGCGTATCGGCGTGAAGGGCCGTGGATACCCCGCCAATATCCCACCGGTCACACGTGGCGATGAGGGGAAGCAGGCCTATCGCGGCGTGCTCCGCCGCATGGAGCGTGCCGGGGGTTTCGGCGGGCGTAATGCCCAATTCGGCCAGGACCAGCGGATCGATGGTGTAAGCCACCGCCCGGGTGACCAGCCTTTCTTCCGGCATATCCAACGCAACGTCATCGCCCACCGTGCCATCCGGCAGCCGCACCTGATAACCCGTGACCTGATTGATCACCTCCACCTCCACGTTGGCCACCCACAGGCCCGGGGAATAGTTGACCAAGTCATCCCCGCCGGCGGCGGACAGGATCCGGATGTCTGTGGTGGAGCGCGCCTGCGTTGAGTAATCGGGCGCCTTGGGCTGCGCCAGCGCCAGGTACTCGTCCAGGATGAGGTCCTCAATCATGTACGTCTCGCCCTGGTGGATGTACACGGCGCCGGGATGGACCTGAGCGGTCGCGCGGGCCGAATCGATGGTGCCCAAGAGGCGGCCGTCGGAGGAGTCAACGATGAGCACTTCCTGGCCGGTTCCACCGCGCAGGGACACCTGGGCGTGGGCGGATTCGGGCGTTGTTTCACCCTCAAGGCGCGGCACGGCAAACCAGCCGCGCTCGCGGCGCTTGATAAGCCCCTGGTCCGCGAGGGCCTGGGCCACCCGTTCGGCCTTGAGCTCACGAATTTCGGAATCCTGTAGCGGCTTTTCCACCGCCGCGCAGTACAGGTGGCCGTGGAGGATGTACGGGTTAGCGGGGTTGAACACGCTGGCCTCCACCGGCCGGCCTAGGAGGGCCTCCGGATGGTGCACCAGGTAGGAATCCATGGGCTCATCGCGGGCCACCAGAACAACCAGTGAGCCCTGACCCCGGCGCCCGGCCCGCCCCGCCTGTTGCCAGAAGCTGGCAACCGTGCCCGGGAATCCGGCGGTGACCACGGCGTCAAGCCCGCCCACGTCGATGCCCAATTCCAGGGCTGAGGTGGTGGCCACGCCCAGCAGGGTGCCGTCATCAAGCGCCTTTTCAAGCTTGCGGCGATCCTCGGCCAGGTAACCGGCCCGGTACGCGGCGATCCGCTTGGCGAAATCCGGCCGGCCCAGGCTCCCCGATAATTCTTCGGAACAGCGCATGGCTACTACCTCCGCGGCCCGGCGGGAACGCACGAAGGTCAGGGTGCGCGCGCCCTCGGAGACTAGGGCCGCCATGATTTCGGCGGATTCCGTGGTGGCGGCGCGGCGGGTCGGCGGGGCGGGGGAGTCCTCGGGACGCTCGAGGAAGCCCGGCTCCCAAAGCGCTACGGTGCGGGCGCCGGCGGGGGCGCCGTCGGCGGTGATTGCAACAACCCCGTGCCTGCCGGTCAGCCGTTCGGCATGCACCGCAGGATCGCGCATGGTGGCCGAGGCCAAGATGATCACCGGCCGTGAGCCGTAGTGCGCACAGATGCGCAGCAAGCGGCGCAACACTAGCGAAACGTTGGCCCCGAACACGCCGCGGTAAGAATGGCACTCATCGATGACAATAAACTGCAGTTTGCGCAGCAGGCGGGCCCAACGCTGGTGCGCGGCCAGGACGGACATATGCAGCATGTCCGGGGTGGAGAAAACAAACCGGGAATGATCGCGGATTCCCGCGCGCGCCTCCTGCGGGGTGTCACCGTCATACGGCGCGGGCTGCACGCCCTTGAGGGAAGGGCACGCCCTCACTAAGCGCTCCACCGCCAGCAGTTGGTCAGAACCCAGCGCCTTAGTGGGGGTGAGATACAGCGCGCACGCGGTGGGGTCCGCGGCCAAGCGGGACAAAATGGGCAGTTGATAGCCCAGGGACTTGCCGGAGGACGTGCCGGTGGCCACCACCACGTCCCGGCCCTCCCACGCGGCATGAGCGGTGGCGGCCTGATGGATAAAGGGGCGGGTTATGCCGGAATCCTCAAGCGCGACGCGAAGCTCCGGGAGCACCCACTCTGGCCACTGCTCGTGCCGAGAAGCGCGCGCGGGAATGGTAGTGGAGTGCGTCAGTTCGGAGGAATCGAAGCGCCTGCCGAGGAATTCCACGAGCTCCTCGCCCAGCGGATTCGCGCTTTGCTGGCTCATTCCGGCCATATTGTCCCCCTTTCCGGGTGTGGTTGGGCGCCTTTTGCCGCCTACGGGTATCGCTATCACTATAAACGTGCCAGACTGGCGGGGACCGCCACGGGTTTTTTGTTGCAGTGTAGTTCTACGGTGCTCGCGAAAGATTTATCAATGCACCCGGGGGATCCGGGAGTTTTAACTGGCGGTCCGGCGCAGGCACAGTGCGGGCGCCGCTCATCCCCCAATTGGAAGGAAACATACACATGGCACAGGGAACCGTTAAGTGGTTTAACGCTGAAAAGGGCTTTGGCTTCATCGCCCCAGAGGACGGCTCTGCGGACGTATTCGTTCATTACTCTGAGATTCAGGGCAATGGCTTCCGCACCCTCGAAGAGAACCAGAAGGTTGAGTTTGAGATTGGTGAGGGCACCAAGGGCCCTCAGGCTCAAAACGTTACCGCCGTTTAATCCAAACTAGAGCGGCACACCGCTGAAAGACTTTCAAAGCCACCCAGCGCTTCGGCGCGGGTGGCTTTCGGTTTGAGATGCAGAAGGCGTGGGTTAAGTAGCGGCTAAGGGGGAAAGTGTGTCCGGAGTGCCCGGGCGAGCTACCGGGCCTACGGGGAGTGCGGGCCTACGGAGTCTCCGCATAGCCGCGCCGGGTGTCCAAACGGTCAGTAATCCACAGCTGCAGCTTCTGCACAACCCACCCCACGACGAGCGCCATGGCGATGGACAATCCAAGCGCCAGGATTGGGTATTCGGATAGCAGCGCACCGCCGGCATAGCCAATGGCCAGGCCCTGGATGGCCCACAAGATGACGCCGAGCGTGTCAAAGAAGAAAAACAGCGGCCACGGGTAGCGCATGGACCCCAGCAAAATGGTCATGAAGAACCTGGCTGAGGGGATAAAGCGGGCCACCAGGATGGCGGCGCCGGCGCCGCGGCGCATATTGCGGCGCACCCACGATAGCCCATCGGCGGCCTTGGAATTCGGCGGCACCCTGCGGATAAACGGCATCAGGCGCGTGCCCAACAGGTAGCACACGTTGTCGCCGGCCACGGCGGCCATCACGGCTACACCGAAGATGGCGTACAGATCCGGCGCCCCGCGAGCCGCGGACCAGGCGCCGGTGAGGTTCAAGATGACCTCTGATGGCATCACAGGAGCCAGGCAATCAAAGAAGATGAAAAAAGCGGCGATGGGGTAAATCCACAGCGTGCCCATGACGGACTCAATGGCCGTGGTTAACACATCAGTCACGCGTCATCTCCTTTGTTCTTAAGCCCTGGGTTGTTCTTAAGCCCTGGGTGGTGGCAGCAACCTGGTGGGCCGCCCGCGGGGGACGTGGCCGCCCCAAGGGCATGTCAGTCACCCAATCTTAGCCCCGCTAAAGCCCCAAATGCACCACGAGCAACCAACGCTTATTGATTCCACAGCCGCCGGGCAACCGCGCTGCGTGCCGAGGCGCCCATTGGGGCCTTATCGCGGGGTTTCCCGCAGGCCGCGGCGAGCCGTAATCCCGGCAGCTAACCGCGGGGCGGACATGGCCGCGCCGGGTGCCGCATTAGGGGGCTCGCAATAGCCCCATTAAATACTGTGAGTTAAGAATGTGTACTCTAGGGGCAATTGCCTCGCAAAGGTTTATCATGCGAGGAGAAAACTATCTAGAAGTTTCAGTCATTAAGGATGTGGCAGGCGTGGCAGCAGATAGCGGTCAGGGCAAGACTCTTGTGATTGTGGAGTCCGCTACTAAGGCAAAAAAGATTCAGCCTTACCTCGGGGATGATTACATTGTGGAGGCCTCGGTGGGCCATATTCGCGATCTTCCCCGCGGTGCCGCGGACGTGCCCGCCAAGTTCAAGAAGGAATCCTGGGCCCGCCTCGGTGTAAACCCTGAGGATAACTTCACCCCGCTCTACGTGGTGTCCGCGGACAAAAAGAAAAAGGTCGCGGACCTAAAAGCCAAGCTGAAGCAGTGCGACCAACTATATCTGGCAACAGACCCGGACCGCGAGGGTGAGGCTATTGCGTGGCACTTGCTCGAGGTGCTCAAGCCCAAGGTTCCGGTGCGCCGCATGGTGTTCAACGAGATCACCAAGTCCGCCATCCTAGAAGCCGCGGAAAACACCCGTGAGCTGGACGAGAACCTGATCGACGCGCAGGAAACCCGGCGCATCCTGGACCGTCTCTACGGCTATGAGGTATCCCCGGTGCTGTGGAAGAAGGTCATGCCGCGCCTATCCGCGGGCCGCGTTCAGTCCGTTGCCACCCGCGTGATCGTTGAGCGTGAGCGCGAGCGCATGGCGTTTATCCCCGCCGAATATTGGGATCTGACCGCCAACCTCGATACCGGAAATAGCGGCGCCGATTCCGCCAATCCGCGCACCTTCAGCGCGCGTTTGAGCAGCGTTGATTCCAAGCGCGTGGCCCAGGGCCGCGATTTTGATGACCGCGGTCAGCTTAAGTCCGATGAGGTTACCGTTGTCAGCGAGGCGCAGGCCAAGGCTCTGGCTGAGGGGCTGCAGGGCAGCCGCATGAACGTCGTGGGCGTTGAGCATAAGCCGTATACCCGCAAGCCCTATGCGCCGTTCATGACGTCCACGCTCCAGCAAGAAGCGGGCCGCCGCCTGCACTTTACCTCGGAGCGCACCATGCGTATCGCCCAGCGCCTGTACGAAAACGGCCACATCACCTACATGCGTACGGATAGCACCTCCCTGTCGCAGCAGGGGCTCAACGCCGCGCGCAATGCGGCCACCACGCTGTTTGGCTCCGAGTACGTGTCCTCTTCGCCACGCGTTTATGACCGCAAGGTGAAAAACTCCCAGGAGGCCCACGAGGCCATCCGTCCGGCCGGTGAGAAGTTCGCCGCCCCGGGCCAGCTGGCCGGCCAGTTGGATGCTGAGGAGTACAAGCTCTACGAACTGATTTGGAAGCGCACCGTAGCGTCCCAGATGGAAGACGCCAAGGGCACGTCCATGAAGGTGACGGTAAGCGCCATGGCCGTGACCGCTGATGGCAGCACGGACGTTGAGTTCTCCGCCACCGGACGCACCATCACCTTCCCGGGTTTCTTGAAGGCGTATGAGGACCAGACTGACAAGTCCGCCGGCAAGGGCAAGGATGACGAGGCCCGCCTGCCTCGCCTGGAGGAGGGCGACCAGCTCACCGCCACCGAGGTTACGGCGGACGGGCACTCCACCAACCCGCCGGCCCGCTACACCGAGGCGTCCCTGGTGAAGAAGATGGAGGATCTGGGCATTGGGCGTCCTTCCACCTACGCATCCATCATCAAGACCATCCAGGACCGAGGTTACGTCCTGTCCCGCGGTAACGCGCTGGTCCCATCCTGGGTGGCGTTCGCGGTGATCGGCCTGCTGGAGAACAACTTCGCCGAGCTCGTGGACTTTGATTTCACCTCATCCATGGAGGATGAGCTGGACGCAATCGCCGCCGGCAACGAGGACCGGACGGAATGGCTCAACGCTTTTTACTTTGGTGATGCCGAGGCCGATGGGGATACCGCTAACGCCATCGCCCGCCACGGCGGCCTGAAGTCCCTCATTGACGTCAACCTCGAGTCCATCGATGCGCGCCAGGTCAATTCCTTAAAGCTGTATGAGGACTCCGAGGGCCGTGACGTGTTTGTCCGCGTGGGCCGCTACGGGCCGTACATCGAGCGCTTGGTTGGTACCTCCGAAACGGGTGAACCGGAATACCAGCGCGCTAACCTTTCTGAGACCACCACCCCGGATGAGCTGGGGGAGGAGCTGGCTGAGAAGCTCTTCGCCACGCCTCAGGGCGGCCGCGAGCTGGGTGAAAACCCCGATTCCGGCCGCATGATCGTGGCAAAGGAGGGCCGCTTTGGCCCGTACGTCACGGAGGTGCTCGGCGACGATGAGAAGGAAAAGGCCGCTGCCAAGGCAGAGGAGATAGTCGCCGAGGAGCGCGCCGCTGAGGATAAGCAGCGCGCGGAGGAGGGCAAGCGCGCCAAGAACTGGGAGACCAAGACCGCCGCGAAGCAGAAGGAAAAGCGCATCGCCGAGATCATCGATGAGACGCTGAAACCTAAGACCGCCTCCCTGTTTAGCTCCATGGAGCCGTCCTCGGTGACGCTTGAGGACGCACTGAAGTTGCTGTCCCTGCCGCGCGAGGTGGGCACCGATCCGTCCGACGGCGAGCTCATCACCGCCCAAAACGGCCGTTACGGTCCTTATCTGAAAAAGGGCAGTGATTCCCGCTCCCTGGCGAACGAGGATCAGATCTTTAGCATCACCCTCGACGAGGCCCGCCGCATTTACGCCGAGCCGAAGCGTCGTGGTCGCGCCGCTGCGCAGCCGCCGCTGAAGCAGCTGGGTGATAATGACGTGTCCGGCAAGCCAATGTCCGTGAAGGACGGCCGCTTTGGCCCATACGTCACGGATGGAACCACCAACGCGTCCCTGCGCAAGGGTGATTCCCCGGAGACGCTGACCGACGCCCGCGCCAACGAGCTGCTCTCCGAACGCCGCGCCAAGGAGGCGGCCGACGGCGGTTCCTCGGCCAAGAGGTCGACCAAGAAGTCGACTAAGAAAACGACCAAGAAAACGGCGAAGAAGTCCACCAAAAAGTCTTCCAAAAAGGCTGCCAAGAAGTCGGCGAAGAAGTCCACCACCTTGACCAAGAATGTGGTCAAGGCCGGTTCCAGAAGGAAGTAAAAGCCACAACGGGAAAGGGGCAAGGCCATGAAATCCCTGGTTAACGCCGCTGCGAGGCGGACCAAGCAAGGTTCCCGGGCCCTGATAGCGGGGCTGAGGCGCGCCGAGCCGGAGCGCCTTGCGTTCCTCGCGGTGGGCGAGTCCGTGGCCTGGTCGCGCCTATTCCAGTGGGACCGTGCCGACAAGGGATTATCCCGCGCCGTTACTCCAGTGTTGGCGCTGAGCCTGGCCCGCTTGCCCAAGACCCGCTCCACCGGCTACCTTGCGGGTGCGCTAGCGGCCGGCAGCGTGGGCCAGTGGGTCAAAACCCGCGGCCTTGCCAGGCCGTCCGCGCTGGGCGTGGCGGGAGTATCCGGCCACTACGCCGGATACGGTTTCGCCCTATGGCATGCCGGCGCCCGCCCTACTCCTACGATGGCGGCGGTAGGCGGGGCCGCGGTACTCGGCGGGACCCTCGCCGCGGCCGCAAAGAGCCCGGCCCACGTTCCGGCGGTGCTCATCGGTGGCGCGTGCGCCGCACTCAACGCGGCGCTGGCCGATGACCCCTCCTTCCGCGAAAACAACGCCCCGGTCCAGGCGCAGGGTCTAAGCCACGGCGCGAACCTGCTCATGGTGTCCGAGGCGGCCACCTTCGCCCGCGCACTCACCACGCCCGGGACTTGGGGCTTTCGCGGGCTGGGTGCCGCCGAGGCGGCGGCCCATTACCTGGGTTCTTTCCTACTGTTCGAGGGGCTTGCGCGCCGGTAACGCGCCCGTCCTGCCGTAAGCAAGATGGCGGTGGACCCATTCGAATGGGCCCTGCCAGCCCATCTTTTCCCACACCCAGGCGGCAATGAGCATGGCCGCCCACGCCCCGGCGGCCATAAGCCCCAGCATGGTGGCGCCCGCGTTCGCGCCCAAGCCCAACAGGTATGGCTGGACCAAGATAAATAGCACGATGGATTGCAGGATATAGCCGCTCATGGACCGCTTACCCAGCGCCGCGGCCACCTGAAGCGGTAGAGGCATAGTACCGCCGGCGTCGACCTTCCTTTGTGTCCCCTCACAGGCCAGCGCCAGGCCCGCCAGGATTGCCGGGCCGGTGAGCACACCGAGCAAGGAATTTAGCATAGCCAAGCCGGGTTCCCACCCGGCGGGCAGCACCCCAAGGGCCGCTAGGCCCCACGGAATGCCCACGCCTGCGGCCACCACCGCGCCCGTAATGACCCAGCGCCACAGCATGGGACGGTGCTTATCCACATGGGCGAGCACGCCCCGGCGGGCCCACACAAAACCGATCAACATCACCGGCAAATAGGACAGCAAAAACACGGGCAGGGTTGTTAACTGAGAGAGCATCCAATTCGCATTAATCCCCAGCGTCTCCCCGTAAGACGCTCCAGCCCCCGGAACCGCAAAGACGTCCATCCCCGCCCCGAGGAAGGCCACTATCATCGTGGACAGCAATCCCAGGGCCAGCCATATTCCCAGGAGCACCCACGCGGTAGTCATCAGCGCCTTATTCCTCATAGGCATCAGCACAGCCAGCACTATGCCAGCGAAGCCGTAGAGCATCATTATGTCACCAAAGAACAACAGGACTCCGTGGATAATGCCAAAAAGGGCGAGGATCCCGTACCGGAGGATGAGGCGGCCCCGGGCGGCGGGAAGCGGATAGCCCTTGCGCCACAGGCTCATGGCCAGCAAGCCAACGCCGAAGCCCAGCAGCGTGGAAAACATCGGTAACCCGCGCGAATGCGCCGTCACGGCCGTAACCATGACGGTGGGAACATCAGCGGCATGGACCACCCCGCCCAAGCTGCTGGCCCGTAACTCCGGGCTCGCCGGCGCCCATGCGGTGGGGACGTTCGCCAGGGCGATGCCCAACAACGCCAAGCCACGGGCGATGTCCGGGACAATCATGCGGTGGTTCTGCTGTGCCTGTGTCATGCACTTCAAAGTACCGCAGGCAGCCCTTTTGTGCGCGGGCTACCTCGTGAAACGCCGGCGGTGCGGCGCGGGGCTGTTAAAGGCTGGTTGGAGTGAGGCCTAGGATAATCCAGTAAAAACCGCACTGAGACCGAGCATCGTGGCAAGCGTCGCCAACGGGATGGCCACCGTGACCATGGCGATATCCTTGTACGAAAGCTTATGGGTCATGCCGCAAACAATCAGCATCGTGAGGATCGCGCCATTGTGGGGCAAGGAGTCGAAGGAAACCGATGCCATTGCCGTCACTCGGTGCATCAGTTCCATGCTAATTCCTTGGGATTGGGCTAATTCGGCAAGATCGCCACCAAGCGTCTGCATTGTGATACTCAAGCCGCCAGACGAGGATCCGGTAATGCCGGAAATTACGGCGGTCGAGACAACGGAGACGACCAAGGCATTGTCACTAACCTGGTACATGTTGTCGCGGATTATCGCAAAGATGGCAAGAGACGCAATTACCGCACCGTATCCAACCTCGCTCGCCGTGGTCATACAGGGGACAACGGCGTTCTTCGCGCCCTCGGAAAAATCAGCCACGGATCTTTTCACCCGCTGAGGAAACATCAACACGATTACTACAACGGCTGTTGCAAGCGCGGCGGTGGGGGACCACACGCCCACGAGAGAGTCAATATCCGTGCTGCCAAACTCTTCCTCAGCGAGGTAGCCGGTGTCTAACCACCCGGCGAGGAAATAGACGAAGACGAAGTTGACCACAATGACCACAAGAATTGGAAGTAACCCCAGCATTCCTTGGACCTTGACGCTCCTATCCACTCTCGTGGTCAATGAAGCAGGGGCCGAGGAATCCGTATCGGAGCGGTCGACATGAAAATGCTCGCCACCGATCTCAAGATCTTCCTCACCATCTCCTAACCCGGCTGGTGTTTCTATGACTTTTCCGTCCTTAGTGATCGGTTCAAAGCGTTCCCCAGCTTGGTGGAGCTGCTTAACACGATGGCTTAGCCAGAGCATGCCCAGGGTCATCATCAGTAACGCCGAAATGATTCCGAACCACGGTGCCGCATAAATGTTTGTTCCGAAGTACGAAGTTGGGATGGCATTGTGGATTTGAGGAGAACCCGGCAAAGCCGCGAGTGCGAAGGTAATGGTACCCAGAGCAATGGCCGCTGGCATAAGGCGCCTTGGTAACTCGGATTCACGGAAGAGCGCAGTAGCGATGGGGACGATGGTAAACGCCACAACCCACGCGGACACACCCCCGTAGGTGAGTAGGGCTGTGGCAATCACGGTTGAGAGCATCGCGCGTTTCGGTCCAAACAGTGCAGTGATTCCTCGGGCAAGATAACGGGCCAGGCCGGTAGCCGTCATGAGATATCCGAAAATAGCGCCGAAGAGGAAAAGCGGGAAGTAGGAGGTAACGAAGTCTCCTAATGCGGGCATAAAAATCTGCGTGTAGGTTCCCAGAAGCGGAGCACCAGAAAACAGGACGGCTATTAGTACGGCTATCGGTGCTACCACGATGACGGAATGCCCACGGTAGGCCAGACCGACAAGGGCGATGAGGGACAGGACTACGCCGATAAAGCTTAGGACCATGGCTTCCTTTCGGGAGAGTCATTGAAAATAAAAACGTCGGGCTTCACTGGGGATTAGCTGAAAACGGCCCTCGTAATTCGGGTATAGATAAAATCGATCACTATGACCCGCATTGACCCAGCACGTGAACCATCGGCGCCTATGAGCACACGGGAGAAAATCCTTTCGACCTCACGTCGACTCTTCAGTGAAAACTCGTTTGGGGATGTGTCATTAAAAGACATCGCCGAAGACGCAGGGGTATCAGTGGCGCTAATCGTCAAGCACTTCCAGAACAAAGACCGTTTGTTCGAGGAAACCGTTGATTTCAGTGTCTCTTCAGCGGCCCTTTTTGCGGGCCCATTTACTGAGCTTGGGCGCACTGCTATCAAAGAGACACTCACGGCCCCCATCAACGCGCCTTATTCCATGGCCCGAATGATTTCCGTTGCCAATGGAAAGACCGAATCCTTGAATGCGATTGGAAAGCGAATCAAAACGGATTTGATGGAGGTCTTAGCGAGCAGGATTAGGGAAGAGGCTCCTAATCCCACACCATCGCCAGAGTTGCGTGCCCAGAGTGCAATGAGCCTCCTGCTTGGGCTTAGTTTGATGCGTCGTTTTGGAGACACAGAATTCCAAGCCTTCAGTGCTCAAGTTTTGGAGGACCATTATTCGCAGCTGTTGCAAGAACTGATTGATGGTGAATCGAGATAGAAAGTCCGCTCTCAAAATGTGAGGGCGGACTACGAAGCGAGTTTTAATTCTCCTTGGCTCGGACTTCGTTGATGATCGCGGAGAAATCAAGTTCCGCGTGGCCATCCTCTACGAATTTGGCGTACTGCTCAGCGGCGATGCGGCCCAGCACGGTATCAGTTCCGGTCTCCTCGGCTGAGGCCATCGCTAGCTTGAGGTCTTTGAGCATCAGAGCCGATGCGAAGCCCGGCTTAAATCCATTATTCGCCGGGGAGCTTGGAACAACATCTGGCACAGGGGCGTTGACGGATAAGGACCATGAATTGCCGGTCGCGTTGGAAACAACATCAAAGAAGGCCTGGTGATCGAGGCCAAGACGCTCTCCTAATACGATGGCCTCCGCAAGTACTATCTGCTGAACTGCGAGAATCATATTATTGCAGGCCTTAACAGCTTGGCCATTGCCAGCGCTACCACAGTGGGTCACGGTGCGTCCCATTATTTCGAGTAGAGGCTTAGCCTCGGTGAAAGCCGCTTCAGAACCACCAACCATGAAGGCTAGGGTGCCGGCCTCTGAACCCGCTACGCCACCTGAAACCGGGGCATCGATGAATCGGGAACCATTTGATTCCAGTAACTCACCAACCTCACGTGCCTCCGCCACTGAGATGGTGGAGGAATCGATGAACAAGCGGGGGGTTGGGTCGGCGTCCAAGATTTGAGTGATGACCTGTTTAACCAAACCACCGTTTGGAAGCATGGTGATTAATACCTCGGCGCCCTGGGCCGCCGCAGTTACCGTGTCCACCGCGTCGACACCCCTGGCGGTAGCTTTTTTGCGAGCTTCTTCAACAACATCGAAGCCTGATACCTCATGGCCGGCGGCTGCGAGATTAGCAGCCATTGGGCCACCCATATTGCCCAAACCGATGAATGCGATGCGAGTCATTTTAAATATCCTTTCCTTGCTCGTTAGTCCATCACCGGCATGGTGAATTGTGGGCCGGCATTTTCATCCTCCGGCCAACGCGAGGTGACCGTCTTTGTCTTGGTGTAGAAGCGGAAGGAGTCTGGCCCATGCTGATTCAGGTCGCCAAATCCGGAAGCCTTCCAGCCACCGAAGGTGTGATATGCGATTGGCACAGGGATAGGAACGTTCACGCCGACCATGCCGACCTGGACATTCTGGACGAAGTCCCGAGCGGCGCCACCGGATTGGGTGAAGATTGCAACGCCATTGCCATAGATATGATCGTTTGGCAGCTTGATAGCCTCCTCGAGGGTTTCCGCGCGAACCATACACAGAACTGGGCCAAAGATTTCTTCGGTATAGATGGACATATCGGTGGTGACGTTGTCGAAGAAAGATGGGCCCGTGTAGAAACCGTCTTCAATCGACTCGCCTTCGTGCTCAATGCCGCTAAGATCCAGTTCACGGCCATCATTAATCAAATCGGCTCCGGCTTCGACGCCCTCGCCGACTAGGCGTACCACGCGGTCACGAGCTTCTGCCGTGACGAGTGGGCCGTAATCGGCTTCGGGATCCAGCGAGTGCCCAACCTTGAGATCAGGGATGCGCTTCTGGAGAGCATCGCGGAGCTTGTCTGCAGTGTCCTTGCCGACTGGAACCACTACGGATAGCGCCATGCATCGTTCACCGGCGGAACCGAACGCGGCGCCTACCAGGGTGTCTGCGGTGGCTTCGATATCGGCATCAGGCAGGACGATTGCATGATTCTTTGCGCCGCCGAAGCATTGGGAGCGCTTGCCGGTGGCCGCACAGCGCTCGTAGATGTATTTCGCAATCGGGGTGGAGCCCACGAAACCAACGGCCTTAATAACCTCGGAGTCCAAGATTGCGTCTACTGCGTCCTTGCCGCCATGAACGACATTGAGAACGCCGGCTGGGCCACCTGCTTCGATGAACAACTCGGCTAGGCGGTTAGGGACGGATGGATCGCGCTCGGACGGTTTTAGGACGAACGTGTTACCCGCTGCCAGTGCAGGCCCGGCCTTCCATAGGGGGATCATCGCTGGGAAGTTAAATGGAGTAATGCCTGCTACTACACCCAGCGGCTGGCGCAGCGAGTAGGTATCAATGCCAGTACCGACCTCTGGAGAATACTCACCCTTCAACTGATGAGGCGCGCCAAGTGCGAATTCCAGCACGTCAACGCCGCGGAGGATATCACCTTTGGCATCTGGGAAGGTCTTACCATGCTCGAGTGAAAGCTGGCGGGCCAGCTCATCCATGTTGGCGTGGATGAGCTGAATCCACTTCATGATGACGCGAATACGCTTTTGCGGGTTCTGCGCGGCCCAGCCCTTCTGTGCCTTCTGCGCAGAAGCAATCACGTAATCGACATCGGCTTTGTTAGCTAGAACTACATCCGCCTGAGCTTTACCCAGCGATGGGTTGAGTACAGGCTGGGTATTCCCACTGGTGCCTTCGTAGGGTTTGCCGTCAACGTAGTGGAGGATAGTGTTCATCATGGTTTCCTTCCTGAGCTGTCAAGTTTCATTTTTGTGACCGTCATGCCATTGCTTGCTCGGATAAAGCTCAGCAATTGTCCGTACGGTGCACTCTATGAGATGTGCAACACATTTTCACTGCTATCGTGACTGCAATCACTATTTACCCCCGCGGTCGCATTGGTATGCCTTGATAGCCAGTGCAGTTTCAATGAGATGGAGAAACCAATGGGGTGAACGCTATTCACCGTTGAAAATCGCCTATTTTTAGCCGCATGAGCTGGGTAAAGTGGCTAGCAATTAGAAGAAATAGAGATGAGAACCTGGAACTTTAACTACAAGGGAGCTACATGACGGTCCAATTGAATTGGGAAGCAGATGTCATTCTCAACGAAGGCGATATCGCTACCTTGCGCCCAGTACGTGACGACGATCGGCAAAAACTGAGGCAGTTCTGGGGAAAGCTTTCTGATAAATCCAAATATTTGAGGTTCTTTTCAACGCATCCCACTTTGACGGATCAAGATCTCGATGACTGGCTGGACACCGATGGGTATGACAAAGTCACGCTTGTTATAGAGGAGCGTGACCATATCGTTGCTGTCGCGAGCTATAAAATCGTGGAGCAGCTCTTGCCGGCTCGCGTGGGGGATGTTTCCTTCCTGGTGCAGGATTCTCACCATGGAAAGGGAATCGGCCCAATTTTGCTAGAGCATCTCGCGGAGATCGGTCGCGAGGGGAAGATTGAACGTTTCTTCGCTGAAATGCTTACCCAGAATCGCCATATGGTGAAAGTCTTTATAGCTGCGGGGTACAGAGTAAAACCGGAGCTTGAAGATGGTTACATTACAGTCGATTTCACGATCGCAGCGCACGAGGTTTCCCGCGAAGTTTTAGAGCGTCGGGAACTTCGCTCGGAGGCTAATTCCATCAGACGGCTCTTGAACCCTAAGTCAGTCGCGGTATTGGGGTCCATCGAAAACGTGCGGACGATCATTCCATCGTTAGTGGCGGGAAAGTTCCGGGGAAATCTCCACATCCTTACTACCGAGAGTGCGGATTCGTACATGGCGGATGCCATCGCCAACATTGATGAAGACGTTGATCTGTTGTTGCTCGGGCGCATCGATGACCAATTTGATAGTGTGCTCGACGCAGCAGCACGCAAGAACGTGGCTGGCATCGTGGCAGTTGCGGGTTCGCAAAACCACGGTCTCAGCCGGGAACGCTCGATGGAGATCGTAGCGAAAGCTCGTGATCATGGGATTCGTGCTCTCGGTCCGGCAGCTCTTGGGATTATTAATACGTATCCCAGCGTGCAGTTAAACGCATCACCTGCGCCGATGCCAAGGCATGGCAGGGTTGGTTTGTTTACTCAGTCCGCGGGTGTCGCTACGGTAATGCTTTCTTCGGCTGTTGAGAATGGCACTGGGCTTTCATCTTTTATTGCGTCTGGTTCTTACGCCGATGTCACTGGCAATGATGTCATCCAGTACTGGTCCGATGACGAACGCACCGATATCTGCCTGTTGTCGCTGGATTACATTGGTAATCCGCGCAAGTTTTTCCGAGTACTACACCGTCTGGCTTTACAAAAGCATGTGGTGGTTTTCTTGCCGTCTCGCGCACTGAAGTCAGCGCGGCACTATGACATCGAAGGGCTTACTGCAGCTACGCCGGAAGCTCTAGATGAAGTAATTCGGCAGACGGGGTCGATGGTCGTCACTCGTCGCGAGACTATGTACAACGTTGCGCGACTCCTCGCTCGGCAGCCCTTACCAAAGGGAAACCGTGTGGCCGTTATCTCGAACTCTTTGGGACTAGTCCAGCAAATGGCGCAATCAGCTGAGAGGTTTGGTCTTGTTCCACAACTGCAGGAACTCGTTATCGACTACCCGGTTGTGGGAATCCCCAAAGCCGTGGAAACCGTATTGGAAGACCCCACTGTGGATGCCGTCTTGGTGACGGTGGTGGACGTCGATTCATCCGTGCTAGCCCCAGTGCATCAGCGGTTAGAAAGCATTGCCTCAACGACAACCGATGTGCCGTTGGTGGCCAGTTACACAGGTTTCGATCGCCCGTCATTTCCAACGACGGATAGCGAGGAGAAGGGACAGCTTCCGCTGTTTCACACCTACGCTGATGCTTTAGAGGCTCTGAGTCTGATCCACGCGACTGAAATCAAGCGTGAGGAGGCTAAACCGCTCGAAGAAGATGAGATAGCTAAAGGTGATAAACAAACTGCCCGCGCCATCGTCGAGGACATTCTGCGTGATGCTCCGGAAGGTCGATGGGCAACTGATGAAGAATGCGCAGCCATATTGTCTGCCTACGGCGTAGACATAGTCCCTTGGAAGGCGGTGAACAGCTATGAAGAAGCGATTGAAGCTGCCATTGAACAAGGCTGGGACGTAGTCCTGAAGTGTGTGAGCCCTGTGGTTCGAGGACGAAATGAGCTGCCGACGGTAGTTCGCCACATCAAAGACAGGGACTCCATGGCTGAAGCATGGAAAACCATTAGCCTGATGGCCAAGGAACTTGGGCTTGATGCCCAAGGGGATCCAAGAGTGTTGGAACCGGTAGTCCAGACCAACGTTTCTGCAGGTGCTTCCTTAGCTATCAAGGCATTCGAAGATCCTGTACTAGGGCCCATCGTTTCTGTAGGTATGACGGGAATCGCATCTGACCTGTTGGAGGATCTGTCGTGGCGCGTCCCTCCGATGCGGCGTCGCGATGCACGATCCATGTTGGAGTCGCTCAAGGCTGCACCGTTGCTGGGTGGGTATAAGGGCACCAAGTCATCGAGGATGGACACCCTGGAAGACGTGATAATGGCGGTCAGCGCGCTTAACGATGACATCGCGTCCGTGGTGGACATTGAATTGACACCGGTTATTGCCGCGGTGGAGAGCACCCCAGTGGTTGGTGCCAGGATGCGAGTCGCGCCATTGAAGGACGTACGTGATCCGTTAGCTAGGAAGATAAGTTAGGGCGCGTCATGACGACTTTAGGGGTTGAGCCTCGGCCACTGCTGGTTATCACGGAGGAAATGTATTCCTATTCATTTGGTGATGACCATCCTTGGGTGGCGGACCGGGCTAAAGTGGCCGTGGACGTTGCCAGCCATTTCGGATTACTTGGTCAGTTTGACGTTTCATATCCTCATCCACTGGATGACGCGACCCTTCGGTTGGTGCACTCTCAGGATTACATCGATGCCACTCGCAGCGGAGCGCCCAATCCGAAGTACGGTATCGGCACCGATGACAATCCCCTCAATCCACAGCTTCCGGAGGCGGCGTCAAGAATTGCGGCTGGAACGCTCGATGCTGTCAAAGCCGTATTCGAGGGCGTGGCTCCGCGGGCCGTGAATCTCTCGGGTGGTCTCCACCACGCCTTTGCGAGCTCCATGTCGGGTTTCTGCTTGTACAACGATGCTGCGATTGCGATTCAGTGGTTACTTGACCATGGGCTAGAGCGCGTGGCTTACGTCGATTTCGACGCTCACCACGGCGATGGCGTGGAATCTATTTTCTGGAATGATCCCCGAGTTCTGACTATTTCCATCCATGAATCGGGGCTCTATCTCTTTCCTAACACTGGGTTTGCCAAGGACATCGGCGGCCCTAATGCTGCGGGAACGGCGGTCAATGTGGCATTACCAAAGGACGCCTCCGATGATGAGTGGCTGCAAACTATTCACGCGATTATCCCGCCATTGTTGAAAAAATTTCGACCGCAATTCGTCATCAGTCAACACGGGGCTGACCCCCATCGCGATGACCCGTTGGCGGATCTCCAGATCTCAATCAATGCGATGGCGCGTGCATATCACTCCATGAGGGAGTGGGCTGAGTCTTTTGCCGACGGCAAATGGGTAGCGGTAGGCGGGGGTGGTTATCGCATGGACTCCGTTGCTAGAGCCTGGACACAGGTTCTTGCAGCGGTTGCCGATGTCGAGTTGAATCTCTCTGCGAAGATGCCGGATTATTGGGAGTCCAAGTTCGGTTCGGGTGTTTCCAGAACCTTAGGAGATGCGGGAGTTTCTGCGTTAATAGACAACTTTGATCCGCATCGAATTGTCACCCACTGCCCGCACCCAGCTTTGGTTCAGACCTCGGGGTATGTCTTTCCTTATTGGGGATTGCGGCCGTACGGATAAAACCAATTAAGCCCCAGTTCAACTTGCGAACTGGGGCTTAATGGTGGCGGTTAGCGTGGCGGCATACGCAGCGCACCATCCAGGCGAATTGTTTCACCATTAAGGTAATTATTGTCAGCTATTTGCGTGACGAGCTTTGCAAACTCTTCCGGCTTTGCCATGCGGGAGGGGAACTGAACCAGTTCCTCGAGTTTCTCTCGGAACTCAGGGGTAATTTGCTCCATCATCGGTGTTAGTACAACGCCTGGAGCGATTGTGTTGACGCGAATACCGTTAGAAGCAAGGTCACGGGCCGCGGTAATAGAGAGTGCTTGAACTGCACCCTTGGAAGCGGCGTAAGCGGCTTGCCCTACCTGTCCTTCGAATGCTGCTACGGATGCCGTGTTAATTATGACGCCGCGCTGCCCATCTTCATCTATTGGCTCATTTGCAGCAATGGCAGCGGCTGCGGCAGTCATGACGTGGAACGTGCCCATCAAGTTAACGTTGATTGTCGTAGCGAAGAGTTGGGGATCGTGAGTGCCCTTGCGGGAAAGAATGCGTTGGGAAGGGCAGATGCCCGCGCAATTGACAGCGAGGCGGAGTGGGGCGATTGAAACCGCAGCCTCTATGCCTTCCGTAACGGCGTCATAGTCTGTCACGTCTACGTCGAGATAGGTCACGCCATCGATAGCGGAGCCGATTTCCTGGGCTTTGTCGATAGATTTTTTGAGATCGAAGGCTATGACATGGACGCCTGCGTTGTGGAGTGCTTCGGCGGTCGCCGCGCCCAAACCGGACGCGCCGCCCGTGACTACAGCAGAAATAGAGTTATCAAGCTTCATGAGATGTCTTTCTTCTTCGTACCAAGGAATTGCGATTAGACGAATGCGGATACTCCGGTGATGGCCCTTCCTACAATTAGCGAGTTGACCTCGTAGGTTCCTTCGTAGGTATAAAGGATTTCAGCGTCATTGAATAGTTTGGACAGCTCGAATTCCGTGAGAATACCGTTTCCGCCCCCGATTTCGCGGGCTAGAGCAGCAGACTCGCGCGTCAGGCGCGTTGTCGTTGATTTGGCCATTGCTGCGTGCGGCATTTCCAGTTGCCCCGATTCCTGGAGACGGGCAATGCTCGCCATCATGCTGAGGGAGGCTGTGGTATTGCCAAGGATGCGAGCGAGCTTTTCCTGAATGAGCTGGAACTTGGCGATAGGGCGTCCAAATTGCTCACGGGTAATGGCGTACTCGCGAGCCACATCGAAAATGGCAAGCCCCAGTCCAGCGCCTTGCCATGCTACCCAGGCTCGGGAGGAGCACAGGAAGTCATTGGTGTTGCGGAATGACTTCGCGCCGGGGATAAGCGCTGAATCTGGAACCTTGACATTGTCGTAGATAATGTTTGCATTCTGCATGATCCTCAGGCCGGATTTGCCCGAAATCTTGGTGGCGGAAACGCCTTCCAAGCTGTGCTCGATGAGGAAACCCTTGATCTCGCCATCTGCTAGATCACGAGCGAAGCAAATGGAGAAGTCCGCGAAGGTACCTCCACCGATCCAGCGTTTTTCGCCATTGATGACCCAGCCATCGTTTGTCTTTTCCGCGGTCGTCGCCAGGCCGCCAGCGATATCTGAACCGTGATTGGGCTCGGTAAGGGCAAAGCAACCTACCCGTTCGAATTTGGTAAGCCCTTCTAGCCATTTTTCCTTTTGTTCCTCTGATCCCAGAGCAGCGATGAGGGCAACGATGAGTTCGTTGTGGATCCCTACAAACGCGGACAGGGAAACATCCGCGCGAGTCACCTCCGCATAAACTAAGCCGCGAAACAACCTAGAGGTGCCAGAAAGTTCGATGGCTCCTAACCCGTGTTCCGCGAGTTTGGGAAGAAGATCAAATGGCAATTCCTCCCTGTCCCAGTACGGGCCTACCACCGGACGTATTTCAGTCTGTAGGAATTCGTGGATTTGCTGGAGCTTTTTTCGCTCATCGTCATTGAGCTGGTCAGCTACGGACAATATATCTGCTTGGGGATACTTAACGTTAGCGAGGATTTGGATCTTCTCGTGATTCTTTGGCAATTGCGGCGGCATTGGTTAACTCCTGACTTCTAGGGTTCAGCACATTCTCGTTTCCGGAGCGCCGAAGAGTTTAGGTGTACATTTTTGAGTTATACCGTACAGTACTTAGTGGCCTATGTCACTAGGGCCGGGTAATTTTTGCAATCTTGACGGTTCGGTAGGGAGTCTGGAGGGAAAGTGGGAGTAGGTCATCCGCATTGGTGATCTACTCAAGTCTTTGAAGCAAGTTAACGATGAGGAGATCCTTGTGAACGCCCCTGCCCCCGTTCCGCTCACTCCGAGGCAGCGAGAACTGTTTAATGCCCTCTTGCGAGATTTTCTCTCGGAAGGTTTTGAAAATTTCACCATCGATTCTGCGGTGAAGAAATATCACTGTTCCAAGTCGACCATTTACGGGATTGGTGCGACCCGCGACCAAATCATCTCCAGGATCTTAATTAGTTACTTTAAGGAGATTGCACGGCGAACGGCGCCGCAGGCTAAGAGAGCTGGCAGTTTGGCTGTCGCATTGGAGGACTACTTTGACGCGATGACCTCGGCTCTTGAAGGAGCTTCGCCCAAGTTTATGGGGGACCTTGCCACTGAGCCTGTTGCGCGAGAGATCTACTCAATCAATACCGAAGCGGCGGTGAACGTAATCCATGGACTTATCGAAGAGGGGGTTGCTGCCGGAGAATTCAATGTAGATTCTGTGGGCTTTGCGTCTGTGCTTATTCAGCGGTCAATGCAGGATATTCAGCAGGGGATCTACTCTGCCCATTTGAACTCTAAAGATGCGTACCAGGCGCTCGGTCAAATCGTTCTTCGGGGGTTGTGCGTCTAGTTGGTAACAAATTCTTAACCTAAAAACCGTCTTCTTCCTTGGGCTTTGATTGGGGCGCCACCTTCGGGTGGCGCTTTTTCCGTCTAGACACTGGAAAATACTTTGAACTCGAATTATAGTGAAGTGCGACGCGGGTCACATTTAAGGCTAAAAGAGATTTAGATTTCAGCTTTTGGTCGTTTAAAGCACTCACCAATCCCGCGAAGGAACCAATCTTCAAGGAGCATCATGACGACAGTAACTGAGAGATTCCGCGCCGCACGTGACCTGCTGGTGTCCCACCAGCAGGACTACGAGGCCGCACGCGAGGCATTCGAATGGCCCCGATTCGAGCACTTTAATTTCGGTATCGATTGGTTTGACGCGGAGCTCGCTACCAATCCGGAGTCAAGGGACCGTGAAGCTCTAGTCATTCGCGAGGTAGACGGGAAAACTACACGCCGTACTTTCGCGGAGATGTCCGCGCGTTCGTCCCAACTTGCTAACTGGCTGGTGGACCAGGGGGTGCAGCGTGGTGACCGGGTCATGCTTATGCTTAACAACCAGGTTGAACTGTGGGAATCGATGCTGGCCTGTATCAAAGCTGGATTCGTGCTGAATCCAGCAACGGCAATGCTCGGAACGGTCGACCTTCAGGATCGTACGGAACGAGCTGAGGTTTCATGGGTAATCGCCAATGCTGAAGATGCGGCGAAGTTCCAAGGTGTTACCGCAGACATCACGATTATTCAGGTTGGAGATGAACCTGATGCACAGGACGCTCACCCCACTTTGCGCTACTCAGACTCATTCACAGCATCTGAAAACTTTGAGCCTTCCCAGGAAACTAGCGCTGATGAAACGCTGCTCTTTTACTTCACCTCCGGAACCACCTCCAAGGCGAAGTTAGTAGAGCACACCCACACCTCTTACCCGGTTGGTCACCTGACTACCATGTACTGGATTGGCCTAGAACCTGGTGACGTGCATCTGAACGTAGCCGCTCCCGGTTGGGCTAAGCACGCATGGTCTAATTTCTTCGCTCCATGGATTGCCGGTGCCACTATTTTCCTATTCAACTACTCGCGCTTTGATGCGAAAGCGCTGATGGATGCAATGGAAGCAGAAGGAGTCACTTCTTTCTGCGCCCCGCCTACTGTGTGGCGGATGCTTGTACAGGCTGACTTGGGTTCCATGGAAACCCCGCCCAAAAAGTTGGTTGCAGCCGGTGAGCCGCTCAATCCCGAGCTGATTAACACGGTTAAAAATGCCTGGAAGACCGATATCCGTGACGGTTTTGGCCAGACCGAAACTACGTTGCAGATCGCGAACACCCCGGGGCAAAGGGTGAAGGCCGGCTCGATGGGGCGTCCGCTGCCGGGCTGGGAGGTGGCACTGATTGACCCCGCGACGGATGAGATTGGTGACACGGGAGAGATATGCCTGAAGCTGGATCCTCGACCGGTGGGCTTGACCAAGGGCTATTTCGGCGATGATGACAAGAATGCTGAAACTTTCCGCGACGGTTACTACCACACGGGCGATATTGCAGAGCGGGATGAGGAAGGGTACATCTCCTACGTAGGTCGTGCGGATGACGTATTTAAGGCATCTGATTACCGCCTTTCCCCCTTCGAGCTGGAATCGGTCGTGATTGAGCATGCTGCGGTTGCGGAGGTGGCGGTGGTCCCATCGCCGGATCCAATTCGACTAGCGGTCCCGAAGGCATATGTTGCCCTAGCCCCAGGTTGGGAGCCAACGGCCGAAACTGCTGAACAGATTCTGAAGCATTGTCGCGATGGCCTGGCGCCGTACAAGCGTATTCGTCGCCTCGAATTCTTTGAGCTCCCGAAGACGGTTTCCGGAAAGATTCGCCGCGTTGACTTGCGCAAACGTGAAGGCGAAATCCACGTGTCAGACGGCGGTGAAACCAAGGCGTCTACGGAATTTGCTGATTCTGATTTCCCATCGTTGAAGGGATAGTGACCCGCTGCCTTAAGGCCAAGGCCTTCTTCGTGCCCCATGGAGGGTAGGGAGAAGGCCTTTTCATTTAGTAGCAAGATATATTCGAGTGCAGAGCGTGACAGCGAAAGTATAGGTCAATGGGGAGTCGGTAGAAGTGAGGAGCATGCATAAAACCAAGGGCGGCAAAATGGACAATGTGGCTGAAGGCCGTAGGCAGTGGGCAAAGCACAATGGCCAAGAGTCTGCAGACATATTGGCCTCGGTAACATCTACTATCAGGTTGGCACAGTATTTTGTGTCCGGAGGGGATAAATCTCTCGAGCCATTTGGGATCACCTTCGCCCAATTTGAGTTATTGACCCTACTCAATTACGCCCGTCGGGGATACCTGCCCATGTCTTCAATAGCGTCCAGGCTTCAGGTACCTCCGCCATCTTTGACACATACGGTAAGGAAGCTTGAGCGTGAGGGGCTACTCGAGCGTACGCCAGACCCTCAAGATAAGAGGTCGCTGCGAGTTTCTCTGACCGACCAAGGCACGGTCCTGCTCTCATCGGCGACGCCAGCCTTCAACGCCTTCCTTGCGTCGCTCGAGTTAGATTCCCAAGCGAGGGAAACGCTCATCGAAGTCTCTGCACGGCTGCGGGGCTTCGAGATATAGAAGCTAAAACTCAAAATCCGGCGCCGATGCTCCTATCGGAAAGGAGGTATCGGCGCCGGATTCTTTTTAAATTTTGTAATTACCGGTGCTTGAATTCTGCTTCGCGCTTTTCTACGAATGCAGACATACCCTCCTTCTGGTCCTCAGACGCAAAGATGGAGTGGAAGGTACGGCGTTCGAAGAGGATGCCTTGGGAAAGGAAAGTCTCATCGACGGCGTTAACCTGCTCCTTAATCAAGCTAGTGGCGACAAGAGACTTGGAAGCAATGAGCGCTGCGGTCTCAATTGCCTTGTCTACTAGTTGCTCAACAGGGTGGACGGAGGCGACCAAGCCGGAGCGCTCGGCTTCTTCGGCGCCCATCATGCGGCCGGTCAAACACATCTCCATAGCCTTAGCCTTGCCGATTGCGCGGGTGAGCCTCTGGGAGCCGCCCATACCGGGGGTTACGCCAAGGTTGACTTCCGGTTGTCCAAACTTGGCCTTCTCGCCCGCCATGATGAAGTCACACATCATTGCTAGTTCGCAGCCTCCACCGAGGGCGTAGCCATTGACAGCACCGATTACAGGGGTGCGAACGGCGGAAAGTCCGTCCCAGCCGGCAAACCAGTTGCTGTTGTACATTTCTGTAGCGGTTTTGGTTTGCATTTCTTTAATGTCGGCGCCGGCAGCAAAAGCCTTTTCGGAGCCGGTTAGGATAATGCAGCCGATGCCAGGGTCGGCGTCGAACGCTTGGGCCGCGGCGACGACCTCCTCCATCGTTTCCTTGTTGAGCGCGTTGAGGGCTTTGGGTCGGTTGAGGGTAATGATGCCCACGCGATCGTGCGTTTCAGTCAAGATGTTGTTGTATTCAGTCATGAAATCTCCTTGAATTGGGCGTTCAGCTTTAAACCGCTTGGAATTGGGGCGGCTCGAAACCTGGCTTGTCGATTGGGGTGAAGAATGACTTCACCTTCCGACTGGACACGGATTCAAGCGTGGCGCAGTTCCACTGCGGATTCCGGTCCTTGTCGATGATCTGGGCACGGACGCCTTCGGCAAAGTCGGGGTCGCGCTGGAAATGTGCGGACATCCAAAAATCGTTGGTCAGGGTTTCTTCGACCGTGGCACCGCCGTTGAGGTTTAGCGAGTATTCGGTGACCTTTAGGCCGAGTGGTGAGTTGCGGCGGATTCGCTTCAGAGCATCGGCGGCCCAGTGCTCAGCGCCTTTGTCTGATGCAAGGTCTTCCAGGCGTTTAAGGATATCCTCGATGGTCGGTGCAGAGTAGACGTCCACCATTTCGTCGCGATTTACGCCAAATCCTTGCCCGATTTCTTCTGCGTACTTGGCGATATCATCAACACCGTTTTCGGCCAGTGCATTGATGAGTTTTTCAATCTGTTCCTTTGGGACGTAATAATCGGCGAAACCAGTATCGATGGCTTCTGCAGGACCAACGTGGCCAGCGGTGTATGCGAGGTGGCGGCCTAAGTTATCTGGAGCATTGGCGAGCAAGCGAGAACCGCCGACGTCCGGAGAAAAACCGATGTTTACTTCCGGCATTCCTACGCGGGTGTCGTCCGTTACCACCCGATGAGAGCAATGCCCGGCGATGCCGATTCCACCGCCCAAGACTATGCCGTTCATGATGGCTACGGTTGGCTTCGTGTACCGCGAAATCAGATAATCGAGCTGGTATTCTTCTCGCCAGAATTCAACTCCTTCCGTGCCGTCTTCCAACGCGTCTCGATATAACATGGCGATGTCTCCGCCTGCGCAGAGCCCTCGGTCACCGGCGCCTTTAAAGATAACGAGCTGCACGGAATCCTCGTGCTCCCAGTCTTTAAGGACCCTTGTTAGCTCAAGCACCATTTCCAGGTTTAGCGCGTTGATAGCCTTCGGTCGATTCAGGGTGAGGATGCCAGCTTTGCCCTGAATTTCAGAAATAATTTGGTCAGTCATTAAGTACTCCTTGAAACCTAGATTTCTAGTTGCTCAAAAGCAGGGCCTCGCCTTGGCCACCGCCTCCGCATAGACCCAAGGCCGCCTTGCGGGCGTTGCCGTTGGCAATTTGATGAGCGGCGTGGACTACAAGGCGTGCTCCGGAGGCGCCGATAGGGTGTCCAAGGGCAATAGCTCCGCCGCAAGTATTGACGTCTTCGATATCCCTTCCGAGTTGGCGAACGGAACCAATAACTACGGAAGCGAATGCCTCATTGATCTCGATGAGGTCCAGATCCTTTGCGGTCCAGCCTTCTCTTGCCAGTGCGGCTTCGATGGCCTGCGCGGGCTTGGTCTGCAGGGACATATCGGGGCCAGCTATCTGTCCCGGCGAACGTAGTGTTGCAAGGATTGTGAGGCCTTTTTCCTTTGCATGCGCTCGGGTGGTGAGCACCACTGCGGCCGCACCGTCGGTAATTGGCGATGAATTTCCTGCTGTAATTGATCCGTCTTGTGAAAAAGCGGGCCGCAACTTGCTCAGCGATTGCACTGTTACGCCTTCGCGAATTCCTTCATCCGCCTCGACCGTGACGAGTCCGGTGCGTTTTTCGATTTCAATCGGCGCGATCTCTCTGCCAAACACGCCCGATTCTCTCGCTTTGTTGGCGCGCTGGTGGGACAGTGCTGCCACGTGGTCCTGTTCTTGCCTTGTAGCGGGGTACGTGTCTGCGTATTCCTCTGTGAGCGCCCCCATTGAGGCGCCGGTATCTGCTGCGCGCAGACCGTCGTATTCCATATGATCCGTGACGGAAAACGCGCCGAATTTTGTACCTTTGCGTGACTGAGGGAGAAGATGTGGCGCATTGGTCATTGATTCCATGCCACCTGCGACAACGATGTTCGCCTCGCCGGAGCGGATGAGGCGTGCGGAATCGATGACCGCGGTGAGGCCAGATAGGCAAACCTTGTTAACGGTGTTGGTATGGGCGGTTAGTGAAATGCCGCCCTTGATTGCTGCCTGTTTGGTGGGGTTTTGCCCTGCGCCGGCTTGGAGTACCTGGCCGAACACTACTGCGTCAACCTCCTCGCCGCTGATCCCGGCGTCGGAGAGGGCAGCTTTGATGGCATAACCACCGAGGTCAGTGGCCTCGAGGCTGGAGAGCCCGCCAAGAAGCTTCGTAAATGGAGTGCGCTTAGCGCCAACGATGACGATGTCTTCTGGTCTTTGTTGGTTTGTCATGGGCAGATTCAACCAACCTTTCATTAACAGTAGGCCCTACAAGCCTCAGTAGATTTGGCAGTACGATTTATTCTTAAACCGTACATGTAAAGTGTGTCCCACGCCACCCTTTTGGACTTGTTGATGGTACAAGTTCCCTGCGGCACGGCGTGGGGCTGGGATGGTGACGCTATACCTGCCGGACATCCGGGGTTATTTCGAGCAAGCGCTAGCGGCGTTGCGGAAGCCGGGACAACTCTTTTGTTAAAACTTTCTGCGTCTTTCCTTGCCAGCTGGTCCATCGCAGAAGTAGTGATCCGTGCGAAATGATATGCGGGGAAGGGGGAGGCTGGAGAGGAGATAGCCGGGGCAGTTCTAAGTGCGAGCGTGGTGACTTTATGCCGGTGTGGTGACGCAGTGCTGTCACGCCTTTGAAACCCCGGTCGCTTCGAGAGATAGGAAAACCGCCCGACTCCCTGCATTTTCAGGTAGTGGGCGGTCTACTTCTTGAGCTGCTTGCGAGAATCGAACTCGCGACCTTTTCATTACGAGTGAAATGCTCTACCGACTGAGCTAAAGCAGCGCGCTAATAAGCTAGCACCTTCGAATCTTAGCCTAGGAGCCCGCGTGCGGGAAATTGGCAGCTAACGGGCCTTACAGGCCAGGCGCAGGCGGCCTATCATGCCATCAAAGGCGATGGTAGGCGTCACGGAGACGCCAATGTGCTCGCGGCAGGTGGTGATGGCGTCCTGGCAGGCTACAAGCCCCTCCTCGCTGATGTGGGACGCCAGCTCGCCGGCCAGGCCGCTAAAGTCCGGGTGGGTCAGCTCCACCTCGGCGCCCACCTTGAGCATGAGCGCATCGCGGTAAATCCCGGCCAGGTCCACCAGCGTTAGGTCAATCAGGTCCCGCAGGCGCCGAGTGGCGCGCTTTTTCTGCAGCGCCTGTAGTTCTTTGACGGCGGTGTTGACCTCGCGCTGGGACTTGGCCGCGCCCTTGCCCTTTCCGCCTGCGCCGAAGGCGGCTTCAAGCTTGGCCACCTCCGCGGCGTCGTTCCCGGCGTGCTCCTCCTTGGACTCCTTGTCCAGCACCTTGAGCAGCGCGGAGGTGGATTGGAAGGCCTGGGAGCCGTGGAAGATGTCCTCGGCCAGGTTGATGGACATGGCGCGGCGTTTCTGCACGCCCTCGTCGAATACCAGCCGGCGCGCGCGTCCCACATGGCGCAGGGAGGTCACGGCCGCCAGCTTCGCATGTTCTTCCGACGCCCCCTCCGCCACCAGCTGCCCCACAATCGCCTCCACGGAAGGCGCGGGTACGTAGAGGTGGCGGCAGCGCGAGCGCAGCGTCTGGGAAAAATCCTCGGGATCGGCCGACGGCGCACACATCACCATCACCGTGGACGCGGTGGGCTCTTCGACGGTTTTGAGGAGGGCGTTGGCGGCGCCGTCGGTCAAGCGATCTGCGTTGTCGAAAACAATGACGCGCCACCGGGCGACGGTGGGACGCGACGCTGCCTGGGCGATGATGTCACGCACGGTGTCCACCGCGATGGACAGCTCCTGCGGCTGGATAAAGACCAGATCGGTGTGCTGGCGGTTCTCCAGCACGGCGCGGCAGGAGGCGCAATGCCCGCACCCCGGCTCCCCGTCCGGGGACTCGCACATGAGCGCCGCGGCGAAATCCAGCGCGGCCATGGAGCGCCCGGAACCCGGTGGGCCGGTAAACAGCCAGGAGTGGCTCATGGCGCGCGGATCGGAGCCGGGCAGCCCACGCGCCGCGCGAGCTGCGGCCAAAATGGTATCCCGCACGGACGGGGTATCGGCAAGACGCTGAGCCACAGATCCTTTGTTCACTTGGCCCATCCTACTGGGGTTTACCGGCTGCGTGCTAAAGGGGACGGAGATGGATAAAGTAGAAAACCATGAATAGACTACTGCGCGGATTCACGTGGCTGATGGGCACCAACTGGCCCGTGTATGCGGCCGCCATCGTGGGCGTGAATACCATCGGCGCGGTAGCCGTCATGTCCTTCGTGCGCTGGTTGTTGCCGATCGCCGAAATCCGCGAATTCACCTCTGACATCCCGCACCTGTGGGCGGTGGGCGTGGCGTACGTGGTCTTCGCCGTCATCGCGGGCAGCCTGGTGACCGTGCGCCTGTTTAGGCCAATTTTGGATTGGCAGCGCAACCCGGACGCCCATGACCCCATCATGATCCGCAACCTGGTGCTGCGCATCCCCTTCTACCAAGCCGCGGTGGCGGCCCTGGTGTGGGCCATTGGCATCATCATTGCCGTGGTGGTGGCGGGCCGGGATTCGGGGCTATTGGCCCTGGTGGTGGGCCTATCTACCACCCTGATGGGGATGATGGTGGTGTTGTTGACCTACCTGGTTTCCGGCCGCATGGTGCGCCCCATCGCCTCCCGGGCGCTGGCGCGGCGCTCGGAGGATTCCACCCTTGAGGCGCCGATTCGCACCCGCCTCATTATCACGTGGCTGGTGAGCACCGGCGTCCCGCTCGTCGGCGTGCTGCTTTTGCTGCTGGGCAGGTCCCTGCAGATCTTCGACAACCGCGCCGGTGACCTCATCCCCGCGGTGACCGCGCTGGTGCTCACGGCCATGATTACGGGCCTGGTGGGCACGTTCTACGCCACGTCCTCCGTGGTGGATCCCATCCACGAGCTGCAGGACGCCATCAACCGGGTGCGCCGCGGCGAATCCGGCGTGGAGGTTGACATCTATGACGGCTCTGAAATGGGCGTGCTCCAGGCGGGCTTTAATGAGATGATGCGCGGCCTGCGTGAGCGCCAGCGCGTCAGTGACATCTTCGGCCGCTACGTGGGCGCCGAGGTGGCCCAGCGCGCCCTAGAAGAACGCCCGCAGCTGGGCGGTGAGGACCGCAAGGTGGCCGTGCTGTTCATTGACGTCATTGGTTCCACGACATTCGCCGTGGCGCACACGCCGGAAGAAGTGGTGGAAGAGCTCAATAAGTTCTTCGACAAAGTGGTATCCGTGGTCCACCGGAATAAGGGCATCATCAACAAGTTCCAGGGCGATGCGGCTTTGGCGGTTTTCGGCGCCCCCGTCAATGTGCCTGACTCCACGTCCATGGCGCTCCAGGCGGCGCGTGAGATGCGGCAGGAGCTGCGTGGCCTGCGCCTCCAGGCCGGTATCGGCGTGGCGGCGGGACACGTGGTTGCCGGACACATCGGCGGCAGTGACCGTTTCGAGTACACCGTGATTGGTGACGCGGTCAATGAGGCCGCGCGCCTAACGGAGCTGGCCAAGGACACCCCGGGCCAGGTGCTTACAAATTCCTCCACGCTGCGCGGCGCAAACGAGGCGGAACAAGCCCGCTGGACGCTCATGAAGTCCATCGAGTTGCGTGGGCGTCGACGCATGACGCAACTGGCTCGCCCCATCCGCCCGACGCTCGCTGACCGCTCCTAAAGTCCCGCCAGTACGCGCCCGGCGGGCCCATTTTTTGGGGGTGGCTTTGTTCTGTAGCCCGCGGGTTGCCGGGGCCGTGGGGGCTGTGGGGGCCATGGGGGCCTGCCCCTTGGCGCGCTATCGGTGCCAATTTTCATTAGCGGCGAGGAAGTGAAAATGTGGGTAGGCTCTGGGCATGACGAATCAGACTGTGAAAGCAATTGTGTCCCTTGCCAAGGGCGAGCCGGTGGAAGCCGTTAACATCGTGATTCCGGAGCCGGGCCCTAATGACGTAGTGGTCAAGATCCAGGCCTGCGGCGTGTGCCATACGGATCTGGCCTACCGCGACGGCGACATTGAAGACGCGTACCCATTCCTCTTGGGCCATGAGGCCGCGGGCATCGTGGAGACCGTGGGTGAGCGGGTAACCCACGTCGAGGAGGGGGACTTTGTTGTCCTCAACTGGCGTGCCGTCTGCGGCGATTGCCGCGCCTGCAAGAAGGGAGAGCCAAAGTATTGCTTCAACACCTTCAACGCTTCGAAGAAGATGACTCTGGAGGACGGCACGGAGCTGACCCCCGCCCTGGGTATCGGCGCCTTCGCGGAGAAGACCCTGGTCCACGAGGGCCAGTGCACCAAGGTTGACCCCGAAGCCGACCCAGCCGCCGCGGGCCTCCTGGGCTGTGGCGTCATGGCCGGTCTGGGCGCCGCGGTCAACACCGCGGAGATCAAGCGAGGCGAGTCCGCGGTGGTCTTCGGCTGCGGCGGCGTGGGCATGGCGGCCATCGCCGGAGCCAATCTGGCCGGCGCATCCAAGGTGATCGCCGTGGACGTCGATGATTCCAAGCTGGAAAAATCCCGCGAATTCGGCGCCACCCACACCATCAACTCGAAGGAACTGAGCCACGATGAGCTGGTCGCCGCGGTGCAAGACCTTACCGATGGTTTTGGCACCGATGTCGCCATCGACGCAGTGGGCATCCCGGCGACCGCGCAGGCCGCCTTCTACGCGCGTGACCTGGCCGGCCGCATGGTCATGGTCGGTGTGCCTGACCAGACCAGCCGCTTTGACATCCCCGCGGCTGACTTCTTCAGCCACGGCGGTTCCTTAAAGTCCTCCTGGTACGGTGACTGCCTGCCGGAGCGCGACTTCCCGATGTACATCGACCTGGCAAACCAGGGCCGCTTCCCGCTGGACAAGTTCGTCTCCGAGCGCATTGGCCTCGAGGATGTAGAGCAGGCCTTTGAGACCATGAAGTCCGGCAAGGTCCTGCGTTCCGTGGTGGAAATCTAGCGGTCCGGAATATAGGGAGTAGTGCTTATGAAGATCGACAAGATTGTCACCTCGGGAAAGTTCTGCCTGGATGGCGGGGAATGGGATGTGGACAATAACGTCTACATCATCGGCGGCGCGGATGGCGTCTACGTGGTGGATCCTTCCCATGACTTGGACGCCGTGGAAGAGGCCGTGGCCGGCCGGCCGGTTCGCGGGGTGCTGTTGACCCACGCGCACAATGATCATTGTGAGCTGGCGCCGGCGGCGTCGGAACGCTTTGATTGCCCGGTGTACTTGCACCCCGACGATGACATGCTGTGGCGCGAATCCAACGGCGACGCGCCCTACGAGACTCTGGCCGATAACCAGCAGTTCGAGGTCTCCGGACAGAAACTCGCCGTGTTCCACACGCCGGGCCACACCCCGGGCTGCGTGGTCTTCCACCTGCCGTCCGAGGACATCCTGCTTAGCGGCGATACCCTCTTCAACGGCGGGCCGGGCGCAACGGGGCGCAAGTATTCCGATTTCGATGTGATTATCGAGTCCCTGCGCAACGTGGTCTTCCACCTTCCGCGCGAGACCAAGGTGCTTCCGGGGCACGGCGATGAGACCACCATCGGCGCGGAGGCCGCCCGCATCGATGAATACATCGCCCGCGGGTACTAGCCCGCCGTAAATCCGCCCTTAAGCCCCGGCGGCCTATCGCCGGCCGGCCCCCGCCAATAACCGCAAATGACTGGTTGTAAACGACTGACATCGACCCCAGCGGCTCGGAGTTTCCGAGGATTCCGCGATAAAACGGCGATGTGGGTTGTTTGCGACCAGTCATTTGCATTTGGCCGTCCCTTTTAAGACAGTGACCGGTCACGGAGTTATCCACAGATTTGGTTTAGCGAGGCCCAATTGCTGGACTAAAAGCCTTTTAAGTCCCAATGTCGAGTCATGGACAATCGACAATTACAAAAATACGCATCAGGAAAGCTCGTGGACCTTCGCAAGATAGCGACCAACGACGAGCGAAAACACAGGCATCTTTACAGTGGATATCTCAGGCGGCTGTCCCCGGCATTCGGAATCTATAAGCCGGATTATGACGCCTTGAGCTTTAACGACAGGGAGCGTCTGCGGTTGCTGGCCCACAGTCAGGGACTTCCGAGTTCGATACTCGTTCTGAATTCCGCCGCGCGCTGGCACGGGCTGTGGGTTATAGGAGACGACGCGATAGAGGCCACCACCCGAAACGGGAAACTGCCGCTGAGGAACCGGTGGTATGGAAGACGGTATTACTCAATCCTCTTGCGCAGGGAGCATTGGGGACAGTATTTCGGAGTCAGGTGCACGAATCCCGCGAGGACGTGCATTGACATTGCTCGGATACATGGGTTCCGGGCGGGCCTCGTAGCAATGGATAGCTTCCTGGCGCGGGGACACAACATCCATAAACTCCGTTCAACGCTCTCCAACGTGGGCAGGCTCAAAGGAATCGCCACGGCTCGGCGGTGTGTGAACCTCGCGATTTCCAACTCCGGTTCGCCGTGGGAATCGGTAGTTCGCGCGGACTTGCTGGATTGCGGGATAGCTATGGAGGTCGAAGCGCAGAAGAAGATCCTCAACTACTACGCCGATATCTGCATTGACGGGTGGCTTGTCGTGGAGGTAGACGGCAATGTGAAGTATGACGGGACTTTCGGCGACCCAACGAGCGCTATCGTCGATGAACGCCGTAGGGAGAAGGAAATAACCAACGCCGGGTACCGCGTCTTGAGGCTATCGCCCCAGCAGTTAGCATCGCCCGACGCACTTATTGAAATGGTCAGGCGCGAGTTGAGCTTTGGTCCCCTGCGGCGAAGGCCCGCGGTCTAAAGGTGCGAGGCGGAGCGTCCGCTAGGAAAACAACCGCCCGCAAACGACCTACACCGACGTTTTCGGCCCAAATAAGGCACAAGCTTCACCTAGCTGACCGTGGTGTAGGTCGTTTGCGGGCAGTCATTTGCGGGAATCGAGCACCCCCAGCCCCAGCACCAGGCCCCGCCCCAGCCCCGCCTAGTCCTCGCGTGCCGCTGTGCGCAGGTACGCGCCGTAACCGGATTTGTCGAGCTCCTCGGCCAGTTGGACCAAGGCCTCGCGGGAGATGAACCCCTCGCGATAGGCGGCAACCTCCGGGGAACCGATGACCGCGCCGGTGCGCTTCTGGAGCACCTCGATGTATGCGGAAGCCTCGGACATGGAGTCCACGGTGCCGGTGTCTAACCACACGTCGCCGCGCTGCAAGCGCTTGACCGCCAGCTTCCCGCGGCGCAGGTATTCCTCGTTGACGGCGGTAATCTCTAGCTCGCCGCGCGCGGAAGGGGCGATCCCCCGCGCGATGTCCGCCACGGAGTTGTCATAGAAGTACAAGCCCACCACGGCGAAATTGGACCGTGGCTCAGACGGCTTTTCCTCGATGGACAAGGCATTGCCGCCCGCATCGAACTCCACGACGCCGTAGCGTTGGGGGTCGGAAACCTCGTAGGCAAAGATGGTGCCGCCGTCCGGATTCCGGCATTCGGCAAGCGCGGTGGAAAACCCGTGGCCGTCGAAGATGTTGTCACCCAGCACCAGCGCCACGGAGTCATCACCAATGAAATCCTCGCCGATGATGAAGGCCTGGGCCAAGCCCTCGGGCCGCGGCTGCACGGCGTAGGAGAGCATGATGCCTAGGTGTGAGCCGTCGCCCAGGAGGCGCTCGAACGCCGTCCGGTCTTCTGGGGTGGTGATAATCAAGATCTCCCGGATGCCAGCCTGGATCAGCGTGGACAGCGGGTAGTAGATCATTGGCTTGTCATATACCGGCATGAGCTGCTTGGATATGCCCTTGGTGATGGGGTACAGCCGCGTGCCGGAGCCGCCGGCGAGGATGATGCCTTTCATAAGTTTCTAGCCTAATGCCAAGTACAGCGCCACGGCGGCGCGCCAGTTCATTGGGGTAAATCCGGTGGCCTCGATCTTCGAAAGGTCCAGTGTGGATTCCGCCGGGCGGTCCGCCTCGGGCCCGGCAATCTCGCGATACTGCTGCGTGGTCACGGGGTGCACGCCCGCGGGATCTTTCCCGACGGCAATAAACGCCGCCATCGCTATCTCATCGCGCCCCACCGCGTCACCGCCCGAGGTCACGTTGTATACCCCGTACTCCGCACCGGTCTCGAGGAGGTGTTTGATGGCCTTGGCCAGATCCTCGGCGTAGGTGGGGCGCCCGCGCTGGTCGTGGATGACCCGCGGCTCCACGTCCTTGGCGGCCAGGTCCGCCATGGTGCGGATGAAGTTCTTGCCCTCGCCGAAGACCCAGGCGGTGCGGATGACATAGTGCTTGGGCGTGGTCTGCGCGGCCGTGTCGCCGGCCGCCTTGGACGCACCGTAAAGGCTTAGCGGGGACGGGATTTCCTCCTCGGTGTGCAGCTCGCGGGTGCCGTCAAAGATGTAATCGGAGCTGACGTGCACGAGCGTGAGGTTGTGCTCGGAGGCGATCGTGGCGAGCTTCGCCGGGGCGGAAGCGTTGACGGCCCACGCCTCGGCCCGGCGCTCCTCGGCGCCGTTAACATCGTTGAACGCCGCACAATTGATGATCGCCTGGTACTGGGCCCAGTCCCGCGCCGGCGGGTTGGTGATATCGAATTCCGCGCGCGTGCAGTATTCCACGTGCGCCGCGTCGCCGTAGACCGCCTTGAGTGCGCGCCCAAGCTGACCGTTTGCGCCCGTTACCAGGATCTTACGCGGCGGCACCGGCACGGCGTCCGCCAGCTGTGGGTGGTGCTTATCCTTTTCGGAAACCTCGGTGGGCTCGAGCGGCCAGTCAATCATGTCGAGGTTCACAAAGCTATAGGCCGCGTCCGGAGACCAATGCGCGTTGACCAGGTAGGTGTAGGTGGTGTTGTCCTCCAGAGCCTGGAAGCCATTGGCCACGCCCCGCGGCACGAACACGGCCGTGGCCGCATCGATGCGGTGGGTGTAGGTGTGCCCGTACGTGGGGGAGCCCTCGCGCAGGTCACACCACGCGCCCATCACGGAACCGGTGGCTACGGAGATGTACTTATCCCAGGGCTCGGCGTGCAGCCCGCGGGTTACCCCGCGCTCGGCGTTGAAGGAAATATTGTTTTGCACCGGGCCGAAGTCCGGTAGCCCCTGCTCCAGCTGCTTGGAGCGCTGCCAATTCTCCTTGAACCAACCACGCTCATCCCCGTGAACGTCGAGGTCAAAGATCTTTAAGCCGTCAATCATCACTGGCCCCTTTCCGCGTACTGCGCTTCGACCGCCTTCTTGAGCGGTTCCCACCACGCGCGGTGGGCCGTGTACCACTCGATGGTCTGCTCCAGTCCCCGCCGCATGCCCGTCTGATTATCCGTGTATACCGGCGCCCAGTCCAGTTCCCGGCGCAGCTTCGCCGAATCCATCGCGTAGCGCTGGTCGTGGCCCGGGCGGTCGGCGACGTGCTCAAATTCGCCGCCCATCAGCTCGCAGATGAGCTCTATTACCTGGAGGTTGGAGACATGGTCATTGTCGGCACCGATGTTATACGTCTCACCCAGGGCCCCGCGCTCGAGAATCGCTAGGACGGCGGCGTTGTGGTCATCGACGTGGATCCAGTCCCGCACCTGCGCGCCGGTGCCGTAGAGCTTGGCCGGCAGGCCGCTTAAGATATTGGTGACCTGGCGCGGGATGAATTTCTCGATGTGCTGGTAGGGGCCGTAGTTGTTGGAGCAATTGGAAATCGTGGCGGCCAGGCCAAAGCTGCGTATCCACGCGCGGACTAGGTGGTCGGACCCGGCCTTGGATGCCGAATACGGCGAGGACGGCGCGTATGGGGTTTGTTCCGTAAAACGTGCGGGATCGTCGAGGGCTAGATCGCCGAAGACTTCGTCGGTGGAGATGTGGTGGAAACGCTTGTCGTGCTTGCGCGCGGCCTCCAACAGCGTAAACGTGCCCACCAGATTGGTGTCTATGAATGGGCGCGGATTGGACAGCGAATTGTCATTGTGGCTCTCCGCGGCGAAATGCACCACCACATCCGCCGCGGCCACCAACCGGTCTACGAGGTCAGAATCGCAAATATCGCCCTCCACGAGGCGCGCGTCCGTTCCCTCCAGGTTCGCGGGGTTGCCCGCGTAGGTGAGCTTGTCTAGGACGGTGATCTCCCATGAGGGCCGTTCGCGGCGCAGCAGGTGGACGAAATTGGCGCCGATGAAGCCGGCGCCGCCCGTAACAAGGAGTTTTTGGGGAGAGCTCATGGGAATCTAGTTTAGCGCCGCGCCGGGCGGGGGAGCCCCTGGGCTTGATAGACAAAGCTGTACATTAAAGTCTTGTAAAAATAGACGGATAGGTCTAATGTGGTGCCTCCGGAAATAATTCTCACTACATCAACGGAGTCCACATGATACTTAGCGGTCTGGCGCTCGGCGCCGTCCTCGGAATCGTCATGCAGCGCGGGCGGTTTTGCGTCACCGGCTTTTTGCGGGATATCTTCCTGCTCAAAAGCTGGCGCACCTTCACCGCGCTGCTTATCGTCATCTCGGTCCACGCGGTTGGACTAACCGCGCTGAGCAGCGCCGGTGTCATTAGCCCCGAGGTCAGCAATTTTGCGCCGGTCGCGGTGATAGTGGGCGGTTTCCTCTTCGGCATCGGCATCGTGTGGGCCGGCGGCTGCGCGTCCGGCACCTGGTACCGCACCGGCGAGGGCCTGGTAGGTTCCTGGTTCGCGCTGATCTTTTACGCGCTGTTCGCCGCGGCCATGAAGTACGGCTTCCTCAACCGCTTGGATGAGTCCGTCAAATCCTTCAGGGTTGAGGCCACCACCATCCCGGAAACCTTGGGCGTGTCCCCATGGATCTTTACCATCGCGCTTAGCGCTCTGACCGCGTACCTGACCTGGCATTACATGTCCAAGGAAAAGCGCGCCGGGCTCAAGGTGGCAAACCTCGGCAAGAAGGGCCTTGCCAAGCCGCTCCACGTCTACACTGCCGCCGTGCTGGTGGGCCTGCTGGGCGTGGCGGCGTGGCCGTTGTCCGCGGCTACCGGCCGCAACTCCGGCCTGGGAATTACCACCCCGTCCGCTGACATAGCCAGCTTCCTTACCACCGGCGAGCCGGAGCGCATCAACTGGGGCGTCATGTTGGTATTGGGCATCCTGATCGGTTCGTTCATCGCGGCAAAAACGACCGGCGAGTTCCGCATCCGCATTCCTGACGCCACCCAGACCGTCCGCTCCATCGGCGGCGGCGCGCTCATGGGAATCGGCGCGGCGCTG
The DNA here is from genome assembly GCF_004795735.1 of Corynebacterium endometrii. Lineage (NCBI taxonomy): Bacteria > Bacillati > Actinomycetota > Actinomycetes > Mycobacteriales > Corynebacteriaceae > Corynebacterium > Corynebacterium endometrii. The sequence continues at coordinate 299,620 of NZ_CP039247.1, forward strand.
GCCGGCGGCTGCACCGTGGGCAATGGCATGGTCCAAACCTCCCTGTTTAGCTACCAGGGCTGGGTCTCCTTGCTGTTTATGGCGCTGGGCGTGGGTTTCGCGGCCAAGATCTGGCTCAAGCCTTCCCGTGGTTCCCAGCCTGCCTCCGCGCCCGACGCCGCCCCTCAGGACCAGCCGCTTAACACCGCCGCTAGCCCGGTGATCCAGGCCGCCCCGTCCCTCGGCGGAACCGCGGTGGCAACCCTGCCGCAGGTAGACCTGGGGCTAAAAGTCGCGCGCAAGCCTGGCCTGACCCAGCTGGAGCAGGGCAGGTACCACCTGGATTCCATGGGCGCGGTGTGCCCGTTCCCGCTGATTGAGGCCAAGGATGCCCTCGAGCAGCTCGAGGTGGGCGATGAACTCACCATCGAGTTTGACTGCACGCAGGGCACGGAGACCATCCCGCGCTGGGCCGCCGATAACGGCCACGAGGTGGTTGATTTTCAAGAGACCGGCGACGCGGGCTGGATAATCTCCATAGTCAAGCGTTAAAGCACCACCGGCTTACGCCGGGAAGCGCGGCAGCGCGCGCTGGCCTAGCCAGTCCGCTGCGAGCGCGTCGATAGCGGCGGGGTTGCCGGCGCTGCGGAAGGCGGAGAGGGCGTCGGACGCGGTGGTGGTTGAGTGGCGCGCCGCGGCAAGATGGCTGCGGATGGCGCGGAAGAACGCATCGTCGCCCAGCTCGCGCCGCAGCGAATGAACGAAGAGCGCGCCGCGTTTGTACACCCGATCATCGAACATATCCCTGGCGCCGGGATCCGCCAGGTAGAGGTCCTGGTCCTTGCGCTCTAGCACCTTGTAGTGGGAACGCGCGGACTCATGAGCGGGCACGCCCTGGGAATGCTCAAGCCACAGCCACTCCGAATAGCAGGCAAATCCCTCGTTGAGCCAAATGTCTCCCCACACGCTCAGCCCGCAGGAGTTACCAAACCATTGGTGGGAAAGCTCGTGGGCGATGAGCCGCTCAAAGACGTGGTCTCCTTTGACGTGATTGGAACCAAAGATGGACAGGCCCTGGGCCTCAAGCGGAATTTCCAAGGCGTCCTCGGTGACCACAACGCGGTAATCCGGGAAGGGATAGTCCCCGAAGCGTTCCTCAAAGAAGTCCAGCATGTCCTGCTGCCGGGCAAACTCCTCATTGACCTGGGACTTGAGCTCCGCCGGGGCGAACACCGTGGTGTTGCGGCCTAAATCGAAGGCCGTGAACTCGCCCACGTTGACGGTGGCGAGATAGGTGGCCAGGGGGGACTCGGCCGCGTAATGCCAGCGGGTGGTGGAACCGGTGGAGCGCTTCGATATCAGCGTGCCCGGGCACACCACCGTAAACGGCGAATCGGCCGCAATCCTGAAATCGAAGGTGGCCTTCTGGCTGGGGTGGTCATCACACGGGAACCAGCTCGGCGCGCCATTGGGCTGCGAGGCAACCAGCGCGCCGGACTCCGTTTCCTCCCAACCAATCTGGCCCCACGTGGTCCGAATGGGCTTGGGGTTGCCGCCGTAACGAATGGTCAACGCGAATTCCTGCCCGGCGGGAACCGGCGCGCCGAAGCTTATACGCAGCTTGCCGCCGGACTGCTTGAACTTAGCAACCTTTACCTTGCCGTCCGCCGTGACGCGGCGCGTCACCATGCCCGCGGCGAGGTCCAGGCTCATTTTCTTAAGCTCCTCGTCGCCCGTCACAACCCGCAGTACCGCTTCGCCAGCCAGCGCATTGGGCTCCACCTTGTAGTCCAGGTTTAAGGCGTAGTGGCTGACCCGAAAGCCCAGGTTAAACTCCACCCCCGTGTACGGGTCACGGGATCCAGAAAGGGCGGCAGGGCACAGCGTGAACATAAGCTGCGATCCTACCGCCCCTGGGGGCTCAAGTGAACTTAAGCGTAGAAAGCGCGCCAGAAGGTGGCCCAGGACTTCTCAATGTCCTCACGCCAGCCCGGCCAGGAGTGGGTGCCAACGTTGCGGAAGTTGTAATCCGCGGGGATACCGTTCTTGTCCAGCTTGGCCTTTAAGTTATGGGTGCAGTGGTTGACCGCGGCCTCGATGGCGCCGCCCTCAATCTGCAGGGTTGCGGCACCCAGAACGGCCGGGACGGGTTCTATGCCCTGGGCGGTGTAGTAGGAAGGCATATCGGTCTTGCCGGCCAGGCCAGAGCCCGAGGAAATGTAGAGCTCGGTACCGCGCAGCTTGGCGGCGTTGATTAGGGCGTCATTCCAGCGGTTGGTCGCGGAACCCTGGCGGCCCCACATCTGCTCAGGCTGCCCGCCGCCGCGATTAACGGTCAGGCGCGTGAACTCATAGGTCGCCGGGTCGGCGGTAGCGGCGCAACCGGCAAAGGAGCCAACTGCGTCGTAGAAGCCCGGATTATGCTGGGCAAACAGCAGCGCGGAGGTAGCGGACATGGACATGCCGGCCACCGCGCGCTTGTTGTTGGCCTGCAGGTGACGCTCGATTGGGCCGGGAAGCTCCTTGGTCAGGAAGGTCTCCCACTTCTGTGGGCCCTTCAGGTAGGTGCCGTTAGGGTCTTGCTTCCAGTCCGTGTAGTAGGAAAAAGCGCCGGCCTGCGGGATGACCACGTTGACCTTCAGATCCGAGTAGAAATCCACCACCTGGGACATCACGGTCCAGTCCATGTCCTGCTCTGCGCCGCCGGCGCCGTTGAGCAGGTAGATGGTTGGGCGGTTGGCCTCGCCGGCCGGGATAACCGCGAGCGGAACCACGCGGCCGTTCATCGCGGGTGAGGTGGCCTGCAGCTTCATGACGCGGTCATCGTTCGCGAACTGCTTGTACCACGCGGAGTCAGCAACCTCGGGGGTGGCCTCTAGGGGGGATACGGTGGACAGGGCCTGGCTGCCTGCGACCTGCTGAGGGGTCAGATTGGCGGCGGTTGCCGCCGGAGCAAGAGCCAAAGAACCAGCTACGGCCACTGAAGCAATGATGGTGCCAAGACGCTTCTTCATGAGAATCCTTATGGGTATTTGGGTTTTAGGGGTGAGCTTATAACGCGGTGCGGATTACTGCGACTCGGGAAGGCCGAAGGCCCGGGCAAACGTGGGCCAGGATTCGCGCAAGTCTGAGCGCCAGCCCGGCCAGGAATGCGTGCCGGTTGGGCGGAAGTTCCAGGTAGCGTCCACGCCTTCCGCGTCCATCTTACTCTTCAGGTCATGGGTGCAAGCGTTCATCGCGGCCTCGATGGCGCCGCCCTCAACGGTCAGGGTGGAGGAGGTTTGGAAAGCCGCGGAGGTCTGTTCGAAAGAGGGGTTGTCCGGAATCATGGAGGAGAGCATCTCATTTTCGCCCGGCAGGCCGGAGTTCGTGGAGACGTAAATCTCAGAATCCGCGAAATTATGCGCGGTGGCGTTAATCAACGCGTCGTTGTAGCGGGCGTACTGGCCGTTTGCCGGGCCCCACATCTGTGCAGGGGTGCCACCGCCGCGGTTGACCGTCAGAGCCGTATAAAAGCGCGGCAGCGGGGTGGACGTGGCCGCGCAGCCGGAGAAGGAGCCAATGGCGTCATAGAAGCCCGGATTATGCTGGGCCAGCAGCAGCGCGGAGGTAGCGGACATGGACATGCCGGCGATGCCGCGCTTCCCGTTGCCGTTGATCGCGGGTTCGAGCGCCTGCGGCAACTCGCGGGTAAGGAAGGTCTCCCACTTGATTGCCGGGTCGCTGAGGTAGCCGGTTTGTGGGGATTCCAGCCAGTCCGTGTAGTAGGAGAAAGCGCCGCCCATCGGGATGACCACGTTTACGTCGTGGCCCGAGTAGAAATCGACGATGTCAGTATCGGGGCGGCCCACCGTGGCGGAAATCCAGTCCATGCCCTGCTCCGCGCCACCGGCGCCGTTGAGCATATAGATGGTGGGGCGGGGAGTATTGAACGTTCCATCCGGGGTGATGACGGCCAAATCGATGAATTTGTTCATTGACGGCGAGAAGGTCTCAACCCAACGGACCCGGCCGTTGTAGTGGTTGCCCACTGATTCCGGCCCAAAGAATATGGTGCCCTTCTCATCGATCCTGGACAGGTTGGAATTGATGATCCATTTGTCAGAGTCTTTCAGCTTTTCCCAGCTGGACTCGCTCTCGGACCATACCTGCACGGCGCGCTTTTCGAAGTCCTCCACGGACTTTACGGTCACCGTGGCGGCGTCTTCCCCCTGGGTGATCCGCGGGTCATCCGCGGCGATGTCCGAGGCCGCGGCGATGGCGGGCGCGGTTAGCACTCCGGCGGCGATGGCGATGGCCGCGGCGGTGCTGGTTGCAGTGCGAAGGATCTTCATATGTTCCGCTTCCTGGGTAGAACGTCTCCGGGCGGTGACGATGCAGAGCTAGGGACAGGGATTGCGTGCTTCTTCCCCTCACATCGGAAGGGCCTGGGAAGATGTTAACAATCCATTCGGCCCCAGCTGGACGCGCCAGTGCCGCGGCTTTGATGATGGTCAGGGAGTTATGCGTGTGCGCACAGCATAGCAAGTTAAAGAAGTGATTGGTGGGACTATTGTTAAAGTTGTGTCAAATGGGGTGCGCGGTGTGTTATAGTCGCGAAAACCTATCTTGCGGTGTATCGATGCACGCTTGCGTGCAAGTTGCACTGCCGCGCACGTAACGCGGTAGTAGGATTTGGCGTTAAAAGCGTGTAAGAACGCCCTGAAAAATCAACTGCCTATTGTTCTAAGGATCCAGCATGAACCCGATTGATCTTTTCCTCGTACAGCTCAATACCTACCTCGGCGAGTTCATTCACATGGGCTCCTCCGGCTCCTCCCAACTGGCCGTGTCCCTGGGCTGGTTCTAAGGAATAGCTAAAGGGTAGATTGCCCGGGCCGGTGACGGCGCGGGCGATTTTTTATGCGATCGACCCGAGCCTGGGTAGGCGATATATAGGGGTAGGCGCAGACAGATACGCAAAATTTAGATACCCTATAGGGCGTGACTAAAGAACATTATGACGTAGTAGTACTCGGCGCGGGCCCTGGTGGCTACGTAGCCGCTATCCGTGCAGCTCAGCTTGGCCAGAAGGTCGCGGTTGTTGAGAAGCAGTACTGGGGCGGTGTCTGCCTGAACGTAGGTTGCATCCCTTCCAAGTCGCTGATCAAGAACGCTGAGATCGCAAACATCCTCAAGCATGAGAAGGATGTCTTCGGCATCAAGGGCGACGTGGAGATGGATTACTCCCACGCCCACAAGCGTTCCCGCAAGGTCTCGGAGAAGATCGTGGCGGGCGTCCACTACCTGATGAAGAAGAACAAGATCACCGAGATCCACGGCCTGGGTTCCTTTACCGATGCCAAGACCATGGAAATCACCGAGGGCGATGACAAGGGCAAGACCATCACCTTCGATAACTGCATCATCGCCACCGGCTCCATCGTTAACACGCTGCCTGGTATTGAACTGTCTGAGAACGTGGTCTCTTTTGAGGAGCACATCCTCAACCCGGAGGCGCCAGAAAAGATCGCCATCGTGGGCGGCGGCGCAATCGGCATGGAGTTTGCCTACGTGCTCAACGCGTACGGCGTCGATGTAACCCTCATCGAGTACATGGACCGCGTGCTTCCTAACGAGGACGCAGAGGTCTCCAAGGCGATCGCTAGGGTCTACAAGAAGCATGGCGTCAAGCTTCTTCCAGGGCACGCTACCACCGCGGTGCGCGACAATGGGGACTCCGTCGAGGTTGACTACCAGAAGAAGGGCTCTGATAAGACGGAGACCATCACCGTTGACCGCGTTCTGATTTCCGTTGGCTTCCGTCCTCGCACCGAGGGCTTTGGCCTGGAGAACACCGGCGTTGAGCTCACCGAGCGCGGCGCTATTGCCATCGATGATTACATGCGCACCAATGTTGACGGCATCTACGCCATCGGTGACGTCACCGCCAAGCTGCAGCTGGCTCACGTGGCCGAGGCTCAGGGCATCGTTGCCGCCGAGACCATCGCCGGCGCCGAGACCCAGACCCTGGGTGATTACATGATGATGCCTCGCGCAACGTTCTGTAACCCGCAGGTCGCCTCCTTCGGCTACACCAAGGAGCAGGCTGAGGAGAAGTGGCCGGACAAGGAGATCAAGGTTGCCTCCTTCCCGTTCTCCGCGAACGGCAAGGCGGTTGGCGCCAACGCGACCGACGGCTTCGTCAAGGTCGTCGCCGATGGCGAGTACGGCGAGCTGCTGGGCGCCCACATGGTAGGCGAGGGTGTATCAGATTTCACCCCACAGCTGACCCTGGCACAGCGCTTCGACCTGACCGCGGGCGAAATCTCACGCAACGTGCACATTCACCCGACTATGTCCGAGGCAATGAAGGAAGCCGTTCACGGCATCGAAGGCCACATGATTAACCTTTAGAGCGCCCTTCGCTTGAGTTAGCACCGCGCCCGTCCGGTTGACCCCCGAGGTCCCGGGCGGGCGTTGCTGTTGGGGGTACATTATTGTCGTTATATTCGATGGAGGAAGCCGAAGCATGAATGAGGAGATGGCCGGTATTAGGAAAGCGGTGCTGGTAGTCGCCGCGCTGAACTTTGCTTACTTCCTGGTTGAGATGGTCATGGCGGTGCGGCTGGGATCAGTGTCGCTGTTCGCGGACTCGGTGGATTTCTTTGAAGACACGGCCATTAATATGCTGGTGTTCTTCGCTTTGACCTGGTCTTTGGCTGCGCGCAGGCGCGCGGGCATGGTGCTCGCGGCGGTGATCCTGCTGCCGGCGATAGCCGCGGTGGTCACCGCGGTGGCCAAGATTTTCGACCCGCAGCCGCCCGAACCGGGCGCCCTGACGCTTACGGCCGCGGGCGCGCTGGTGGTCAACGTGGCGTGCGCGGTCATCCTGCTCAAGCTGCGCAGGGCCCATGGTGAGGGCGTGCCGGGGCAATCCTTAACCCGCGGCGCATGGCTGGCGGCGCGCAACGATGCGCTGGCGAACGTGCTGATTATCGCCGCCGGTCTGGCCACCTTTGCGGTGGCCACCGCGTGGTTCGATGTCATCGTGGGGCTGATTATTGCCTCCATCAACTTCACGGCAGCCAAGGAAGTATGGGAGGCATCCGTCAGCGAGGAGGATCCGCTGGAAATGCTCGATGATGACTAGCGCCAATCCATTGGCGGTGGCGGCGGTAAGCGTCGCGGCTAGTAGGGGGCCACGGAGGACTTGTGCGCGTCGATGGTGAGGGCCTCGTTGATTGAGGGGAAAGCGCGTTGCGCGCAGTTCTCGCGCGGGCAGGTCCTGCAGCCGGCGCCGATTGGCGTGGCGGCATCCGTGTCCGTGATGTCGAGACCCTCGGCGTAGACGGTGCGGTCCGCGTGGCGCGCCTCGCAGCCTAGGCCAATGGCAAATAGCTTGTTGGTGTCCGTGAAACGCCCCTGCTGTTGCTGCACCGTGCGGGCGATCCAGAGGTAATTGCGCCCGTCCGGCATCTGCGCCAGCTGGCGGGAAATCACGCCCGGCTGGGCGAAGGTGTCATACACGTTCCACAGCGGGCAGGTGCCGCCGGAGTTGGAGAAGTGAACGCCGGTGGCGGACTGGCGCTTCGACATATTTCCGGCGCGGTCCACGCGCACAAAGGTAAAAGGAATGCCGCGCAGGTTGGTGCGCTGAAGCGTGGACAGGCGGGACGCCGCGGTCTCATACCCCACGCCGAAGACCTGGCACAGGTATTCAATGTCATAGCCGGATTGCTCAGCCTCGGCGTGGATCATCTTGTAGGGCAGGACCGTCGCGGCCGCGAAATAGGACGCGATGCCGCGGCGGGCGAGGTTGCGGGAGGCGTCGGAAGTGAAAGGCTCCTCGTCCACCAGCCGCTGAATCTGGTCCCCGGCCTCCAGGAATCCCAGCTCGGCGGCCATGCGGAAGGCGCGCTGGCCCTCGGTCAGGCGGGAGGCGAGGCGCAGCGTCTTGGCCTCACGGTCGAAGCGGTGCAGGGTGCCATCCAGTTGCGGGGTGGTAATGATCTCGATGCCGTGCTTGTCGCGCAGGCGCTTAGCCAGGGCCTCCTCGGTCTTGCGGATCTGGAAGCGGTCTACTCCGACGTCCCCCGCGATGCCTTCCGCCACGTTATCCAAATCGTCCAAGTAGTTCTGGCGGGCGTAGAAAAAATCGCGGACCTCGTCGTGCGGCATGGACAGCGCCTGGGCGCCGGCGGTGCGGCGGGTGTCCGTGGCGAGGGAGAGCTTGTCACGCACATTGCGGTAGCGCCGGTGGATGTCCACCATCGTGCGCGCGACGGTGGGGTGGTTGTACACGAGCTCGGAAAGCTCCTGCAGCTCGACGGGGGATGGGCACAGCTCCTTGTCCTGGATGACGTCCTGGATCTCGGCGAGCAGGCGTGAATCATCATCGCGGGAGAAGAAGGTGGCGTCCACGCCAAAGACTTCCGTGATGCGCAAAAGTACCGGGACCGTCAGCGGGCGAACATCGTGCTCAATTTGGTTGACATAGCTGGCTGATAGGCCAAGCGTGGATGCAAGTGAAGCCTGGCTGAGATCGCGCTCGCGCCGGAGCTGGCGAAGCCGTGAGCCTACGTACGTCTTTCCCATGCAGCACAGATTACAGAACGGTGTAAATCTTTAACACCGATTTTGCAAACTTGATGTGAATCTACGGGCGAGTGGATAAAAAGCAATGGTTACGGGGGTGGGTAGGGGAGAAAATATCCGGAGGAAATTCGCCCTGGGCGGAGCTGGAATTGGCGGGATCCGGCGAAAGTTTGACACATATTGGGGTAAAAACTTCACGCGGACAGGCTTCGGTGATAAACGTCACATTTGGCCGGAAATTAGACAACACACGTGTTGCATAAATGGCGGTTGACGTGCTTATAGGGGGTTTCTCTGGGGAGGGTTAAGGTTACCCTAACCTAAAAGCTGTGAATTCCTTGGGGGGAAGCTGGCTAGCGGCATGAAAAAGGTCCGTATTTGAGTGGTTACCTGTGGCGGCTGGTGCGTAAGGTAATACCGACTATGGAGGTGTCATGACTGTAAGAAATCCAGACCGTGAGGCAATTGCTCACGGCTACATCACTAACGAATCGCTGCGCGAGAAGCCATCCGTCCCAACGTGGGCGCTGAAGCTGGTAATGGCCATCACGGGCCTGCTCTTTGCAATGTTCGTTGTAGGCCACATGGCCGGTAACTTGAAGATCTACTCCGCCCCTTACGAGGATGGCCAGAACCCGATCGACAAGTACGGCCACTTCCTGCGCACCATGGGCGAGCCAATCCTGCCCGCCGGTACCGCTCTGTGGGCTATCCGCATTGTCCTGCTCGTTGCGATTATTGCCCACATTTACGGCGCGGTTGCCCTGCACGGCCGTTCCAAGCGCTCCCGCGGCAAGTTCTCCCGCACCAACCTGATGGGCGGCGTTGACTCTTTCGCCACGAAGACCATGCTGTTTACCGGCATCTTCCTGCTGCTGTTCATCGTCTTCCACCTGCTCGACCTGACTATGGGCGTTGCGCCAGCAGCCCCTGAGGGCTTCGTGCATGGTTCCGTCAAGGCCAACATGATCGAGACGTTCAGCCGCTGGCCGGTCACGATCTTCTACGTGCTGGCAATGGTTGCCCTCTTCTTCCACCTGACCCACGGCATCAAGCTCGCCGCCTCTGACCTGGGTATCACCGGCAAGAAGTGGCGCCAGGTCTTCGTAGTACTGGCATACGTGATTCCTGCTGTTGTCACCATCGGCAACATCATCCTGCCTCTGTCCGTAGCCCTTGGCTGGGTAACCCTGTAGCCGGACTGATTGGAAAGTTTGAATTCATGACTAACACTGAACTGAAGCGCGAGCACCCGAACTTCTCGCACCCACAGTCCATCGTTCCTGGCGTTACCGCTGGTTCGATCCTGGAATCCAACGAGCCTCACGGCGTCCCAATGAAGGACATGTGGACCTGGCAGAAGGACCACAACCTGGAGCTCGTTTCCCCTCTGAACCGCCGCAAGTTCACCGTCCTCGTTGTGGGCACCGGTCTGTCCGCCGGCGCGGCCGCCGCGT